>DASQLM010000071.1:0-15652 GCA_035630015.1 Thermoleophilaceae bacterium | reverse complement strand
CGGGAGGCGTACTTCGAGGGCGACTCGCCCAAGGAGAGCGTGGCCCACGGCCTGTCGCGGATCGCCAAGGTCATCCTCACCGCCGGCCTGATCATGGCGTCGGTGTTCCTGGGCTTCGCCACCGGCGACGACACGATCGTGAAGATGTTCGGCGTCGGGCTGGGCGCGGCGATCCTGATCGACGTGCTGATCGTGCGCATGGTGGTCTCCCCCGCGCTGATGGCGCTGCTGGGCGACAGGGCCTGGTGGATCCCCAGGTGGCTGGACCGGGCGCTGCCCAACGTGTCGCTCGAGGGCGGCCACGAGGACCGCGCCGGCAAGGTCGAAGAGCGCGAGCGCCAGCCCGCGGGCGTCTAGAACGCAGGAGGGGCGGCGCTCTCGCGCCGCCCCTCGAGCTGCATCACGTACTGCGTCCGGCTAACGGAACAGGTGGCTGCCCCGGTAGTCGAAGCTGCGAGCCAGCTTCCTGCTGGACGCCTTCGACGACCTCTTCGCCGCCTTGGCCTTCTTGGCACTCTTGGCCTTCTTCAGGACCACGATCGACTTCTTGCGCTGCGCCAGCACGTACACCGCGTGAGCGGCACCATCGCCAAGCTCGTCAAGCGCCTGCTTGTTGAGGTTGTTGATGTTGTCGCACGCCTGGTGGTAGCACGGGTCCAGCGCCAGCCCGGCGGTACCGCCGAACTTGGCCACCTGCTCGGCGGTCTTGAGCTCCTCTGCACCGCTGAACAGGCCACCCGCCGGGATGCCGGCATCGATGAACGGCCCGTAGTCGGAGCGGCCGTCGAACGCCGTCGGCTCGGTGGCCAGGCCCTTGGACGCGAAGTGGCGGTTGAAGATCCGCTCGATCGTGTCCGAGCCCACGGGGCCGGGGCCGGTCTCCGGGTCCTCGGAGCCGTCACCGTCGTAGACCAGCCGTGCGTAGTTGGGCGACCCGAGCATGTCGAAGTTCAGGTTCGCCGCGATCTGGTCCTTCTGGGCGTCGCTGAGCTTGCCGACGTAGTCGGTGGAGCCCAGCAGGCCGGACTCCTCGGCACCCCAGAAGGCGAACCGCACGCGGTTGCGCGGCTCGATCTTCTTCTTGGCCATCTGCAGGGCGATCTCCAGGTTGGTGGAGGTGCCGCTGCCGTTGTCGTTGATGCCCGGGCCCTCGACGACCGAGTCCAGGTGCGCGCCCACCACGAGTGTGCGGCCCTTGCGGCCCGTCGGCGAGTCGGCGATCACGTTGTACGTGGGCCGCGTCTCGCTGATGGTCGACGTGGTGATCTTGACGTTCACGTCGCCGGCCTTGGCCAGGTTCACCAGCTCCTCGCCCGCGGCGTAGGAGCTGAAGATCACCGGGATGTCGATCGGCGCGCCCAGCGTGCCGCCCTCACCGTCGGTGCGGCCCGGCTGGCCCTCGTTGAAGATGACCACCGCCGATGCGCCGGCCGCCTTCGCGTTCTGGGCCTTGACCCCGAAGTCGCACGTGCCGCGCTGGACCAGGGCGATCGATCCCGCCGTGAAGCCGGCGAAGTCGGCCGCCTCGCAGCCGCTGTTGCTGGACGGCTCCGGCGTCGGCGGGACGGTCACGTCCACGGGCACGATCTTGCCCTCGGCCGTACCGCTGCCCGAGTACTGCATGACGCTGAACTCGTCCTCGGTGTAGGTCTTCGGCTGCGGCGACACGCGCTCGAACGACGCCGGCGCGGTCTCCTCGAAGTAGGGGAAGAGGAACGTTTGCTTGGTGACCTTGTAGCCCGCCTTCGTGAGCTTCTTGCTCACGTACTCCACGGACTTGTCGTAGCCCGGCGTGCCCGATGCGCGGGTGTTGCCGTTGCGTCCCGCGATGGCCGCCAGCTGGCGCTCGTGGTTGACGATGTTCTTCACCGTCAGGGCGTTCTGCAGCTTCTGGCTGCCGGTGGGCGCCGCGGACGCCGCCGGCGCGGCGCCGACGCAGGCCACCGCAGCAACGGCCAATAGGCCCAGAGCTCGTCTGAGAATCACGAAATCGACCTCCTAGGTCGACGAGGTTTGTGAGCGCGGACTCCCCGACGAAGCCGCGCTCCTGATCTGCGGGCAACCTCCCCGCTGGCCAGAAGACCCAAACGCGGCGGCCGGCGCCGCGGCGGCTAACGCTTGCGCTTGGGCTTGGCCTTGGCGGCCACGCCCGCGTAGTGCAGGTAGGCGCGCAGGTCCCGCTTGCGCTTGATGGTCCTGCGCGTGGTCACGGCCCAGTAGCGGACCTTGCCCTTGCGCACGCCGAGCAGCCTCGGGCTGCTCTTGTTGGCCCGGAACAGCGTCTTGCTGACCGCGAGCCGGCGCCTGAAGGACGACCGCACCTTCTTCGTCCTGCTGCCCACCAGCACGCCGCGGTTGCCGTGCCGCGGGGCCGTGGTGGTCACCAGCGCCACCTTGCCCTTGCGGGTGAACGCGGCCGAGACGGTGCCCTTGCCGCCCTTCACGCACCAGCGCCAGGAGCGCTTGGTCTTGCGCGCGGGCGCGGGCAGGCGCCGGGCCAGGGTCTTCCTGCTCAGACCCAGCCGCACGCGGCCGATGTTGCGCGGCCCGACCGGCGAGCGCCGGGCCAGGCAGCCGCGGGTGGTGCCCGCCGCGGACGTCTTGGGCCACACGCGCTGGTCCACGCGCACGTTGTAGAAGCCGGTGGCGCCGTCGGAGTACCAGACCTCGCGCCGGCCGGGGACGATCTCCGGCTTGGACATGGCGAAGCTGCTTGCCATGTAGCCGTTCTCGGTCCGGCCCTTGGTGGGCGCCACGAAGTAGCCGATCTCCTTGGGCTTGGTCAGCTCGGTCACGTCGAATACGCGCAGGCCGGAGGTGATGAACGAGCACGCCACGACCTTCGGGTCCACGCGCGAGTCCAGGTCGCAGTAGTGCGCCGCGTAGCCCTGGACGGGGCTGAGCGCGCCCGGGTCGTCGCGGGCGGCGGCGTGGTCGGCGGCCTGGTTGACCTGCAGGCGCAGCTGGGCGATCACCTTCGGCTTGCGCTCGTCGGACATGTCGATGATGCGGCCTGCGCCCACCTCGTCCGCGCCACCGCCGCCGGTGGTGCCCGCGGTGTACTCGTCGAACTCCAGGATGTAGGGCTTGCCGCCCTTGGTGAACGGCAGCGCGTTCTGGGGGATCGACGCGGACTTCCAGGTCAGCCGGCTGATCTCGCGTGCCTGCGGGTTGGGCTTGCGGGCCTGGATCTCGCTGGTGTCCAGCGTGACCAGCTGGCCACCGGGATCGGCCAGGTAGGCGCGGTTGCCGTCGGGCCGCAGCGACATGCCGTGGGAGGTGATGGCGCCCTGCCAGATGTTCTTCGGGTTCTTGGGGTCCCTCACGTCGACCGCCGAGATCGACTCGGTACCGGTCGAGGTGGCGTAGAAGGTGTTGCCGTCCTCCGAGAACCCGCTCTCGTGGCCCAGGCGGGCCACCGCCGCGGTGGACTGGAGCACCGGCTTCCGGCAGTCGCCGCTGACGTCGTAGATGGACACCAGGCCCGGGTATGTGGCCGGGTTGCCCAGCACGGCGGCCAGGAGGCCGCGCTTGGTGTTCAGCTCCACGGATTCGTGCGGGCTGAGCATGGGCAGCTCGGTCAGCCGCGCCGTCTCGCGTGGCCTGGCCGGGTTGGACATGTCCAGGACCGCCACGCCGCCGGACGTGCCGTCCAGCCGAACCGCGTTGGTCGGGAACAGCAGCGCGGTGTCGTAGAAGGCACACTCGTGGCCGGCGCGGTCCACGTAGCGGTGGACCTTGAACCCGCCCGAGTTGCCCGAGCGGCCGATCAGGGTGGTGTTGCAGCTCAGCCCGTTGGCGGCCGCGTTGGCGGGCACGCGGCCCTGGATGCCCGGCTCTCGCTTGCCGCCCGAGACGCAGTTGGCGCGCGGCGTGGCCACCAGCGGCGGCTCGCCGTTGCGCTGCACCGGCGCCAGCGCGGGCTTCTGCCCCTCGCCCTTGCTCAGCACGAACAGATCGTTCAGCTGGGGAAGCTGGCCCGTCGCGCTCAGCACGGGCACCACCAAGAACGCCCCCAGCAGCACCAGGGGCAGCACCGTCATCAGTCGCCTCCGCACGCGGCGATGCTACCGCGCCCCGGCGCCCCCACGCGGCAGTCGGATGCGGGTTCTCTAGGTTGCGGTCCGATGGACGCCGAACCGCTGATGCCGCGTCTGCAGGAGCTGGGCGACGCGCCCGCCGTCCGCCTCGGCGACCGCGCGCTGACGTACGCGGAGCTGGCCGGAGCCGCCGCGGCCGTGGCCGCGGACGCCGGCAACGCCGAGCGCCTGGCCGTGTGGGCCGACTCCTCGCTGGAGACCTGCGTGGCGGTCACCGCGGCGCTGGCCACCGGCATCCCGCTGGTGCCGGTCAACCCCAGGCTCGGCCACGACGAGCTGCGCCACGTGCTGGAGGACAGCCGGCCTGACGTGATCGCGGGCGCACCCCACGGCGCCCTCCCCGATCTGGAGCAGCCGCCACGCGAGCTGGCGGTGGACGTGGGCCGTCGCGGCGGCGAGCTGGCGCCGCGCCGGCGCGATCCCGCCGACCCGGCCCTGATCGTCTACACGTCGGGCACCACGGGCGCGCCCAAGGGCGCGGTGCTCCCCCACCGCGCCGTGGCCTCGAACCTGGACGCCCTGGCCGACGCCTGGGAGTGGACGGCCGGCGACCGGCTGGCCCACGCCCTGCCCCTGTTCCACGTGCACGGCCTGGTGGTGGGCCTGCTGGGACCGCTGCGCCTCGGCGGGCAGCTGCACCACGTCGGGCGCTTCGAGCCCGCCGCCCTGGCCGGCGCCTTCGAGCAGGGCGCGACGATGGCGTTCGGCGTGCCGACCATGTACCACCGGCTGGCCGAGGCGGCGGCGGACGACGACGGCATCGGGGCGGCGCTGCGCGGCGCCCGGCTGCTGGTGTCGGGATCCGCCCCGCTGCCCCGGCCCGACTTCGAGGCGATCGAACGCGTCAGCGGCCAGCGGATCGTGGAGCGCTACGGCCTGACCGAGACGCTGATGAACACCGCGGTGCGCGCAGACGGCGAGCGGCGTGCCGGCTACGTGGGCGGGCCGCTGCCGGGCGTGGAGCTGCGGCTGGTGGACGACGACGGCGCCGACGTGCAGGCCCGGGACGACGAGACCATCGGCGAGGTCGTGGTGCGCGGGCCCAACCTGTTCAGCGGCTACCTCAACCGGCCCGACGCCACGGCCGAGGCCATGCGCGGCGAGTGGTTCCACACCGGCGACGTGGCCACCCGCGCCCCGGACGGCTACCTGCGGATCGTGGGCCGCCGCTCGATGGACCTGATCAAGACCGCGGGCTACAAGGTCGGCGCCGGCGAGGTCGAGGTGGCGCTGCTGGAGCACCCGGGTGTTGCCGAGGCCGCCGTGACCGGCGAGGCGGACCCGGATCTGGGCGAGCGGATCGTGGGCTGGGTGGTGCCGCGGGAGGGCCAGGCTCCCGAGGCCCGCGAGCTGATCGACCGCGTGGCCGCCGCGTTGGCGCCCCACAAGCGCCCGCGCGAGATCCGGTTCGTGGACGAGCTCCCCCGCAACGCGATGGGCAAGGTGGTCAAGCAGCGGCTGCGGGAGTGACTCAGTTCCCATCGGGAACGCGCTCGCTACGATCAGCGGCGTGGCCCCGTCCACGTTCAGCGACCTCAACTGCTCGATCGCCCGCACGCTCGAGATCGTCGGCTCGCGCTGGACGCTGCTGGTCCTGCGCGACCTGTTCGCCGGCATCACCCGCTTCGACGCCATCCAGGCCGACCTGGGCATCTCGCGCAAGGTGCTGGCCGAGCGCCTGGCCTCACTCGAGGAGGCCGGCGTGGTCGAGCGCCGGGCCTACCAGGACAACCCGCCCCGCCACGACTACCTGCTGACGCAGAAGGGGTCGGAGCTGGGATCCGTGCTGCTGGCCATGATCGCCTGGGGCGACCGCTGGGAGGCCGGCGCGGACGGACCGCCGATGCTCTTCCGCCACGAGCAGTGCGGACAGGTCACCCATGCGGTGGCCGCCTGCTCGGAGTGCGGCGAGCCGCTGGACCGCGGCAACATCGCCCCGGTCACGCCTCCTGGAAGCCGAAGCGAGCCTGCAGCCGTCTGAGCGGCCCGGGCGCCCACCAGTTCCACTCTCCCAGCAGCGCCATCAGCGACGGCACCAGCAGCGCGCGCACGATCGTCGCGTCCAGGAGGACGCCCACGGCCTGGCCGACCGCGATCTGCTTCATGAAGAACACGGAGCTGACGCCGAAGGCCAGGAAGACCACGGCGATCATGACCGCCGCGGCGGTGATCACCCGGCCCGTGCGCCCGATGCCCACGGCCACCGCCTCCTCGTTCGGCACCCCCAGGTCGTGCTGCTCCTTGATCCGCGCCACCACCAGCACGGCGTAGTCGGTGGCCAGGCCGAAGATCACGGCGAACAGGAACACCAGGCTGGTCACCTCGACCGCCGCCGGGCCGATGTAGTCCATCGGTGTATCCAGCACGCCCTCCTGGAAGGCCAGCACCAGCAGGCCCAGCGTGGCCGCCAGCGTCAGCGTGTTCATCAGCAGCGTCTTGATCGGGATCACCACCGAGCCGGTGAGCATGAACAGCAGCACGAAGGTGGACAGCGCCACCACCGCGGCCACCAGCGGTAGATGGTCGAGCAGGCTCGACTTCTCGTCCATGAACCGGGCGGTGTTCCCGGTGACCAGCACGTCGCCGCCGCCCGTCGGGCGCAGCTCCCGGATCCGGTCCACGGCGTCCTGGGGCCCGGCGTCCAGCGCGGGGCGGTCGGGCCCGAAGGTGGCGTAGGCCAGGCCGGGGCCCGCGCGGGCGAAGGGGGTCCCGTCCGCGATGCCCTCCAGGCCCCGGATCCGCCGTGACAGCGCCGCGAGCTGCCGGGGAGTCTGCTTACCCCCGACCGCCACCGTGATCGGTTCGCTGACGCTGCGCGGGTAGGCGGCCTCGATGGCCTCGTTCGCGCCGTAGGAGGGCTGGCCCGGCGGTACCGCCTCCGCGCTGGGACCGGTCAGGACGGTGGACAGCAGCGGCGCCGCGGCGGCCAGCAGCAGCGCGCCGCTGGCCAGGGCCACCAGCGCGGGGCGCTTCATCACGCCCCACGCCAGCCGGTACCAGCCGCCCGAGTCGTCGGACACCGCCGGGCCGCTGCGCACCGAGAGCGCGTTCACGCGTGTGCCCAGCAGCGCCAGCGCCGCCGGCACCACCAGCACGGCGATCACGGCCGACACCAGGCCCACCACCGCGCCGGCCACGCCCACCGAGTACAGGAACCGCTGTGGGAACAGCACCAGCGAGGCCATGGCCACGGCCACCGTGAAGCCGGAGAACAGGGCGGTGCGGCCGGCGGTCATGACCATCTTGTGGTGGGCCTCGCGGGTGGCGCCGCCGACGTCGATCTCCTCGCGGTAGCGGGAGACCATGAGCAGCGCGTAGTCCACCGCCAGGCCCAGGCTGAGCGCGGTGGCGATGTTCAGCGCGAACAGCGACGTGTCCACGATGCCCGACATCAGCCGCAGCATCAGGAACGCACCAAGGATCGAGAACACGCCGATCACCAGCGGGATGGCCGCCGCCACCACGCCGCGGAAGACCACCAGCAGCAGCACGGCCAGGATCGGGAAGGCGATCAGCTCGGCCTTGGTCAGGTCCTTCCGGGTCTGATCGTTGACCTCGTTGAACGAGGGCGCGAACCCGCCCATGCGCACGTCGAGGGTGCTGGGCGTCAGCCGCCGCTTGGCCTCTTCGGCGGCGTCGCCGCCCTCGTCCTCGATGTCCTGGGTCGACAGGTGGCCCGACAGCACCAGGGAGCGCCCGTCGCGGGCGATCAGCGCCCTGCCCTCGCGCCGGTCGCGCAACGGGTTGACCACCCTGCCCACGTGCCGGGTGCGATCCAGCTCGCGGGCCAGGCGGTCGACCTCCCGCCGGAACGCGGGGCTGCGGACGTCCAGGCGCCCGTGGTCCCGGGCCCGGACCAGCAGCACGATGCCCGGCGTGGGGTCGTAGCCGAGCTCCTCGCGCAGCTGCCCGGTCGCCCGTTCGCTCTCGGAAGCGCTGTCTGTGAAGCCGGCGGCCTTCAGGTGCCGCTCCACGTCGTGGCCGAACACCCCGGCCACGACCACGAACGCGAACACCGCGGCCAGGACGGCCTTCGGCCGCTTCCAGGTCAGGTCCGCGACGCGCTCGAGCATGAGGAGCGCGGCACGCTACCAGAGTAGGTTTCGAAAAGTGACTGACTGCCGCCAACAGGAGGTAGGCTCGCCCCACACCCACACCGGAAGGCGGAGAGCCATGCCCCACTACCTGATCAAGGCGAACTACGGCCCGGAGGGAGTCGCGGGGCTATCGGCCTCGGGAGGCACGGCCCGCCGGGATGCCATCGACGAGATGATCGGCGGGGCCGGCGGGACGCTGGAGTCCTTCTATTTCGCGTTCGGCGACGCCGACGTCTACGCGATCGCCGAGTTGCCGGACAACGAGACGGTCGCCGCCTTGGCGCTCAGCATCAACCAGTCGGGCGCAACGATGATCAGCACGGTGGTCCTGGTGACCCCCGAGCAGATCGACAAGGCCGCCGACCTGGCGGTGGACTACCGGCGACCGGGCTCCTGACCCCGGCGTTTCCGCAATACATAACCTGGTTATGCATATGGCATGGCCAGGGATCCTCTCCCCCAGCTGCTCGGTGCCGTAGCGCTGGCGGCCACCGACCGCGTGCGCGCGGCGGTGGACACGCCGCTGGGCCGCGCCGGCGCGCATGCCGCGGCCCTGATCCACATCCAGGCGTATCCGGGCCGGCCCGTCGGGGCGCTGGCCCCGGTGCTGGGCATCTCCCAGCCCGCCGCGGTGAAGCTGGCCGACCGGCTCGTCACCGACGGGCTGCTCGAGCGCGGGCCCGGCCCCGACGGGCGCACCGGGTCGCTGCGGCTGACCACGTCGGGAGAACGGGCGGCACGAGCGGCGCTCGCGGACCGCTCCGGTGTGCTCGAACGGGTACTGGAGCCGCTGGATCCTGAGGACCGCGAGCGGCTGCTGCCGCTGCTGGCGAAGCTGGTGGCCGGCCTGACGGACACCCGGCCGGGCGCGCTGACGGTGTGCCGGATGTGCGACCGCGACTCCTGCTGCGGCCAGCCCACCGGGTGCCCGCTCCAGCACACCGTCCGATGAGCGCGGTCCCGTCCGCGAGGCCGCTGATGGTGGCCTCAGCCGGCGTCGGCGTGGTGGGCGTGACCTTCGGCATGGCCCGCTACGGCTTCGGCCTCCTGGCGCCCGACATCCGCGCCACCTTCTCGCTCAGCAGCTCGGCGCTGGGGCTCCTGGCCGCCGCCTCCTACGTGGCCTACCTGGCCACCTGCCTGGCGGCCGGCCTGCTGACCGCCCGGCTGGGGCCGCGCACCATCGTCGGGGCCGGCGGGCTGGCGGCGGTCGCGGGCATGACCATCGCCGGGCTGGCCGGCTCGCCCATCGTGCTGTTCGCGGGCCTGCTGGTGGCCGGGTCCAGCGCCGGGCTGGTGTTCCCACCCTTCTCCGACGTCGTGGCCGGAAGGCTGCCGTCCGGCGCCCAGGCTCGTGTGCTGGCCGCCATCAACGCGGGCACCGGGTGGGGGATCTGCGTGGCGGCCCCCGTGGCCCTGGTGGTCGGCAGCGCCTGGCGCACGGCCTGGCTGGTCTTCGCGGCGCTGGCCGCCGCCGCCACCGTGTGGGCGCTGCTGGTGCTACCCGGCCCCGAGCGGCAGACGGCGGCCCCCGACCCCCTGCGGCTGGGCTGGTTCGTCTGCCCGCGGTCGGGCCCGCTACTGCTGGGCGCCCTGGGCATCGGGCTGTCCTCGTCGGTGTACTGGACGTTCGGCGTCGATCATCTGGCCAACGCCGGTGGGCTCGACCGGGCCCAGAGCCGCACGTTCCTGATCGTGGTGGGGCTGGCCAGCATCGGCGGCAGCGTCAGCGGCGACCTGATCCGGCGCATCGGCGGTCGGGCCACCTTCACCCTGGCCATGGCCGGGGTGGCGGTAGGCCTGGCAATGCTGGGCTCGTGGCCCGGCGACCCGGTGCTGGTGACCATCTCGGCGGTGCTCTTCGGCGTGGCCTACAACGCGGCGGTCGCGGTGCAGGTGATCTGGAGCGCGCGGGTGTACGCCGCGCGGCCCTCCACCGGCCTCGCGGCGATCATGGCGGTGCTGGCGCTGGGCCTGCTGGCCGGGCCCCCGCTGCTTGGGGCACTGGCGGACGCGTGGAGCTTCGCCGGGGTGTTCGCGGTGGCTGCGGCCCTGGCGCTGGCCACGATCGCGCTGGCGCCCCGCGAGGCCCTGCCGTGACCGGGATGTGAGAGGGTCGGCGTCCGCTCATGGCCGCCGACCAGCCCGCCTCCGCCTCGCGCCTGCCGCCGCTGATGCGTGACCGGCCCCCGGCGCTGATCGTGGTGCTGGCCGGCGTGCTGCCCGTGGCCTTCGGGGTCCTGGCGGGCTTCGCGCTCGACTGGTCGGGCGCGGTCTACTTCGTGCTGCTGGCGCTGGCCGCGCTGGGCGGGATCGGCGCCGGCCTGGACCACGACACGGTCGCCCGCGGCGCCCGCCGCGGCCTGCTGGGCGGTGCGCTGTTCACCGCCGGGATCCTGGTGACCAACGAGGCCATCGACGCGGTCCATGCCGACCTGCTGCCCCACCCGAACGCCCTGCTGTTCGTGTTCAACTGCTTCTTCGGGGTGGCCTTCGGCGCGCTGGGCGCGCGCTTGCGGATGCGTGCGACCTCGTTTCGGGCTCCCGGACCCGGATAGCGCCCCGGTAGGCGATTCGGTCCTGAAAGAGGGCGCAGGGTACTCCCACGTCTGACCGAGAGCCATTCGAGCGCGGGGCCCATTCCGAGTGCGTACCCCTCGGTGGGCCCCGGTCGCTCGCCTCAACGCGGTACACCCTGATCCCACTTCAGGTGGCCGCTATCAAGCCCCCGGGTGAGCTGTCGATAGTCGTAGGGTGGGATCGGCACCGCGCGCCGTACGCGTCATATTCCTCGTGCTGGGCGCCTGGCTGGCCGTGGCGGCAGTGCGCAACGCCTTCTTCGGTGACTTCGACGCCGGGCCGCTGTTCGGCCGTTACGTGCACGATGCCGTACTGGTGGCCGCCGGATGCCTGTGCGCCGCCCGGGCCGTGCTCGTTCGCGAGGAGCGGCTGGCCTGGGGCCTGATCGCCGCCGGCATCCTGGCCTGGACCTTCGGCGAGATCTACTACACCGGGGTCCTGTGGACGGCCGAGACCGTGCCGGTCCCCTCCCCCGCGGACGCCGGCTACCTGCTGTGGCCGGCCCTGATGATGGCGGGCCTGGTCGTGCTGCTGCGCTCCCGCGTGCGCGCGATCCCGATGACACTCCTGGCCGACGGGTTCACGGCCGCCCTGTCGATCGCGGCGGTCAGCGCCGCCATCGTCTTCGACACCGCGCTGTCCGCGGCGTCGGGCGATCCGCTCGGTGTGGCCACGACGCTGGCGTACCCGGTGACCGACCTGATCATGGGCGGCTTCGTGGTCGGCGCCCTGGCCGCCACCGGCTGGCGCATGGACCGCACCTGGGCGCTGCTGGGCCTGGGCATCCTGACCTTCTGGCTGGCCGACTCGCTGTACCTGGTGCAGGTGGCCGGCGGCACGTACGAGTCCTCTAGCTGGTTCGACGCCGGCTGGTGGATCGGGCTGACGCTGGTGGCCGCTGCCGCCTGGCAGCCGCGCACCGAGACCGAGGCGCCACGCGAGGGCCTGCGCCTGATCGTGATGCCCCTGAGCTTCGCCACGGTGGGCCTGGGGCTGCTGATCTACGGCTGCTTCGCCGACCTGAACGCGCTGGCCATCCTCCTGGCCGCCGCGTCGATGCTGGCCGTGATGGGCCGGCTGATCTTCACGTTCCGCGACAACGTGCGCATGCTGCTCGTCTCCCGCGACGAGGCCCACCACGACTCGCTCACGGGCCTGCTGAACCGGCGCGCGCTGACGCGCGACCTGGCCCGCGCCATCCCCCGTGCCGAGGACACCCGGCCCGTGGTGCTGGTGCTGTTCGACCTGGACGGCTTCAAGCTCTACAACGACACCTTCGGCCACCCCGCGGGCGACGCCCTGCTCTCGCGGCTGGGACAGAACCTGGCCACGTACCTGGACGGGCGCGGCACCGCCTACCGCATGGGCGGCGACGAGTTCTGCGCGCTGTTCGAGCCCGGCGAGCAGGTGGCCGCACCGATCGTGGCCGGGGCAGCCGTCGCGCTTTCCGAGCACGGTGAGGGCTTCTCGATCACCAGCTCACATGGGTCGATCGTGCTGCCGCTGGAGACCGACGACGCGGGCGAGGCGCTGCGCATCGCCGACCGCCGGATGTACGCGCAGAAGAACGCGGGCCGGGCGTCCGCGACCCGCCAGAGCAAGGACGTGCTGGTACGTGCGCTGGCCGAGCGCAACACCGACCTGTCGAGCCACATGCACGACGTGGCGGGGCTGGCCGAGCAGGTGGCCCTCCGGCTGGCGCTCGGCGAGGACGACGTGGCCAACGTGCGCCATGCGGCCGAGCTGCACGACGTTGGCAAGGTGGCCGTGCCGGACGAGATCCTGTCCAAGCCGGGCCCGCTGACCGACGAGGAGTTCGGCTTCATCCGCAACCACACCCTGATCGGCGAGCGCATCATCGCCGCGGCGCCGGCCCTGAACGAGGTGGCGCGGATCGTCCGCTCCAGCCACGAGCGCTGGGACGGCACCGGTTACCCGGACGGGCTGGCCGGCGACAGCATCCCGCTGGCCTCACGGATCGTGTTCGTGGCCGATTCGTTCGACGCGATGACCTCCCACCGGCCCTACAACAGCCCGCGCACGCCCGACGAGGCGCTGCGCGAGCTCCGCGCCTGCGCGGGCAGCCAGTTCGACCCTGTCGTGGTCGAGGCCTTCCGGGCGGCGTGGGCCGAGCAGCAGGCGCGCTCGGAAGACCCCGTTCCGTCGCCTTAGGTCTGCCCGATCGCGCGGCGTACGGGCCGCCGGGCCCGGCGGCGCGCCTGGAACAGCAGCACTCCGCCGGTGATGCCGGCGGCGGTGCACAGGGCCCAGGGCAACCCCTGGCCGAGCTGCGCGGCGACCGGGCCGGGGCAGGTGTCCGCGATGGCCCAGCCCAGGCCGAACATGGCGCTGCCCACCACGTGGCGGCGCTGGACGGCGTCGGTGCGCACCACGATCGGGTCCCCGGTGACAGCGGCCCGGCGCGGGCGGCGGGTCAGCAGCCTGATGCCGGCGAAGCCCACCGCCACGGCGGCGCCCATCATCAGGAACACGTAGGCGTCGCGCAGGCGCAGCATGTCGTGGATGGTGTCCGGGTCGGTCAGCGTGCCCCAGGAGAGCAGGAAGCCGAAGGCCAGGCCGAAGGCGGTGGCCACGACCGCGGGCCGCGCGCGGTTCATACGAACACCCCGATCAGCAGCGAGGCGGCGACGGCGGTGCCCATGAAGGTGGCGGTCGACGCCAGCCCCGCCGGCGAGCCGAACGAGGTACCGCCGAGGCCGTTGCCGGAGGTGCATCCGCCGGCGGTCTTGGCGCCGTAGCCGATCAACAGCCCGGCGGCCACCAGCACCGCTCCGACCACGGGCGGCGAGAACTCGCGCGAGAGCCAGCCGTACCCGTCCCCCACCCCGGTGGTCGTCGTGCCCGCGGCGATGTGGAAGACCAGCCCGCCCAGGATCACGCCGAGGAAGAACCAACTCTTCCAGGACACGCTGCCGGCGCGGCCGTCGATCCGGTCCAGGAGGTCGGACCACCCGCCCAGGACCCCCATTCGTACGTTCAGCGTGGCCAGCAGGCCCACCACCAGCAGGCCCAGGCAGGGGCCGAGCACGAACCAGGGCGGCTGATCGGAGAGGAAGTCCATCTTTAGTACAAAACTAGAGAACCTCGGGATCGTCTTTACCGCGCATGCCCGGAGCGGTCGGGACGTTCACGCCGAGGTGCAGCGCGATGGCGCGGGTCGTGAAGCAGAGGGCGGCGCCGAGCACCGCGAACAGCGCGCTGTTGCTCCCGGCCTGGTCGGCGACGACGACCACCGCGGCCCCGAGGAGCGCCGGGATCGCGTAGAGGTCGTGGCGCAGGACCGTGGGGACCTGGCCCAGCAGCACGTCGCGCAGCAGTCCCCCGCCGATGCCGGTGATCGCGCCGAGGACGACCGCCTGCACTGGGCCGACGCCGAACTCCAATGCCTTGCTCGCGCCCGTCACGCAGAACACGCCAAGGCCGACGGCGTCGAAGATCAGCACTCCGCGCCAGATCCGCTCCAGTGCCGGCATCGCCACGCAGCACACGAGTCCGGCCGCGCCCACCGCGGCCAGGTAGCGCCAGTCTCGGAACGTCGCCGGCGGCACGCCGATCAGGAGGTCGCGGGTGATGCCCCCCGCCAGCCCGACGACGGCTGCCAGTGCGACCACGCCGAACAGGTCGAGTCGCGCTCGCACCGCGGCCAGCCCGCCGCTGAGACCGAAGACGAACGTCCCGACCAGGTTCAGCCACAGCAGCACCGTCGGGTCGAAGCCGGGAACCACTGTCGGGGTCAGCGAGCGGGCTGGGCGGCGTCGGTCAGCGCAGGTCGAACCGGTCGAGGTTCATGACCCTGTCCCAGGCGGCGACGAAGTCGCGGACGAACTTCTCGCCCGCGTCGTCGGACGCGTAGACCTCCGCGAGCGCCCTGAGCTGGGAGTGCGAGCCGAAGACCAGGTCGGCGGCCGTGGCCGTCCACTTGACGTCCCCGGTGCGCCGATCGCGCCCCTCGTACACGTGCTCGGCCCCGGCCGGCGCCCACTCCGTGCCCATGTCCAGCAGGTTCACGAAGAAGTCGTTGGTCAGGGTGCCGGGCCGGTCGGTGAAGACGCCGTGGGCCGAACCGTCGTAGTTCGCCCCCAGCGCCCGCATGCCGCCGATAAGGACGGTCATCTCGGGCGCCCTCAGCGTCAGCATGTAGGACCGGTCCAGCAGCCCGTGCTCCAGCGGCAGCGGCTCGTCCTCACGGAAGAAGTTCCGGAAGGCGTCGGCCCTGGGCTCCAGCGGGGCGAACGACTCCGCGTCCGTCTGCTCCTGGGAGGCGTCGGTGCGACCGGGCGTAAAGGGCACGGTCACGTCGTGCCCGGCGGCCTTCGCCGCCTGCTCGACCGCCGCGCACCCGCCCAGGACGATCACGTCGGCCAGCGAGACCTGTTTGCCGCCCTCCTGCGAGTCGTTGAAGTCCTGCTGGACCTCCTCGAGCGTTCCCAGCGCCTCGGCCAGCTCGCCGGGCGCGTTGGCCTCCCAGCCCTTCTGCGGCTCGAGCCGGATCCGTGCGCCGTTGGCCCCGCCGCGCATGTCGGTCCCGCGGAACGAGGCCGCGGACGACCAGGCGGTGGAGACCAGCCGGGAGACGGACAGCCCGGAGGCCAGGATCGCCTCCTTGAGCGCCGCGACGTCGGCGTCGTCGACCAGCTCGTGGTCGACGGCAGGGACCGGGTCCTGCCACAGCTGCGGTTCCGCGACCCACGGCCCGAGGAAGCGCGAGACCGGGCCCATGTCGCGGTGGAGCAGCTTGTACCAGGCCTTCGCGAACGCCTCGTCGAGCTGCTCGGGGTTCTCGTAGAAGCGCTTGGTGATCGGCCCGAAGCCCGGGTCGACCTTCAGCGCCAGGTCGGTGGTCAGCATCATCGG
>DASQLM010000070.1:0-4580 GCA_035630015.1 Thermoleophilaceae bacterium | reverse complement strand
CGGCCGAGGCGCCCGTCGCCCAGTGAGCCGGGCCACGCGCATCCAGATCGCGGCATTGGCGCGGCGCTCGTTCGTGCGCACGCTGCGCCAGCCGGCGCAGTTCGTGCCCACCGTGATCTTCCCGCTGTTCCTGGTGGCCGTGAACGCCGGCGGGCTGGAGGCGGCCACCGAGCTGCCGGGCTTCCCGACCAACTCCTACTTCAGCTTCGCCATCGCCGTCCCGTTCATCCAGGCGGCCATCTTTGCGGTGAACAACGGCGGCGCCGACCTGGCGCGCGACATCGAGACCGGCTTCTTCGACCGCCTGGCGCTGACCCCGATGGGCGGGGGCGCGCTGATCGTGGCCCAGCTGGCGGGCGTGGTGGCGCTGGGCGTGATCCAGTCGCTGATCTACCTGACCATCGGCGTGGCCTTCGGCGCCTCGTTCGACGCCGGCCCCGCGGGCGTGCTGGTGCTGGTGGCGCTCGCAGTCGTGATCATGTTCGCGTTCGGCTGCATCGGGCTCTTCTTCGCCTTCCGCACCGGCAGCAGCGAGGCCGTGCAGGGGCTGTTCCCGGTCCTGTTCGTCTTCCTGTTCCTGTCGTCGAGCTCGCTTCCGCGTGACCTGATCGAGCAGGACTGGTTCCGGACGATCGCCACGTACAACCCCGTCAGCTACCTGATCGAGGGCATCCGCAGCCTGTTCATCGTCGGCTGGGATCCCGAGGCGCTGGCGCTGGCCTTCGGCTGCGCGACCGCCATCGGCGTGGTGTTCATGACGCTGGCCGTGACGTCCCTGCGCACGAGGCTGACGCGCACATGAGGACCCGTTCCGTCGCACTGGCCGTGGCCTGGCGCAACCTGCACAACTTCTTCACCAACCCAGCGCTGGTGATCCCCGCGCTGCTGTTCCCGTTGTTCTTCTTCACCGCCTTCGCCGGCGGCCTGTCGGGTGTGTCCAACGCGCCCGGGTTCGACTTCCCCGACGGCTACACGGCGTTCCAGTTCGTGTTCGTGATCCTGCAGGCCTCGGCCTTCGGCGGCGTGTTCACCGGGTTCGCGATCGCGCGCGACTTCGAGACCGGGTTCGGCCGCCGGCTGCTGCTGGCCGCCCCGCGCCGCTGGGCCATCATCGTGGGCTACGCGCTGGCCGCCCTCACCCGCGCGGTGTTCGTGTGGATCATGCTCACGGTGCTGGCCTTCGCCGTGGGGATGCACATCAGCGGCGGCGTCGCCGACGTGCTCGCGCTCTACCTGCTGGGCGCGCTGCTCGCCCTGGCCGCCGTGCTGTGGGCGGCCGGCATCGCGCTGCGCTTCCGCTCCCTGCAGGCCGGCCCGCTGATGCAGACGCCCGTCTTCATGATCATCTTCCTGGCGCCGGTGTACGTGCCGATCAACCTGCTGCACGGCTGGGTCGAGGCGGTGGCGCACGTGAACCCGATCACGCCGATCGTCGAGGCCGGCCGCGACCTGATCTCCGGCGCCTCGGTGCAGGGGCTCCTGGCCTACGGCTGCGGCGTGGGCCTGTGCCTGCTGTTCGGCTACTGGTCGCTGACCGGGCTGCGGCGCGCCGAGGCCGCCGGCGGCTGACCGGTTGCTCCCGGCGGATCCGGGGTAGGCGGCGTCCATGAACGAACAGGAGCGGGATCCGGAGGACCTGGACGCCGAGGTCGAAGACCTGGAGCAGAAGGGCGACGAGGTGCAGGACGACATCGACGAGGCGAAGACCGACTGGGAGTCCAAGAAGGGCGACGAGTCGGTCCCCGGCGCCGTCGGCGAGGACGACCTGGGCGGTGAGACGTTCCCCCAGGAGGAGGACGCGGGCGGGTAGGCTCGCGCCATGGCACTGCACAAGGGAGAGGGCTGGTCGGTCGCGAACCTCGACGACCTGGGGGACGGGCCCGGGTTCCGCAAGATCCGCCGGGAGCTCGACGTCTCGGAAATGGGGGTGAACGCCATCGTCCAGCCGGTCGGGGTGGAGCCCGACTTCCACCTCCACGAGCGCCAGGAGGAGGTGTACTTCGTGCACCAGGGTGCCGTCGACATCGAGTTCGGCGACGGCACCAAGCACCGCCTCGAGGTCGGTGGGCTGGCCCGGGTGGCGGCCGACACCCCGCGCAAGGTCACGGCCGTGGGCGATCAGGACGCCGTCTACGTGATCTTCGGGGCCGAGGGTGGCTACGTGGGGCGCGACGGGCAGCAGTGGAATGCTGATTAGCGCCTTCCTGGCCGCCGCCACGGTGGCCGGGTGCCCCGCCTTCCCCGCCGACAGCCACTGGAACCGGCGGGTGGACAAGCTGCCGCTGCTCTCGGGCTCGGCCGCCATGATCGAGGCCGTCGGCGCCGACCGCCGCGCCCACGCCGACTTCGGCTCCGGCCTCTACGAGGGCCGCCCGATCGGCATCCCGTACAAGGTAGTCAGACGCGGCCAGAAGCGGGTGCCGGTGAGCTTCGAGTACGCCGAGGAGTCCGACAAGGGCCCCTACCCGATCCCCAAGGGCGTGCCGATCGAGGGCGGCCGCTCGGGCGACGGGGACCGCCACGTGATCGTGGTGGACCGGTCGCGCTGCAAGCTCTACGAGATGTTCGACTCCCACCCCTCGGCGGGCGACCGCTCATGGCGGGCCGGGTCGGGCGCGGTGTGGAACCTGCGCTCGAACAAGCTCCGCCCCCGGGGCTGGACGTCGGCCGACGCCGCCGGCCTGCCCATCTTCCCTGGGCTCGCCCGCTACGAGGAGGTCAGAAAGGGCGCCATCAAGCACGCGCTGCGCATCACCGTGCCGCGCACCCGGAACGCCTTCATCTACCCGGCCACCCACTTCGCGTCGTCGCTGAGGGACCCGTCGCTGCCCGCGATGGGACAGCGCGTGCGGCTCAAGAGGTCCTTCGACACGTCCCGCTACCCGCGCCAGGCGCGCATCGTGCTGACGGCGCTCAAGCGCTACGGGGCGCTGGTGGCCGACAACGGGTCGGCCTGGTACGTGTCCGGCGCGCCCTCACGGGGCTGGAAGAACGACGACCTGGCCACGCTGGGCCGGGTACGCGGGTCCGACTTCGAGGTGGTCGACAGCGGGCGGCTGCGCCGCCCCCGCCGCTGACCCTCAGGTCTCGCGCTCGAGCTTCGCGGCGCGCTCCTTTTCGGCGTCGGCGCTCTCCTGCTTGGCCGCCGCGCTCTCCTTGGCGTCGCCCTTGGCCTCTTCCTTACGGCCCTGCTGACGCAGCGAGGCGTCGTCCGCGACGTCGCCCGCGGCTTTCTTGGCCCGACCAGTGATCTTGTCCATAATTCCCATGCCTGCCCCGCTACCCGGGACGGGCGGGGCGAATCACCGCAGCGCGCGACGGCGTGAGTAGGGCAACACGCCCCAGCACACGCCGAACGCCAGCGCGGACCCGGAAGCGCACAGCACGCCCGCAACGGTCCCGAACACCGCGCTGGTCACGAGCGTGACCGCGGCCGTCATGGACACCGCCAGGCAGGCCAGCCCCAGCAGCGCGAAGCGGTTGGCGCTGCGCACGAGGTGGTGCTTGTCCTGCATCCGGAACGTCGCCCGGTGCTGGGCGATGGGGGCCACGAGCGCAACGGTCGCCGCTCCGGCGCCAAGCAGGCTCAGCAGGTAGATGTGCCGCTGCAGCCCCGACAGCTCGGGGAACCGGTCGTTGAACGGCACGATTAGCAGGAAGGCGAACAGCACCTGGACGCCGGTGATGGCCACCCGGGTCTCCGCCAGCAGCTCGTTGAGGTTGCGATCGAGCCGCTCCTCCTCGGTCTCCTCGCGCCCGCTTCCGGCCTTCACTCCCTCAGGGTTGCACGGTTCCCGGCGACGGTGTGGTGGTGGTGTTCTGCGGCGTGGTCTGGGTAGGGGCCCGCTGTTGCTGGGGCTGCTGTTGCTGCTGCTCGGGCTCGACGGGCGCGGTCTGCTGATCGTCCGGCGTGGTCTGCTGCGGCGTGGTCTGCTGCTGGTCGGCCGGCACCGTCTGCTGCTGCTCGGTGGTGGTGTTCTGCTCCCTGGACTTCTTGGAGTTCTTGCCGCCGCCCAGGATGATCGCGCCGTTGCCGTCGTCGCCGAAAGGGTTGCCGATGGCCAGCTGCCCGGCCGTGAGCACCACGCCGGCGATCACGAAGGCCACCAGGCCGGTGATCAGGGCGATCTTGGGGTTGATGCGGCCCAGGCCCCCGGCCCTCGCAGGCTGCTGGCGGTACACGCGGATGTCGGACGGGTCGCCATCGGCCTCGGGATGGGCCGGGCGGGTGGGCTCCAGGCGCCGGGTCGGCCCCTCGTCGTCGCGCTGGCTGTCGCGGCCCACGCGGCTGGCGGCCGGCTCGCGGATCTCGGCCTGCGGCAGCGGCCGCGCCGACACCGTCACCTTCTCGGCGATCTTGGCGGTGGGGCGGTCCAGCGCTTCCTTGAACAGCGTGACCAGGACAGGGGTGATGGCCGCCGCGAAGGGCGTGCCTGAGGTCCAGAAGCGCGAGACCACGATCGCCGCTACCGCCGATGCGACGCTGGCGATGGCCAGCGTGCGGAGGTCCAAGCGGCTCTCGTCCCCGCGCTCGTTGCGCGTCTGCGAGGACATGAGACCCCGCAGGGTAGCGAGCTTCT
>DASQLM010000069.1:0-4427 GCA_035630015.1 Thermoleophilaceae bacterium | reverse complement strand
ACCGTGACCGAGGACCACATGCAGCGCGCGCCGGCGTTCATCTTCCCCGACGCCCGCGGCGCCCGCGACTTCGGCGTATGGCTCGGCCAGAACTTCGACGCGATCAAGGCGGCGGCCGAGGAGACCACGTCGACCGGGCAGTTGCAGGAGGTGGAGCAGTACTCGGCGTCGCGGATCCTGTTCACCCGCTTCAACTACACGACGGGCGACGCGGCGGGCCAGAACCTGACGGGTAAGGCCACGGCCGCGGCGTGCAAGTGGATCGTGGAGAACTACGCGCCCGGCATCGAGCGCTTCTTCCTGGAGTCCAACTTCGCCACCGACAAGAAGACCTCGCAGGTGAACGTGCTGAACACGCGCGGCAAGCGCGTGGTGGCCGAGGCGGTGATCCCCAACGAGCTGATGAAGAGCGTGATGCGCTCCGACAGCGGGCTCATGTTCCAGGCCCGCCAGACCTCGTCCCTTGGCGGCTTCATGGCCGGCGTGAACAACAACGGGTCGCACTCGGCCAACGGCATCACGGCCGTGTTCATCGCCACCGGCCAGGACGCCGCCAACGTGGCCGAGTCCTCGGCGGCGCTGGTGTACGCCGAACTCCGCGAGAACGGCGACTACTACTACTCGATCACCATCCCGTCGCTGATCGTGGCCACCTACGGCGGCGGCACCGGCCTGCCCACCCAGCGCGAGTGCCTGGAGGCCATGGGCTGCTACGGCAGCGGGAAGGTGCGCAAGTTCGCCGAGATCGTGGGCGCCACGGTGCTGTGCGGAGAGCTATCCCTGGGCTCGGCCATCGTGGCCGAGGAGTGGGTCGACGCGCACGACCTGCTCGGCCGCAACCGGCCCTAGGCCGGGAACACCCACACCTTCTAGTCGGCCTGCGGCGGGTCGTCGCCGAACCCCGGCGCCTCGTCATCGGCGTCGGGATCGACTCCCGGCGGCTCGGTGGGGACCTCGGTGCCCGCCGGGTACTCGTCGTCGTTGTCGTCGGGCTCGGGCCTGTCGGGTCGGCGTTCCATGGGGGGATCCTAAGTGGCGCATCCACACACGAGCCGGGTTAGGGTGCTTCCAGGCAGGGCGATGCAGGCCGGGAGACTTGCGTGCACGGTGAGCGGGGGAAGGCGGTTCAGCCGGCGCGGCGCCCATCGGGCGTCACGCGCTTCGCTGCCCTGGCGGCGGTGCTGGCCGCCGCGACGCTGGCGGGCCTATTGCTGTTCCGCGGCGGCGACGGCTACACGGTCACCGCGCGCTTCATCAACGCCGGCCAGCTGGTCAAGGGGAACCTGGTGGATGTCGGGGGCACCAAGGCCGGGGTGGTCAAGGACTTCAGCATCACCGCCAACGGCCAGGCCGACGTGGTGCTGCAGATCGACGAGAAGTACGCGCCGCTGCGGGGTGGCACGCGCGCGGTGATCCGCCAGGGCGGGCAGGCCTCGCCGGCCAACCGCTACGTGCAGCTGATGCTGCCGCCCGAGCCCCAGGCGGGCAACCGGATCCGCGACGGGGGGCGGATCGGCATCGACATGACCACCACCAACGTGGACCTGGACCAGTTCTTCAACATCTTCGACCGGCCCACTCGCAAAGCGCTCCAGGACTTCTACAAGGGTGGTCAGCGCCAGTACGCCGGCCGCGCCGAGGCCGCCAACCGTGGACTGCGCTACCTGAGCCCCCAGCTCGCCGCCTCCAGCCGCCTGTTCCGCGAGCTCCGCCACGACCCGCCGGTGCTGGAGCGCTTCCTGGTCGACAGCTCGCGGTTCGTGACCGCCCTGTCCTCGCGCCGCGACGACCTCTCGGCGCTGATCGCCAACCTGAACTCCACCACCCGCGGCCTGGGCAGCGAGGAGGCGGCGCTGGCCGAGGCGATACAGCGCTTCCCGCCGTTCCTGCGCCAGGCCAACTCCACGTACGTGAACCTGCGCGCCACGCTGGACGACCTGGACCCGCTGGTCGAGGCGTCCAAGCCGGTGGCGCGCAAGCTGCGCCCGTACCTGGGCGAGCTGCGCCCGCTGGCCCGCGACGCCGTGCCCACGGTGCGAAACCTGCGGGCCGCGGTCCGCCGCCGCGGCGGCGCCAACGACCTGCGCGAGCTGCAGCAGACCTATCCGGAGCTCGAGCAGGTGGCGCTGGTCGAGCGCCGCCGCAACGGCGCGAACCGCCGGGGCGCGTTCCCGGAGCTGTCGCAGGCGCTGCGCGACAGCGCGCCGATCATCGCCCACGGCCGGCCCTACACCGTGGACCTGTTCGGCTGGTTCGACGACTTCTCGCACACGGGCGCCGGTGACGCGCTGGGCAGCTTCTCGCGCGTGCAGACCTACGTCAACGCGTTCTCGGTCCAGAACGGCCTGCCCACCAGCCTGGTCCCGCTGACCGACCGCACCGCGCTGTTCCGGCGCACGGCCCGCCTGCGCCAGGTCAAGCGCTGCCCGGGCGGGGCGGAGGAGGCGGCGGCCGACGGCTCCAACGTGCTCAGCGCCCAGGAGCAGCGCGACCTGGACTGCCGCGAGTCCGACCGGGCCACGGGGAACCTGCCCTGATGCGGCGCCTGCTGGCCATCGCGACGCTGGTGCTGGCCGCCGCGGCCGCGGTGGTGTTCATGGGCGCGGACGGCGGCGGCACCCTCAAGACGTACGAGATCGAGTTCGACAGCGGCTTCGGGCTGGTGGAGGGGGGCGACCTGAAGATCGGCGGCGTCAAGGCCGGCAAGACCACCTCGTTCGCGCTCCAGCGCACCGAGCCCTACCGCGTCGTGGCCAAGGCCCAGGTCACCGAGGCGGGCTTCGACTCCCTGCGCAGCGACGCGCGCTGCGACGTGCGGGCCCAGTCGCTGATCGGCGAGTACTTCGTGGACTGCGAGGCGGGACGGTCCCGCAAGGAGATCCCCGACGGCGGCCGGGTGCCGGTGTCGCGCACCGCCTCCACGATCCCGCCGGACCTGGTGAACACCGTCATGCGCCGGCCCTACCGCGAGCGCTTCCGGCTGATCCTGTCCGAGCTTGGCACCGGCCTGGCGGGCCGGCCGCAGGAGCTGAACGAGGTCATCCGCCGCGCCCACCCGGCGCTGCGCGAACTGGGCCAGACGCTGGCGATCCTGCGCGAGCAGAACACCGTGATCCGCGACTTCGTCCGCGACGCCGACGAGGTGTCGCTGCGCGTGGACCCGGTGCGCGAGCAGGTGGCCAAGTGGGCGCGCGAGGCCGAGGACGTGACCACCATCCAGGCCTCGCGCAGCAACGAGCTGGGCCGCTACTACAACCGGCTGCCGCGCTTCCTGGCCGAGCTGCGGCCCACGATGGCCGAACTGGAGCGCACCGCCGACGCCCAGATCCCCACGCTGCGCAAGCTCCGCGGGGCCGCGCCGGAGCTGACGGCGTTCCTGCGCGACGCCGAGCCGTTCGCGCGCGCGTCACGCAACTCGATCGACGACCTGGGTCGCGCCGCGGGCGCCGGGCGCTCAGCCATCCGCCAGTCCTCGCAGGAGGTGGGCGAGCTGCGCCGGGTGGCCTCCTTCGCGCCCCGGCTGGCCAAGCCGCTGCGCCAGTTCCTGCAGACGATCGACGACCGCGAACGCTCCACCGAGCACGACCCGCTGGCGCGCACCACGTCGCCGCCGGCGCCCGACAAGACGGCCTACAAGGCGGGCCAGGGCTTCACCGGCATGGAGGGGCTCCTCAACTACGTCTACTACCAGACGCTAGGCATCAACGCGTTCGACGAGTTCGGCCACCTGCTGCGCATCGTCGCCTTCACCGCGGGCCCCTGCTCGCCCTACTCGACCAACCCGACCCCGGTGGTGCGCCGGCAGTGCGCCTCGCACCTCGGGCCCTACCAGCCGGGCCTGACCAGCCCGGACCCGACCGTGGACGGGACCGCCGCCAAGGAGCGCGCCCAGGCGGCCAAGCCGGTGAGGCGGGCGGAGCGCACGCCGCGCAAGGCCGGCGAGCCCGAGGCCCCGCCGGTGCAGGGACAGCGCGACATCTCCAAGCCGCAGGTGGTGCTGCCCGACAACGTCAGGCAGCTGCTCGACCAGCTGCGCAAGCCGGTGGAGGGCGTGACCCAGCCGCAGCAGCCCCAGGGCGGCGCCACCGACGTCCAGCTCCTCGATTACCTCCTGAGCCCGTGAGGAACCGGACCGCACAAGCCATCTCGGCCAGCCCCGTGCTGGTGGGCGCGGTGACGGTACTGGTGGCGCTGGTGGCCGTCTACCTGGCCTACAACGCCAACGCCGGGCTGCCGTTCGTGCCCACCTACGACGTCAAGGCCAAGATCCCCGGCGGATCGAACCTGGTGGAGGCCAACGAGGTGCGCATCGGCGGCTTCCGCGCCGGCGCCGTGGACCGGATCCGGCCCGGCATCGCCCGGCCCGGCAACCGCGCCGGCGGCCAGGACCGCGACGCGCGCTCGGTGGCGGTCATCCACATGAAGCT
>DASQLM010000068.1:0-3310 GCA_035630015.1 Thermoleophilaceae bacterium | reverse complement strand
GCCATCGTCGGGCTGGTCGTGCTCGTGCGCCTGTGCACGCTGCCGCTGGTGGTGCGCCAGTTCCGCTCACAGCGCGAGCTGCGCGAGCACATGCCCGAGATGCGCAAGCTCCAGCAGCGCTTCAAGGACGACAAGCCGCGGCTCCAGAAGGAGATGCAGGCCTACTACCGCGAGCACGGGATCAACCCGCTGGCCAGCTTCGCGCCGCTGCTGGTGCAGATCCCGATCTTCATCTCGCTCTACTACCTGATGCGCCAGGACGTGAACAGCGGCCTCTTCGGCGACGCCGGGTTCCTGTTCATCCCGCAGCTGACCGAGAAGCCCGTCGGCGCGGTGCTGGTGGCGCTGATCACGTGCTACCTGACCTCGCAGGTCGCCGGCAGCCTGATCGCCACGCGGGCGATGAAGGGCGGCCAGAAGGGCCTGATGATCGCCCTGCCGCTGCTGTTCGTGGGAATCGTCGCGCGCTTCCCCGCGGGCCTGGCCGTGTACTGGATCACCACCAGCCTCTGGACCCTCGGCCAGCAGATCGTGATGTGGCGCCTGCAGCCCGACATGGCGGCCCAGACCCTGGGCGGGGCCATGGCCATGGAGACCGGGGGCACGCTGGAACCCGCCGACCTCGACAAGCCGCCGCCCCAGCGCAAGCGCCGGAAGAAGAAGGCGCACGGGCGCCGGAGGTAGCCTCGGGGCGATGTCCCGTTCGCTTACCGACCCCTGGACGCTGGCCGGGCACACGATGCCCAACCGGCTCGTGCTGGCTCCGCTGGCCGGCATCGGCAACTGGTTCGTGCGCCTGCAGGCGCGCCGCTACGGCGCCGGCTTCGTGGTCTCCGAGATGGTCTCCAGCTTCGGCCTCAAGCACGGCAACGAGCGCACGCTGCGCGAGTTCCTGCGCATCCACCCCGACGAGCACCCGGTCTCGATGCAGCTGTTCGGCCACGACGCCGACGTCATGCGCGAGGCCTCCGCGCTGGTGGCGGAGGCCGGCGCCGACATCGTCGACCTGAACATGGGCTGCCCGGTGCGCAAGGTCTGCAAGACCGGCGCCGGCGCGGCGCTGCTTGACGACCCCGACAAGGCCGTGGCCATCGCCAGGGCCGCCGGCGAGGGCAGCGGGCTGCCCGTGACCGTGAAGCTGCGCCCGGGCCAGCGTCCCGGCGACCGCGCCGGCGTGGAACTGGCCCGCCGCCTCGTCGACGAGGCCGGGGTCGCGGCCATCGCCTTCCACCCCCGCCACGCCTCCCAGCAGCACAAGGGCAAGGCCGACTACGGCCTGGCCGCGGAGCTGGTGGAGGCCCTGGACGTGCCGGTGATCGTGTCCGGCGGCCTGCTCTCGGACGAGAAGGCCGCGCTGGCGCTGGAGCGCAGCGGGGCGGAGGCCGTGATGCTGGCCCGCGGCTCGCTGGGCAACCCGTGGCGGTTCGAGCGCCTGCTGGGCCTGCGCGAGGGCGAGCCCACCGCGACCGAGGTGCTGGACGAGCTGCGCTGGGTCATCGACCGCGCCGAGGAGCATCTGGGCCCCGACCGGGCCGGGCGCTACCTGCGCAAGCACTACGCCTGGTACTCCGAGCGGCTGCAGCTGGACAAGCAGGTCCGGCACGAGCTGGTCACCGCCCCCGGCACCGAGGCCGTACGCGTGATCCTGAGCCGGATCGAGCGGGGCGGCGCCGCCTTGCAAGCAGCCTGATAGATCGTCCGGAAACGGGTAACGCGGTTGCTAGACTGCCGCGCTCTCCGGGCGTCGGGTCCGGACCTAGGGAGAGACCAGAAATGCCCAGAGAGACCCTGCTTACACCACAGGGCCTTGAAGACCTCAAGGCCAAGATCGACCACCTCTCCAATCAGCGGAGGCGAGAGGTGGCCGACCGCATTCGCGATGCGCGCGACTTCGGCGACATCGCCGAGAACTCCGAGTACGACGACGCGAAGAACGAGCAGGCCATGCTCGAGAAGCAGATCTCGGACCTCGAGGACAAGCTGCGCAACTCGCGTGTGATCGACGAGTCCGAGGTCACCGCCGATGCCGTGGGCGTTGGCGTGACCGTGCACGTCAAGGACCAGAAGACGGACAAGTCCACGAAGTTCAAGATCGTGGGCTCGGCCGAGGCCTCGCCCGCCCATAACAAGCTCTCCAACGAGTCGCCGGTGGGCAAGGCCCTGATGGGCCACAAGCGCGGCGAGACCGTCTCGGTGCCGGTGCCCAAGGGCCCCGCGCGCAAGCTCAAGATCACCAAGATCGAAGCGGCCTAGTCTCGCCTGACTTCCAGCCGTGATCCGGCGGGTCTGGCCCTCGCGCCGCCCGCGCTAGCCACCGCGTAGGGTTCGCCGCCGCATGGAAGACGACCGCCGAGGCAAGCTCACATCACTGCGCGACGCCGGGATCGACCCCTACCCGCACGCGTACGAGGGAGTGCAGCCCGCGCAGTCGGTGGTCACGGCGCACGCCGACCTCGAGGCGGGGGACGAGACCGACTCGGCCTACCGCGTGGCCGGCCGCCTGACCGGGCGGCGCGAGTTCGGCAAGGCCGCCTTCCTGGACGTCACCGATCGCTCCGGCAAGATCCAGATCCAGGCACGCAAGGACGATCTCGGCGACGAGTCGTTCGCGCGCATCACCTCGCTGGACCTCGGCGACATCCTCGGCGTGGACGGCACCGCCTTCAAGTCACGCCGCGGCGAGCTGACCCTGCGGGCCACCGAGTGGAAGCTGCTGGCCAAGTCGCTTGCTCCGCCGCCCGACAAGTTCCACGGCCTCGAGGACGTGGAGACGCGCTATCGCCGCCGCGAGCTCGACCTGATCGCCAACGAGGACGCGCGCGAGCTGTTCATCCTGCGCTCGAAGGTCGTGTCGGCGATCCGCCGGTGGCTGGACGCGCGCGGCTTCCTGGAGGTCGAGACGCCGGTGCTCCAGCCGCTGTACGGCGGCGCGCTGGCGCGGCCGTTCACCACCCACCACAACGCGCTGGACCGCGACCTGTACCTGCGGATCGCCACCGAGCTCTATCTCAAGCGGCTGATCGTGGGCGGCCTCGAGCGCGTGTACGAGCTGGGCAAGGACTTCCGCAACGAGGGCCTGTCGCCCAAGCACAACCCCGAGTTCACGATGCTCGAGTGGTACGAGGCCTACGCCGACTACTCCGACATCGCCCGGGAGCTCGAGGAGCTGGTCTCGTTCGTGGCCGACGAGGTCGAGTACCAGGGCGACATCGACTTCTCGGCGCCCTGGCGGCGCGTGACCTTCCGCGACGCCATCCGGGAGGAGACGGGTATCGACGTGCTGGGCGACGACGAGCTGCCCGGGGAAGGC
>DASQLM010000067.1:0-2255 GCA_035630015.1 Thermoleophilaceae bacterium | reverse complement strand
AGGTGATGGTCATGTAGCCCACGTCGGCCAGCGGGTCGCCGATCGTGGCCAGCTCCCAGTCGAACACCGACACCACGCTGGCCGGCGGCTGCTCGCCCACCATCACGTTGCCCAGGCGGTAGTCGCCGTGCACGATCGTGGCGGGGCCCGACTCGGGCAGGTTGTCGGCCAGCCACTGGCCCACCTCGGTGACCACCGGCAGCTCGCGCGTCTTGTTGTGCTCCCACAGGCCGTTGAAGCGGCGCAGCTGGCGCTCCAGGTAGCCCGTGGGCTTGCCGAAGCCCTCCAGGCCGGCAGCCTCCCAGTCCACGGCGTGGATCTCGGCCAGCGCGTCTACCAGCTCGAGGCCGATGGCCTTGCGGTGCTCGGGCACGTCCAGCGCATCGGGCACGTCGGTGGTGATCACCGACCCGTGCGCCTCCTCCATCACGTAGAAGGGCACGCCGCCCAGCACGTCCTCGTCCTCGCACGTGGCCAGGACGCGGGGTGTGCGGGCGTCGGTGCCCTCGAGGGCGCTCAGCAGCCGGGCCTCGCGCAGCACGTCGTGGGCCGACGGGGGCAGCGGTGGGCGGGGCGGCCGGCGCAGCACCATCCGGTCGTCCCCGCGCCGCACCAGGTAGGTCACGTTCGAGTGGCCCTCGCCGATGCGCTCGGCCTCGACCGGGCCCGAGCCCAGCCCCTGCGCGTCCAGGAACGCGGCCAGCGGCTCGCGCACCAGCAGCGGCGGGCGTTCGAGTTCGGCGGCCTCCTCGGCCGTGTCCACGATCTCCATCCCGCGGCGCATCCTTCCAGACGGGCCATCTCCACCTTGTTCACGGGCTTGCTAGGGTTCCGAATCTCGTAAATCCGCCCAACTTTGTGGAGTATTCAATTGAACCGGACTCGCAAGCTCGGACTCAGCATCATCCTGGTCGTTTTCATGGCCGTGGGCCTGGCCGCCTGCGGCGGTGCCGACGACACCGCCGGCGGGTCTTCGGACTCGGGTGGCGAAGGCGGCGGTGACCAGCTCTCGCTGGTGGCCTTCTCGACCCCGGAGGTCGTGTACGACGAGCTCAACCCCGCGTTCCAGAAGACGCCGGTCGGCAAGGGCGTGACCTTCAAGAGCTCGTTCGGCGCGTCGGGCGAGCAGAGCCGCGCGGTGGAGGGCGGCCTGAAGGCGGACGTCGTGAACTTCTCGCTGGCCCCCGACGTGGACAAGCTGGTGGAGGCCGGCCTGGTGGACAAGAACTGGACCAAGGCCACGCCGTATGACGGCTTCGTGTCCACGTCGCTCGTGTCGTTCATCGTGCGCAAGGGCAACCCGAAGGGCATCAAGGGCTGGGACGACCTGCTCAAGGACGGCGTCAAGGTCGTGACCCCCAACCCGTTCACCTCCGGCGCCGCCAAGTGGAACCTGCTGGGCGGCTACCAGCACGGCGGCCTCGGCTACGTGGAGAAGCTGATCAAGGACCACGTGCCGGTGCAGCCCAAGTCGGGCCGCGAGGCGCTGCAGGCCTTCACCAGCGGCCAGGGCGACGTCCTGATCTCCTACGAGTACGAGTACACGACGGCGGTCAAGAAGGGCGAGAAGGACCTGGAGCTGGTCGTCCCCGACGACACGCTGCTGATCCAGAACCCGATCGCCACGACCAAGGACGCCAAGCCGGCGGCCAAGAAGTTCGTGGACTACGCGATCAGCCGCGAGGGCCAGCAGTTCTTCGCCGACTGGGGCTACCGCCCGGTCAACCCCGAGACGCTTAAAAAGAACAAGTCCAAGTTCCCGGACCCGGACAAGGTCACGACCATCGCGAAGCTGGGCGGATGGCCCAAGCTCAACGATGAGCTGTTCGACCCGGAGAAGGGCAAGATCGCCAAGATCGAGGAAGACGCGGGAGTGTCGACCGCCAAGTGAGCTCGGTCGGCGCAACCGTCGCATCCCGCCAGCGCCGCCGGTCTCAGATCGGCGGCGCGGGCGGGCTGACGCTGGGGGTCACGATGCTGTGGCTCAGCGTGATCGTGCTGCTGCCGCTGGCGGCGCTGGTCACCGAGGCCTTCCAGGGCGGCCTCGGCTCCTTCTGGGACTCGGCCACCACCAAGCAGGCGGTCGCGGCGCTGCGCTTCACCGTCCTGATCTCGCTGCTGGTCACGGCCATCAACGTGGTCATGGGCGTGCTGATCGCGTGGGTGCTGGTCCGGGACGAGTTCCCCGGCAAGCGCGCGGTCAACGCCGTGATCGACCTGCCGTTCGCGCTGCCCACGATCGTGGCCGGCATCGT
>DASQLM010000066.1:0-7121 GCA_035630015.1 Thermoleophilaceae bacterium | reverse complement strand
CGCGCGTCAGCGCAGCCCGGCCACCGCGGAGCGCTGCTCGCCGAGCTCGAGCCCGCCCAGGACCTCTTCGGCCAGGTCCAGGTAGTCCGTGGCCAGGTCGGGCCGGCGCTCGACGATCGAGACGCCGCGCTCGGCCGACTCGGCGTACGCAACCGACCGGCGGATGACCGACTCGAACACCTTGTCGCCGAAGCGCTCCTGCAGCTGCTTGAGCGCCTCGCGGGCGTGCACCGTGCGCATGTCGGCGATGTTCAGCACCACGCCGAGCCACTCGAGATCGGGGTTCAGGCTGTCCTTGGCCAGCTCGATCACCTCGAGCGCCTGCTCGACGCCCTGCAGCGAGAAGTACTCGGCCTCGCTGGTGATCAGCGCGCGGTCGGCGGCCACCAGCGCGTTCACGGTCAGCAGCCCCAGCGAGGGCGGGCAGTCCACCAGGATCAGGTCGTAGTGCTTGCCCGGCTCGCGCAGCGCGCGCCGCAGGGTCATCTCGCGGCCCATCTTGCCGCCCAGCACCAGCTCGGCCTCGGCCAGGCCCAGGTTGGCCGGCAGGACGTCCTCGTGGATGGCGTCCATGGCCTTGGCCTGGCCGGTCAGCACGTCGGCCACGGTGGGGCTGGCGTCGGCCGGGATGTCGAAGTAGTCCGACAGGTTGCCCTGGGGGTCCAGGTCCACCGCCAGGACGTTCAGCCCTACGCGCCGGAAGATGTCGGTCAGGGTCCGGGTGGTGGTGGTCTTCCCGGTGCCCCCCTTCTGGGACAGGATCGTGACGGTGGTGGCCAAGGGCGCGACGATACCTACCCGGCTCGCGGGGAGGAGCGCGGGCCACGGCGGCGAAAGCCAGGCCATGCCCGATCTTGCCGGTCTCCTTCTCCGCAAGAGCGTCGGCTCGCTGGACAGCGGCCGAGCACGCTGCTCCAAGTGCCACCGCACGCCGCTGACCGGGGAGCGCCTGCACGAGACCGACGGCGGCCGCCGCTTCTGCGAGCTGTGCCTGGAGTACGTGCCCGAGCGCGACCGCGCCACCATCCGGATAGAGCGCGTGCACGCCACGGACCGGCACATCTCGGCCGCGCCCCGCGCCGCCGCCTGAGCCCGCTTCCCGCCTCCCCCGTAGTATCTCGCGGGTGCGCCAGGTCACGGTCGAAACGGTCATCTCCGCTCCGCGTGAGCAGATCTTCGACTTCGTCGGCGACCTCTCGCTGCGCCCGTCGTTCACCGACCACTACCTGAAGGACTTCCGCCTGGCCGGCGCCAAGCCTGACGGCATGGGCGCCGCCGCCCGCTTCCTCCTGGACACCCCGGTGTTCAGCGAGCGCGGCGGCCTCCAGATCACCGAGTACGACCGGCCGCGCCGGATCGTCGAGGAGGGCGGCGTGGGCCGCCGCGGGCGCTCCCGGCTGGTGGCCGTATACGACTTCAGCGCCGAGGCCGGCGGGAACACCCGGGTGGAGCTGACCACCTTCAGCGAGCCCGGCAACTGGGTCGACCGGATCAAGCAGACCGGCATCCACCGGTGGGTGCGGCGCCAGTCGAGGAAGGCGCTGCGGCGGCTCAAGGAACAGCTGGAGGAGCCCGGGCGCAAGCCGCTCAAGCGGGTCACCGTGGCGGGGTACGAGTCGGTGAAGGCACCGCGCTTCGGCGCCCACGTCCCCATCGACCACCGGACCGCTCCGGCCGACGGGTAGACTGCCCGCCCCGATGGCCCCGATTCGCGTTCCGAGGATGGTCGCCGCGTGCGCCGCGGCGCTTGCACTGGCCGGTGGCCTGACCGCGTGCGGCAAGCACGACCTGGGCACCGAGTCGGAGCCCGGCCGCGAGGGCCTGGCGCTGGAGCTGGGCGGCGTGGACTACAACATCTTCATCACCCGCGAGCTGAACCTGCGGATCACGCCCGACAAGGCCTACTACAAGGGTCCCGAGGCGAAGCCGGGCCGGATCTTCTACGGCGTGTTCATCAAGGTCTGCGGCCGCACGAAGGGCAAGCGGGTGAAGTCCGTGCCGGTGCGCAACTTCGTGGTCCACGACAACCAGGGCAACGAGTACCACCCCAAGCAGTTGCCCGAGGACGACTCCTTCGCCTACCACCCGCGCCCGCTCTCCTACGAGGAGTGCAACCCGCAGTCCGGCAGCGTGGCCCAGCAGGGCCCCACCGCCGGCACGATGCTGCTCTACGAGTTCCCGCTCCAGAACACGGAGAACCGGCCGCTGGAGATGGTCATCGAGGGCCCGCAGGACCTGCTCGAGGGCAAGCGCGAGTCGCTGCACATCGAGCTCGATATTTAGTTAGCCCTTGCGGGCATCCATGCCCGCGCTCTTGATGGGCACGGGGCCATCCTGGCCCCGAGACCGGGCGGCTTCGCCGCCCTCTCGGGCTACTTCCCGAGAGCCCGGCCCAGCACGATCCGTGCCGCCGGCGCCGCCGTCGCGCCGCCGGCGCCGAGGCGGACGAACAGCACGCCGACCGCGACCTTCGGGGTCTTGGCGGGCGCGAAGGCCGTGAACCAGGCGTCGGTGTTGCTGGGGTCGGACTGCGCGACGGCGTCCGGGCCGCGGGTGTCGCCCAGCTCGGCGGTGCCGGTCTTGCCGGCCACCGCCACGCCCGGGATCTGGGCCGCCGTGCCCGTGCCGTAGCGGACCACGCCGACCATCAGGCCCTCCAGCGTGTCGGCGATGCGCTTGGAGATCACCCGCTTGCCCTTGGGGCGCTGGCTCGCGATCAGCGTCGGCGGGACGCGCACGCCGTCGTTGGCCACGGTCTGGGCCACGGACGCCATCTCCAGCGGTGTGGCCAGCACGCGGCCCTGGCCGATGGCGCTGGAGCCCAGGTCCAGAGGCGACTTGATGTCGCCCGCCTCGGGGACGGTGCTCTTCATCGCCCCGGGCACCGAAGGCTCGGTGTTCCAGCCGAAGCGCTCGGCCATCGACACCAGCTCCTTGGCGCCCACCTTGACGCCGAGCGGCGCGAACACCGAGTTGCACGAGTGGGCGAAGCTCTCCGCGAACGTGCCGCCGCATGACTCGCCGTTGGCGTTCTCGAGGTCCACGCCGTCGATCACGGCCTTGGTCTCGACCGGGAACTTGTCGGCGAGCTTGACCTTGTTCTTCTCCAGGGCGGCGGCCGTGGTGATGACCTTGAACGTCGACCCCGGCGGCTGCGGGGCGGAGAACGCGACGCCGGCCAGCGCGCGCGCCTCGCCGGTCTTGGGGTCCAGCGCCGCGATCCCGCCCAGCCGGCCGGCCAGCGCCTCGACCGCGGACTCCTGCAGGCGGCTGTCGATGGTGGAGCGCACGCGCGGCGCCGGCCGGGGCTCGGACCGGGCCAGCACGGTCCGGCCGCCCAGCAGGGTGCCGCCGGGCAGCCCCTCGACCTGGACCTGCAGGGCCCGCTCGAGCCCCGTCTGGCCCACCGGTGAGTTGCGCGCGAAGCCTCGGCGGAACAGCGCGTCCTGTACGGCGCGGTCGTCGCTGGGCGCCACGGTGCCCGCGATCGAGGAGCCCACGCCCTCGGGCGAGGTGCGGCCGTCCGCGGGTCCCTCGGCCAGCACCTTGCGGTCCACGGACTCGATCGTGGCCCGGAGCGGCGCCTCGGTCCGGCGCGTCAGGCGCTGTCCGTCCGGCACCCCGGGGAAGGCCAGGCTGGGGGTCCAGGCCACACCGTCCTCGCCGACGGGCAGGGCGGTCTGGCCGCGGATCTCGCCGAACACCCGCGTGTCGACCACCACCGGCACGCGCCGGCGGCCGTTCTGGGTGCCGCGCGGCTCGGCCACCCGCACGCTGGTCGCGGTGGCCGTGGCCGTGGCGTCCTCGTAGGCGCGGCGGAAGGCGGCGGGCGGGTAGCGCCGGCGCGATTCGGCGTCCAGCAACTCGTGCATGGTGCGGTAGTCCTGGCGGTCCCAGGCGGCCGCGAACTGCTTCGCGGAGCGCTCTTCCTCGGAGTCGCGGCCCGAGCCGATGGCCAGGCCTATGCCCAACGCGCCAACCGCCACGACGGCCAGCGCGGGGATCGCGCGGTGCGTCAGTCGCCTACGGCTCTCGTTCGAAGTATGGAGGTAGGCCACCTGGCTCTCAGGCTACCGTCCAGCCCCCGTGACGCCAGTGGACTGGGGCATAATCGTCTTCGTCCTGCTCATGGCTCTATGGGGCTATATGCAGGGATTGATCGTCGGCTTCCTCTCCCTCGCGGGGTTCGCCGGCGGCGCCCTCGTGGGCTCGCGTCTGGGGCCCAAGCTGCTCGAGGAAGGATCCGCGTCGCCCTACGCCCCCGTGTTCGCCCTGGTCGGCGCGCTGCTGCTGGGCGGCATCCTGGCCTCGGGACTCGAGCTGCTGGGATTCCGCCTGCGCCACCGCCTCAACGAGAGCCTGGGTGTCCTGGACGGCCTGGGCGGCGCGGCGCTGGTGGCCTGCCTGGGCCTGGCGCTGGTCTGGGTGGCCGGCGCGGTCGCGCTGCACACCCCGGGCGCCAGCCAGCTGCGCGAGCCCATCCAGCGCTCGTCGGTGCTGACCCGCCTGAACGAGATGCTGCCGCCGTCGGGCCCGCTGCTGCAGGCGCTGGCCCGGTTCGACCCGTTCCCCCAGATCACCGGGCCGGACCCGGGCGTGTCGGCGCCCGACTCGGCCATCGCCCGCGACCCCGAGGTGCGCGCGGCCGGCCGCAGCGTGGTGCGGGTGCTGGGCACCGCCTGCGGCCTGGGAGTGCAGGGGTCGGGCTGGGTGGCCGCCGACGGGGTGGTGGTCACCAACGCGCACGTGGTGGCCGGCCAGGACGACACCACCGTGCAGCTGGGCGGCCGGGGGCAGCGCCTGGACGCCCAGGCGGTGCACTTCGACGTGCGCAACGATCTGGCGGTGCTGCGCGTGCCCGGCGTGTCGGGCGTGCGGGCACTGCCCATGAACGAGGCGGCCCCGCCCGGGACCGGAGCCGCGGTGCTGGGCTACCCCGAGAACGGCCCCTACGGCGTCGAGCCGGCCCGCGTCGGCCGCACGCGCACCGTGCTCAGCCAGGACGCCTACGGCCGCGGGCCCGTGCAGCGGCGGATCACGGCCCTGCGTGGCCTGGTCCGGTCGGGCAACTCGGGCGGTCCCGCCGTGGACGGCCAGGGCCGGGTGGTCACCACGATCTTCGCCGCCGCGCGCGAGTCGGGCAGCGGCAGCGGCTTCGGCGTACCCGACTCGATCGTGCGCCGGGCCCTTGCCGGCCCCAGGGAGCCCACCTCGACCGGCCCCTGCTCGCGCTAGCCCGCTGGAGCCTCCCGCCACCGGGTGGACCAACTGTCGTCCTGGCACACCTAGATCGCTTTGCTCCCGCGGCGCCCGCTATAGATCCCCCCGTGAAAATGCGCATCCTCCTGGTCTCCGCCGCGGCGCTCGCCGTGCTGGCCGTGGCGGCGCCCGCCGCCTCGGCCCAGAAGCCGGCCAACCTCTGCCTGGACAGGAACTTCCGGGCCGCCCTGCGCTGCCCGGACCTGATCATGCGGCGCGCGTTCGGGCTGCGGATCGACCCCTTCGTGCACCCCGGCCGCGTGATGCTGCGGGCCGGGAACTCCATCGACAGCGTCGGCGCGGGCCCCGCCGAGCTGTTCGGCGTGCGCTCCTCGCGCATGTACATGAAGGCGCGCCAGCGGATCTACTACCGCCGCACCCGCGGCAAACGGGTGGGCATCCCCACCGGCGCCCGGCTGTACTTCAAGTACGTCCCGCGCCAGCGCAGTTACTGGAAGTTCCTCCACGCCGCCCAGTTCGACCTCTACCGGCTGAGGGCCAACGGCACGCGCGGCCGGCGCGTGCGCCGCGGGCCGAAGGTGAGCTACTGCCTGCGCGACCTCGAGCACACCCGCCCGGGCAAGGCACGCTCGCCGAAGGGGCGGAGGTATCCGGCGTGCAACACCAGCTCGCGCACCCGCAAGGTGCGGTTGGGCACCTCGGTCGGCTGGTCCGACGTCTACCCGCCCGGCTACCCCGAGCAGTACATCGACGTGACCGGCCTGCGCGGCTGCTTCGCCTACGTGCACACCGCCGACCCGCGCAACGGCATCTACGAGTCCAACGAGCGCAACAACGCGTCGACGGTGGTCGTCCGCCTGCCCTTCCGGGGCGGGAAACAGCGCTGTCCGGGCCCCCAGGCGGCGAAGGTGCCGGACACCCGCGACTACGACGCCGAGTACCGGGACGTGTACCCCTGAGGCAGGAGTTCCGCGGCGACGCCCTAAGGTTCCCTAGCTGATGGCCAAGACCCTCATAGTCGCCGAGAAGCCCTCGGTCGCCCGCGACCTGGCCGGCGCTCTGCCCGATTCCTTCACGCAGTCCAAGGACAAGACCAGCCTGGAGGGCGACGACTACGTGGTCACGTGGGCGGTCGGCCACCTGGTCGGCCTGGCCGAGCCCGACGCCTACGACCCGAAGCTGAAGAAGTGGCGCTTCGCCGACCTGCCGATCGTCCCGGACGAGTTCAAGCTTGTGCCCAACGACGACCGCGCGAAGAAGCAGCTGAACGCGATCCACAAGCTGATGGCCCGCGACGACGTGGACCAGGTCATCAACGCCTGCGACGCCGGCCGCGAGGGCGAGCTGATCTTCGCCTACGTCTACGAGACGGCCAAGAAGCAGCCGCCGGTCAAGCGCCTGTGGCTGTCCTCGATGACCAAGAAGGCCATCGCCGATGCCTTCACCACGCTGCGCGACGGCGAGGAGATGCACTCCCTGGAGGACGCCGCCCGCTCACGCTCGGAGGCCGACTGGGTGGTGGGCATGAACGCCACCCGCGCCGCCTCGATCCGGCTGCGCGCCGCCTTCGACGGCGCCGTCTCCCTGGGCCGGGTGCAGACGCCCACGCTGGCGCTGGTGGCCCGTCGCGAGGAGGAGATCCGCGCCTTCAAGCCCGAGCCGTACTGGCTGGTCGAGGCCAAGTTCGCCGCGTCCGGTGAGCGCAACTACTCCGGGCGCTACATGGGCGGCAAGCGGATCGCCGAGGACGAGGCGGCCAAGATCGTGGAGGAGGTGAAGGGCCAGGGCGGCACCATCACCAAGCTGGAGAAGAAGGAGGAGACCGAGAAGTCGCAGATCCTCTACGACCTGACCTCGCTCCAGCGCCACGCCAACACGCTGCTGGGCTTCTCGGCGCGCCG
>DASQLM010000065.1:0-20988 GCA_035630015.1 Thermoleophilaceae bacterium | reverse complement strand
TGCGCTCGAGCGCGAGCCGCTCGGTCGCGCCGTTGAGGTTGCGCTGCAGCTCGGCCTCGCGGATGGGGTCGTACGGGCGCTTGCCGCCGTACACCCGCTGGCGCTGGGCCTCGACCCGGCGCCTGGCGTCGGCCAGCTCGTGTTCGAGCACCTCGAGCCGGCGCTCATGGGCATTCATGTGACGGACACTAGGCCCCCGGCGATGCGGATGGAGGGACTCGAACCCCCACGGCCTCTCGGCCACCGGCACCTAAAGCCGGCGCGTCTGCCAATTCCGCCACATCCGCGTGGTGGCCGATCGAGCGGGGCAGCCAGGACTCGAACCTGGAATCCCCGGTTTTGGAGACCGGTGCCTTAGCCAATTTGGCCACTGCCCCAAGCGGTCGGTGATTGTAGGCGACATATGATCGCCACCTACGACCGAGGGAGAGGGATGGCCAGTATCGAGAGCGTGACCGGGCCCCTGGACCCGGCGGACCTGGGCACCGTGCTCATCCACGAGCACCTGCGATTCCGCGACAACGCGACCGCCGACGAGTTCCCGCACCTGTACGACGAGGATGCGCTGTACGCGGCCGGGCTCGAGGCGGCCAACGGCGCGAAGGGCGTCGGGGTGAAGACGATCGTGGAGCCCACGGCCATGTTCGGCGGCCGCGACGTGCGCTTCATGGAGAGGATCGCCCGCGAGACCGGCGTGCAGGTCGTGCCCTGCACCGGCATCTACACCTACGACTACCTGCCCATCAACTGGGTCACCCGCTCCGAGGACGAGATGGCCGACGCCTTCGTGCACGACATCGAGCAGGGCATCCAGGGCACCGACATCAAGGCGGCGTTCCTGAAGTGCGCCGCCGACGAGCCGGGCGTGACCGAGAACGTGGAGAAGGTCCACCGCGCCTGCGCCCGGGCGAGCCTGCGCACCGGCAAGCCGATCATGGCCCACTCGCACCCGGGCTCGCGCACCGGCCCGGAGCAGATGAAGATCTTCTCCGAGGAGGGCGTGGCGCCCGAGCAGGTGCAGATCGCCCACACCGGCGACACCGACAACCTGGGCTACATCGACGAAGTGCTGGACACCGGCGCCTACATCGGCCTGGACCGCTACGGCATCGAGATGTACCTGCCGACCGACAAGCGCAACGCCACGGTGCTGGCACTACTGGAGCGCGGTCACGTGGAGAGGATGCACCTGTCGATGGACTCCTGCGCCTCGATCGACTGGTTCAACGACGCCACCGAGGAGGCCCTGATGGAGCAGGGCGCTGTGCGCGAGTGGCACACGCGGCTGCTGCACGAGGAGATCCTGCCCACGCTGAAGGAGGGCGGGATGACCGAGGACCAGGAGCGGACGATGCTCGTGGACAACACCCGCGCCTGGCTGACGCCCGCGTCCTAGTCGAGGCCGCGGGCCGGCAACCGGCGTTCGAGCTCCTCGATCCGCTCACGCGCCTGGTCGGCGGTCAGCGAGCCGTCGAACTCCTCGCCCGCCTCCGCGCACAGCGCGCGCAGGTGGGTCTCCTGGGGGCCGGTCATCGGCCCGTCGGCCCCGGCGACCTCACCGTGGCCTGGATCGGGGATCGGATCGCCGTTGGCGGTGTGGGCACCCTCGGTGGGCTCGTCGTGCATAAGCGGGCGACGGGATTCGAACCCGTACTAAGAGCTTGGAAGGCTCTTGTGCAGCCCTTACACCACGCCCGCGTGGCTGGGCATCGTAGTGGTCACCCGGCCCGGTCGGGGTGGCTCTTCAGCCCGGCCCGGCGCAGGACCTTCGCGATCAGCGATCCCACGATCAGGTAGAGCAGGGCGGCCAGGCCCCAGTTCACGGCGATCTCGACCTTCGCGTTCTCGATCGTGAACAGGTCCTTGAACGGGCCCACGAGCGTGCGGGCCAGGTCGGTCACGCCCTCCACGATCGAGTTCGGTGCGTTGGCGCCCAGCACCCGCAGCAGGATCGCGGCGACGATGATGGCCACGATCACCGAGGTGATCAGCATCACCACCCGCGCGGCCAGCAGGAAGCCGCCGCCGACGCCGCGCCGGGCCGTGGCGGTCACGCCGCTCTGACGGGCCTCGCCTCTGCGGCCTCGTCCCATCACGCCTCTCCGTCCAGCAGCCATCGCTCCGTCCCTCCCTCGGGGTTTTCGTGGGGGGTTGGCTACCCGGTCACCGGCTTTCACGCACCGGCGCTAGCATGCGATTCCTCGGGGCGTGGCGCAGTCTGGTAGCGCACTCGGCTGGGGGCCGAGCGGTCGCTGGTTCAAATCCAGTCGCCCCGACTAATCGAACCCGACGTCGGATAAAAGGGCGTTCATGCCCAAACGCGTGGCGTTGTCGGCGGCGATCACGGTTCTCGCTCTCAACGTCTGGACAGGCGGACCCTTGCTGGCGCTGTGGGTCGGATCGCGCGTGCAGGGCGGCGGGCCGCCGACGATGACAGCGGTGTTCGTCGTGGTCGCCACGTTGGCGCTCATCAGCTTCGCCCTGGTTTGGGCGCTCGGGCGCCTGAGCCGCGCGTACGAGCAGATGGCCGGGCAGGCGCCGACCGTACGCCACCACACGCCGTGGCTGCGGAGCATGAGCGGCGAGCGACCGCAGTACGAGGGTGTCGCCCCGACCGTGACCACGCCTGAACGGATTCTGGTCGCGATGGTGGTGGTCGCAACGGTGGCGTTCGAGATCTGGTTCTTCTTCTTCTCGGCTTCGCCCATCGACAATCGAAGCGGGCGCTCCGCAGCCCCCGGGGAGCGGCTTTCGCCGTCAAGTCGCAGGAGCGAAGTCCACCACAAGGGCGGAGTGGTCGCTCAGCCCGGCCCGCCGCCAATCGTGCGCATACGCGCTGGCTTCGGGTACGAGTCCGTCGGCGAGGACGTGGTCGAGTCTCCATCCGCCACGGTCGCCGGGAAACGTCCAGCTGGCTTCTCGCTCGCCGTAGCCGTTGAGCTCGCGGAACGCGTCCACCCAGCCGAGCTCGCGTAGCCCGAAGACGAGGGCCCGCTCGGCCTGGTCCCACCGTTCGCCCCGCTCGGGCCTCCGCCGTGCTGCGCTGTCGAACGCGAAGGTGAGCACCTCGCCGTCGGCCAGCTCGCGGCGTGGCGTGTTCAGGTCCCCACAGAGAACCCGCGGTCCTGGGCCGGACCCGCCGGCAAGGTACGTTGCCACGGCTTCGTGCGTGCGCACCTTCGCGAGATCGGCAGCGGGAGCGATGGGGGAATGCACGTTGATGATCTCTACGTCCCCGACCGTGGCACACAGGACGCGCTCGGGCCATGGCAGCCCGGTGGGGCCCGGCCGGCGTGCGACCGGTTGTCGCGCCGCGGTGAGGACCCCGAGCGGTCGTCTCCCGGGGGCGGGCGGCTCCGTGCCCAGCGCGGTCTGGCACCCGGCGTATCCCGCTTCGGCCAAGGCTTCGCGCCACATCGGCAACGTGCGCGCGGTGACTTCCTGGAGGGCGACGATGTCCGCGCCGACCGCGGTGACGACCCGGGCTTGTTCGGCGTGCCGAGCCACCCGGCCGGCGACGTTCCAGGTGACCAGGCGCACGCGTTCATCTTGACGCTCAGACCGACGTGTCAGACGTTCTCGTCTCGATCGGTGCGCGGGTCCGGCGCCCCGGCGCGCACCGCCTCGAGCTGCGCCGCGAAGGCCAGCCCCGCGAACAGCGCCACCGATGTCGCGAAGGCCCACAGCAACACGCCGATCGTGCCCGCCAGGGGTCCGTACGTGGCGCCGAAGGAGTCGGTCGCGTCGATGTAGAGCGCCAGCAGGCCCATGAACCCCAGCCAGAGCAGGGCCGCTGTTGCGGCACCGACCGCCAGCCACGACGCCTCGGGCTGGCGCCGCCGTGGTGAGTGCTCGAACAGCAGGGAGATCGAGGTCACTACGAAGATCAGACCCAACGGCCACCGGGCGATCGACCAGGCCAGGTCGAAGTTACGGCCCAGCTCGAGCGCGTTGCCGATCGTGGCTCCTCCCACGAGGACGATCACCGACAGCACCCCCAGGACGCCGGCCGAGGAGGCGAGCGCGAGCGCGGTGGCGTACTTGCGGATCATCGGCCGGTCCCGCTCGACCCCGTAGATCCTGTTGGCCCCGCGTTCGACCTGGGCCATCGCGGTCGTGCCCGCGACCCCGGCCGCGACGAACCCGGCCACGAGGGCGGTCTCGCCCGACTCCCGCCGGGCGCTGGTCGTGCCCTGTTGCAGCGCGTCGGTGAGCAGCTCGCCGGCCGCGCCGGGGGCGAGCGTGCTGATGGTCTCCTGGACGACCCTGCGGAAGGTCTCCTGGTCGAGCGCCTCGGCCAGCCCCACCACCGCGATCAGCGCCGGCAGCAGCGTCAGCGTGATCTGGAAGGCCAGGGCGCGGGAGTGGCTGAACCCGTCCGCCGCGCGGAAGCGGGTGACGGAGTCGACCAGTAGTCGGCGCCGGCCCCGCCTGCGCAGCGTCTCGAGCGCTTCGTCGCCCTCGAGCTCGCCGTGGGTCCGGGGAACCGCGGCCGCCGTGGTCATCGCAGCAGGCTACGGCGCCCAGCTCGAGCGCGCCTCAGTTTGCCGCTGTCCCTCGCGGGTAGGCGGGGCGGGCGGGTGAGGCTGTCCGCGCAGCAGGATCAACTCCCGACCAAGGACTCAATGACCTCTCACACTGGCCTGGGACACCGCTGACGGTGTTCCGCATCACGCGCACATCACGCCGCACCCGGGTAAGTGGCTTTCCCGGGTGCCTGCTCACCTCGCTCCTGCTGTCCATCGCCCTGACCGTCCTGGTCAACGTCGTCATCCGGCTCTTCTGACGGTCGGCGGGCACGCGCAACACGGCGGGACCCGCCAGGCGGCTGCCCAAGAAGATCTGCCGCTGATCCGCGCTCCGGTCGCGACGCGTCAGCGCTTGGCGCGCGGGCGCATCTTGCGGCAGATGCGCGGCAGGTGTGAGGCGTCGTCGAACACGGGCGCCATGATGCTGTGGCTACCCGCGTCGTGGGGCCGTCCCAGCAGATGTCCGGTCTCGTGGATGACCGTGGCGCAGAGCAGCTCCCAGTCCTCCGACATGCTCGCCGTCGTCGGCCAGCGCCAGCGCGCGAGGGAGATCGAGCAGTTGCGGTAGCCGATCGCCGGGGAGGCGAGGTTGTTCGCGCCCATCGGCGTGGCGAAGGTGGCCCAGGCGCTGGTCGAGGGGTCGACGCCGGCACCCAGTCGAGCGCGGGTCACGATCTTGACCCGGCCGCCGCAGGGCGTGGCGCCCCAGTAGCGGCGGGCCGCCGTCGTCGCCGCCTTGGCCGGCGCGAAAGACGCTTGCTGGCGGGCCGGGGAGCTGTGGCCCTTTGCGGCCTCTGCCGTCGCGGGCACTGCCAGGCCGGCGAGGACCGCGGTTGCGACGAGAAGGCGGGAGGCCGACATCACGTAAGCATGCGCGGGACACTCCTGTACCGCTTCATCCCTCGTGGGGGAGGCCGGGGGGCAATTGGGGGGGCCAACAGGTGAGGGCGGAGTCACCCTTTGCAGGCTGTGTGCCGATGGAGGTAGTAGGCGGGCCCGGGGCCCGCATCTCCCCCCATGCCGCCATCCTCATCCATCACCGTCGCCATCGCCCGATTCGACGACCTGCTCGCGCTGGGGCTCCGGGCCCTTCTGGCCGACGACCCGGCCCTGTCCGTGGTGGCCGAGGATGTGGGCTATGACCGGCTGTCGCAGACACTGCGGGCGCGGTGCCCGGACGTGCTGGTGGCCGATGCCGGCGCGCTGCAGGACCTGGCGCAGGTACGCGAGCTCAGCATTCGTTACCCCCAGACGCACATCGTCCTGTTCGCAGAGGGCGTGGCGACCGCGGAGCGGGCCCAGCTACTCGCCTTCGGCGCCAGCGCGTGCCTCTCCTGGAACACCCAGGCGCGCGACGTGCGCAACACGATCCACCTGGCCTCGCGGGGCATGCAGGTCGGCCCGCTGCCATCGAACGTCACCGGCGACGCTCCCGGCCAGGAGCCACTGCTGACGCCGCGCGAGGGCGACGTGCTGCTCCTGCTCCGGCAGGGACACGACAACGCGCTGATCGCGCTGGAGCTGGACATCGGCGTCGAGACGGTGCGCACGCACGCGCGCCACATCTACCGCAAGCTCGGTGTGAGCTCGCGCCGTGCCCTGCCGGCGCGGCCGGCTAGCGCGTGACGGTCAGCGGTGTGCCGCCGGCCATACGGCGCGCCATCCAGGTGATGGCGCGCGGTGACAGGCGAATGCAGCCATGCGACGCCGCCGTGCCGAGCCTGCCCGGGAGATGGTTGGTCCCGTGCAGCGCGATCTGACCCGGGCCGCCCTCGAACTCCTGCAGCACGCTGGACCGGGCGCTGGTGGCCAGGGCGAACGGGCCGCCGTGCGCGCCGGGGGAGAGGGCGAGGGCCTCCTCGATGAAGAACCGGCCGCGCGGGGTGGGGGTGCTGCGGGTCCCGATGATGGAGCGGAAACGGCGCGCAACGCGGCCGCCGTGGTACACGGTGACCCGGCGCGACGAGAGCTTGAGCCTGATGTGCCACTCGGTGGATGCCGGCCGCGTCTGGCCGCCGCGGATCCAGCCCGTGTGGCCGCTGGGCCGGCCCGGGAGGCGAACGTGCACCCAGGACCGCCCGCCGCGTGTGCGCCGGCCGATCACGGGGAGCACCGTCCGCACGTGCGTCAGGGGGCGGCGGGAGGAGACGTACTCGAGCCGCCGCCCGCTGAGGCTCGGCCGGCTGCGTGCCACGTGGCCGTTGAGCAGCACGACGAGGCGGGTGCTCTTGGCGGTCGCCCCGGCCGCGGGGGCCGGAGCGACGCAAGGCGACGCGGCGCCGAGGGCGACGAGTGTCGCCCCCAGCACCGCGGTCGCGGAGCGGTGGGTCATCCAGTGAACCGTGAGGGGCCGCGGCGGGGCTGCAATGCGGCGGCGGCGCAGCCGCGGTAGCGCATGGTCATGGTCTTGGCGCGGGTCGCGTCCTTGTAGGTCACGCGGGCGGTGACCTTGTGCCTGCCTGCGCCGGCGGCCTTGACGTAGACCTTGAACGGTGAGCGGCGCCGGTTGGCGATCCGCTTGCCGTCGAGGCGGAACGTGACGCTCTTGATGTAAGAGCCGCGCACCCTGGCGGTGAAGCCGTCGGTGCAACGCCCGGGCCGTGCGGGGGTCGTGCGCCGCAGCGTCGACCTACCCCTACGCAGGCGCCGCGTCGTCCGGCTCGCGGGCGGCGCCTGATTCACCGGGTTGCCGTTGCCGGTCCCCGGAAGCGTGCCGATCGGCGTCGTCGGACCCGAAGTCCCCGGCGTCGCCGGCGTGCCCTGTGTGGTCGTAGCACCCGCCGTGCAAGCGGAGGCGTCGAAATCGTTGTCGTCCAACGTCACCGCGCCCACCCGGGCCAGCGCGCGGCCGTCGATGGTGGAATTATTGAGGACCGAGATGCTCTGGTTGGCCATGATCGTGCCGACGAACGTGGTGTTGGTGTCCAGCGTGGCCGAACTGCCGACTTGCCAGTAGACGTTGCACGGGTTGGCGCCGTTGGTCAGCAGGACCGAGCTGTTCGGTGCGGTGGTCAGGGTCGTCCCGATCTGGATGATGAAGCGCGCGTTGGGATCACCCTGCGCATTCAGCGTCAGCGCGCCCGTGAGCCCGGCGGAGGTGGCGTAGTTGTAGGTGCCCGCGAGCAGCGTGCGGTTACCCAGGTTCGTCCCGGTCAGGGTCGCCGACCGCGGCTCACCGGCCGCGACGTTGTACGCCGTGGTCAGGTTGTTCTGGGCGGTCTGAGCGTGCACGTCATCGTCGTGGGTGGCTCCGAGCACCAGGCCCGTGCCCGCGCCCATGCCGAGGAAGCCGCTGAGCGCTCCGCCGGCGGGCTGGTATACGCCGAGGTCGCCGCCGAGTACCGACGCGCCTGTGTTGGTCACGGCACTGGCGCCGAGCACGGAATAGGAGTTGGCGACGCCGAGGTTCACCTCGGCGGCCTGTACGGCCGCCGGTGTGGCGAGTGACGCGAGCCCCACTGCGAGGGCGACGCCGTAGCGTCGTGTCCCCCTGGAACGGGTGCGGTTGGACATGAGAGTCCTTCTCTATGGGCGAGCAGCCCGGTGCAACGTCCCTTGACAGCCACTGGGCTTCCGGCCGAACCGGCGTGGTATCTCCTGCGGTAGCCCGGCGGACTCCGGTGGAGTCCCGTGGCTTTGCGGACCCGCCTTGCGACGGGGGTGCTCGTGTCGAGAGAACTGCTCTTGGTGTGTGAGTTGCATCGACGCCGACCGTCAGCGGGTTGAGGCGACTCGACGGATGTTGTCGCCACCGCGGATCGCTTGCGCTCCCCGGCGACCTCGTAGATGCTCGCTCCAACCGGTACGCGGAGGGTCCGGTTACGGGGAGCGCCCTACTCGTCCGACACAAGAGGAGCAGAACCGCACATGAGCACCGCCGCCGGACCCGACACCATCGTCCTCGTTCACGGCTTCTGGGTCACACCCCGGAGCTGGGAGAAGTGGATCGCCCACTACGAGGCGAAGGGGTACAAGGTCATCGCGCCCGCCTATCCCGGGTTCGAGGTGGAGGTGGAGGCGCTGAACGAGGACGACACGCCGATCGTCGAGGCGCGCGTGCCGGCGATTATCGAGAACTTCGAGAACGCGATGAAGGACCTGGACCAGCCGCCCATCATCATCGGCCACTCCGCGGGCGGGGCGTTCACCCAGGTGCTGCTGGACCACGGCTTCGGCGCGGCCGGCGTGGCACTGAACTCGGCCCCCACCGAGGGCGTGCGGATCGTGCCGCCGTCGCAGGTGAAGTCCACGTGGCCCGTGCTCAAGAACCCCGCCAACCACCACAAGGCGGTCGGCTTCACCTTCGAGCAGTGGAACTACGCGTTTACCAACGGGCTGCCGGAGGAGCTGGCGAAGGAGACCTACGAGCGGTACGCCATCCCGGCGTCGGGGCGGATCCTGTTCGACAGCGTCACGGCGAACTTCATCCCCGGGCCGCAGGCCACGGCGGTGGACTACAAGAACGACGACCGCGCGCCGCTGTTGTTCGTCTCCGGTAGCGAGGACCACATCATGCCCCCGTCGATCCAGCAGTCCAACCTCAAGCACTACAAGTCCGACACGGTCACCGAGATCACCGAGTACGAGGGCCCGCACCTGATGATCGCCGCGGAAGGCTGGGAGAAGATCGCCGACGACGTCCTGGCCTGGGCCGTCGAGCACGCGCGCTGACCGGTTTGCGGATCGCGGACCGGGGAAGTCGGCGCGCGACCCAGAACCGGAGGAGGCGACGATGGCGGAAGGGCAGCGCGACGTGATCGAGGTCCTCGAGCACGATCACCGTGAGGTCGAGCAGATGTTCGGAGAGCTCGAGACACTCCGAGGCGCCTCCACGGACGAGGCGAAGTCGCGGCGCAAGCACGTGACCGAGAAGGTCACGATCGAGCTCGTCCGGCACTCCGTGGCCGAGGAGGTGCTGGTCTACCCGCGGGTGGAGAACGAGGTCAGCGCCGAGGAGGCCGAGCACGCACGGAAGGAGCACGCCGAGGCGGAGGAGACGCTGCAGCGGCTGGAGAAGCTCGACGCGGACAGCCCGTCCTTCGACGATGAGCTCGCGACGCTGATGGCGGAGATCCGCCACCACATCGAGGACGAGGAAGACCAGATGTTCAGGCACATGAGGCAGGTCATGGACGCCGACGAGCTGCGCAAGCTGGGCGCCTCCGTCGAGGCCTTCAAGAAGGTCGCGCCAACACGGCCGCACCCGAACGTGCCGAACGAGGCGCTCCCGCGGATCGCGGCGGGTCCTGCCGCGTCGTTGTTCGACCGCATGCGCGACCTGGCGACGGGCCGCGGCCGCGGCGACTGAGTCGAGACGTCCGGTCGCCGCCCGCCTCGATGGGCGGCGACCGGCGCCCGGTCAGCGCTTGCGCGCGGCCTTGGCCTTTGCCGCCTCGGCGGCCAGCCGGTCGGCTTCCTGGCCGGCGGTCAGGGCCGCTTCCTTCTCCTCGAGCGCCCGCTTCTTCGTCTCGAGCTGCTCCAGACGCTCGCGCTTGGCGGTCTCCTCCAGCTTCTCCTTTTCCTGGGTGGCCTTCTTCTGCGCAGCCGACTTGCGGCTGCGCTCGGCCCTGGCCGCGCGGCTACCGGCCTGCTTGCGGCGCTTCTCGGCCGCCTGGCGCTTGCGCTCGGCCTGCTCGGCGGCCTCGCGCCGCCGCTCCTCGGCCTCCTGCTCGCGGGTCTCGGCCTGGTCCTCGGCTTCTTCAACACGGCCCTCGGCCCGGGCCCGGAGCTTCGCCGCGCGCTCGCGCTCGTCGGCCGCGTCCGCGCGCCGCCGCGCATCGTGCGCGAGGGTGTCGTCGGCGAGCACGACACCGGCGCCCGCGCGCACGGCGGCCTCGACGCGATCGAGCCCGAGCTTCACCACACCGGCGGCCGGGCGGTCTCCGGCCAGGCCCAGCACCGAGTCGGCGGGGAACCGTGCCAACCGGATCGACCGGTCGACGATGGTCCTGGGGATTGCCTTGACGATGGTCATCGGTCCTCCTCGGGGTCGATGGCGTCGGCCCGCTTTTGGGCCTGCTCGGCCTGCTCGGCGACGCTCTGCGCGTCCCGCTCCTCGGCGGACCGCTGGGCCTCGGCCGCCTTCTGCTCGCGCTGGGCCTCGTGCTCCTCCTCGCGACGCCGCGCCTCGGCCTCGTCCTTCTCCTTGCGCGCCTGCGCCTCGGCGGCGTCCTCGACGTTCTCGCGGTCCTGCTCGGCGGCCTCCTCGCGCTCGGCGGCCTCGACCTCGGCGCGCAGGCGAGCCGCCTCCTCTTCGGTCTCGGCCTTCTCCTGCGCGAGATCCGACCGGGCCTCGCGCTTGCGGGCCTCCTCGGCGCGCTCGGCGGCCTTCTGGCCGGCGTCGGCCTGGGCGCGCTGCAGCCTGCCCTCTCGGGCCAGGTCGTCATCGGAGGCCAGCGAGCCCGCCGCCTCCTTGATCCGGCCGGCCACCTTGCCGGCCAGCCCGCCGACGGTTCGCTCTTCGTTCTCGGGATCTGCCATGTGTCTGCCTTTCTGAAGCGTGCGCGAGTCCGGGCCGCCGCGGGGCCCGCGGAACGGCCGAGGGCCCGCCTACCCGGCCACAGGACGTTTAGACCCATCGCCACCTGACTAACCTCAGGTGCTCATGGTCCGCCGTGCAAACCTCCTCGCCCTGTCGCTTCTGCTGCTCCTGCCGGGCGACGTCCTGGCCCGCGCCGGCGGCGGATCGCGCGGCTTCAGCGCCCCCAGCGGCGGTGGCGGCACACGGGGCTACGGTGGCGGGGGAGGGTTCTTCTTCTTCGGCGGGGGAGGCGGCGGCTTCCTGCTGATCATCATCCTGGTCGTCCTCGTGCTGGTCATCAGCTCCCGCGCCCGCCGCCGGCCCCGCTTCTAGCCCGATGGGCCTACGCGCGTGGCTCGGAGGCCGCGGGCGCGGCCGGGCCGAACGGGAGGCGGCGGTGCGCCTGGCGGCGGCCGAGGCCGCCGAGGAAGACCCCATGTTCGATGCCGAGCTGGTGCGGGAGCGCGCGGCCACGCTGTTCGTGGACATCCAGCGGGCCTGGAGCACCAACGGCATCGAGGACCTGCGCAAGTGGGTGGGCCCTGAGCTGATGGTGGAGTGGGAGGCCCGGCTGGCCGACTTCCACCGGAAGGGGTGGCGCAATTTGGTCGATGTGCTCGAGGGCCCCGAGGTTCGCTACGTGGGGATCACCAACCGCGCCGGCCACTCCGAGGACCGGGCGGTGGTCCAGATGACCGCCCGGCTGCGTGACGTCGTGGTGGACCGCCACGACAACGTGCTACCCCACGAGGAAGGCGCGGTGGCTCGTATCAGCGAGTACTGGACGCTGGGCAAGCGCGGGGGCGACTGGGTGGTGGTCTCCATCGAGCAGGAGCGCGAGGGCGCACACCACCTCTCGGCGCCGCTGGTGGCGTCGCCGGAGGGCGACCGCGACCGGATCCGCGCAGAGGCGGTGATGGAGGTCGCGGCGGCCGACGCGGTGGATGCGCACCAGGTGGGCGAGTTGCTGTCGCCCGCGTTCTCCGGCAGCGCCCGCGCCGCCGCGCTCGACCTGTCTCTGGTGGACGCTCGCTTCGCCCCGGATGTGCTGGCCACCGCCGTGGGGGAGGTCGTGGACGCATGGGTCCATGCCGTCGACGGCCCGGACGAGCCGCTGGCCGAGCGGACCACGCCGGAGGCGCTGGCCGCGCTGCTCTACCCCACGCGCACCGGCCGGGACCGGCTGGTCATCCGGGGCGTGGACGTGCGGTCGATGACGATCGCGTCCGTGACCCGCGCGGAACGGCCGGAGGTGCAGCTGGAGCTCGACGTGGCGGGAGTGCAGTACGTCGAGGACCGGGACACCACCGAGGTGCTCGCGGGCAGCAAGCGCCGCCGCTCGACCACCCGGCAGGTCTGGACACTGCGGTTGTCCGACGACCCGCGGCGTCCCTGGACGGTGGTCCGCGCGGGTGGGGTCGTGCCCCGTTGAGCCCCCAACCGGTTAGGCCCGGTCGGGACCCGGTAGGCAGACGGCATGGCCAAAGGCGGCACGAAGTAGAACTCCTGGGAAGCACCGGCGCCGGAGCGGCCGGCCGGGTGGTCGGCAGCGCGCTGGCGGGCTTGGCCCGGTTGCGTGGCGGGAAGGCCGTGCACCCCCACGGCGTGACCTACGACGCCCGCTTGCACGTCGACGGCGCGCCCGCCGCGCCCGCCGCCTCCGAGTTGCTGAGCACCCCGGGCGAGCGGCACGCGCTGGTGCGGTTCTCGCGCTCGCTGGGCCTGCCCCGCCCGCTGCCGGACCTGCTGGGCGCCTCCATCCGGGTGCTGGACGCCTACGGGCAGGACCGCCCACAGGACTTCCTGATGGTCACGTCGGCCGAACCGCCGTTGATCCGCCACGTGTTCCTGCCCGCCGGCGACGTGCAGCAGCGCCTCTACAGCTCCTCACTGCCCTACCGGGCCGGCGACCGCTCGTTCGTGGTGGGTCTGCGGGCCGCTCCCGGGTCGCCCAGGCCCGATGGTGACCACGAGTTCGACCGCCTCGAGCGGGCCGCGGCGACCGGCCGGCTGCGCTTCGACCTGCTGGTGGCCGCCGGCTTCGGGCGCTTCGAGCGCGTGGGCGCCGTGCACATCGGATCCCGGCTGCCCGCGGCCCTGGACGCGCTGCGCTTCAACCCCTTCAACACCGGCGGCGGCCTCGAGCTGGCGGGCGCGCTGAACCACATGCGCGACTACGCCTACCCGCGGTCGCAGCGGGCATGGGGGGCCACCGGGAACCGGGCCGGCGAGCAGCGGCGCGCCGACGACCAGGCGCGCGCCCTCGCCGACTCGAAGACCCACGCCCCGGTGGCCCCGTGAGCGTCGCCGCCCCGGGGCTGTTTGCCTGGGACAACTCCTACGTGCGCGACCTCGAGGGCCTGTACGAGCCCTGGCAGGCGGCTACCGCGCCCCAGCCCCGCCTGCTGGCGCTCAACGAGGACCTGGCGTCGGAGCTGGGTGTGGATCCCGAGTTGCTGCGGGAGCCCGACGGCGTCGCGACGCTGGTCGGCAACGCCACCCCCGCGGGCGCTTCGCCGGTGGCGCAGGCCTACGCCGGCCACCAGTTCGGCGGCTACTCGCCCCGTCTGGGCGACGGCCGTGCGCTTCTGCTCGGCGAGGTCGTGGACGTGCGCGGCCGCCGTCGCGACCTGCACCTGAAGGGATCGGGCCGCACGCCGTTCGCGCGCGGCGGCGACGGCAAGGCGGCCGTGGGCCCGATGCTGCGCGAGTACGTGATCGGCGAGGCCATGCACGCGCTTGGCATCCCCACGACGCGGGCGCTGGCCGTGGTGGGCACCGGCGACCGGGTGCTGCGGGAGACCCCGCTGCCGGGGGCGGTGCTGGTCCGGGTGGCGTCGAGCCACCTGCGCGTGGGCACGTTCCAGTACGCGGCGGCGTCGTCCGACGCCACGCTGCTCCGCCGCCTGGCCGACCACGCGATCGCGCGCCACCACCCGGGCGCGCTGGAGGCCGAGAACCCCTATCTGGCGTTCCTGGAGGCCGTCACGGAGGCTCAGGCCGGGCTCGTCGCGCGCTGGATGCTCGTCGGGTTCATCCACGGCGTGATGAACACGGACAACATGGCCATCTCCGGCGAGACCATCGACTACGGGCCCTGCGCGTTCATGGAGGCCTTCGACCCGGCCACGGTGTTCAGCTCCATCGACCACGGCGGGCGGTACGCCTACGGCAACCAGCCGCCGATCGCCCAGTGGAACCTGGCGCGGCTCGGCGAGACGCTGCTCCCCTTGCTGGATGCGGACACCGATGCGGCCATCGCCGCGGCGACCGCCGTCCTGGAGACATTTCCAGACCGCTTCGCCCGCCACTGGAGTTCCGGCGTGCTGGCCAAGCTGGGCCTGGCCGCCCATCCGGCCGACGAGGCGCTGGCCGACGATCTCCTGAGGCTGATGCAGGCCCAGGGGGTGGACTACACGTCGTGCTTCCGGGCACTGTCGCCCGCGGCGCGTGGCCAGGCCGGGCCCGCCCGGTCCCTGTTCGCCGAGGCCGGCGCCTTCGACGCCTGGTGTGAGCGCTGGCGCGCCGAGCTCCACTCACAGACGCGGGACCCGGCACGGGCGGCGGAGGAGATGGAGCGTGTGAACCCCGCCTACATCGCGCGCAACCACAAGGTCGAGGAGGCATTGAGCGCGGCGGAGGCCGGCGACCTCGAGCCGTTCGAGCGCCTGGTGGAGGTGGTGGCCCGCCCGTTCGACGAGCGCCCGGGACTGGAGGCCTACGCGGAGCCCGCGCCGGAGTCCTTCGGCTCCGGCTACCGCACGTTCTGCGGCACCTAGGGCGGTAGCTCCAGGGTCGGCCGGGTACGTGCCCGGCATGACCGACGACGAGAAGGAACCAGCGCAGACCAGCGACAACCAGGCGGAGGGCGAGGACGACGCCTCGGCCGAAGAGCAGGGCCCCGACGCCGCCGACCTGGACAAGGACCCCGCCTACGAGCCGGAGGACCCGAACCTCAAGAACATCAAGGGCGGCTAGCGGCCGCCCTCGAGCTCCGTTCTCCCCGGTCGCGTGCTGGGGTCCTCGCCGCGGCGCAGGGGCGGCAGCCACTCCACGGCGCCGGCGACCGCGGCCAGGGCCCCGCTGGCGCGCCGGCCCCACGCGGCGGCAGGAGCGGGGGCGCGGCGGGCCGTGTCGTCCAGGACGTCGCGTGTGCGGTCGATGGCCGACAGCGGCAGCGCGGCGAGCACGTTGCCGGGCGGGCGGCGCGCCACGACGGGGTGGGTGCGGGTCGGGGCGATCCGGCTGACCAGCGCCCACTGGGCGCCCAGGCGGCGCAGCTCCCGGCCCGTCAGCGCCTCCTGCAGGCGCGGGAACAGCACGTCCTCCTCGTCACGGACGTCCTCGTCGAGCAGCGCGGTGGCGCGCTCGATCAGCTCGTCGCGCTCGGGCGAGTCGCGCCGGCTGCGCTCCAGGGCGGCGAAGACCTCCGTGATCTCCTGGTGCTCGCGCTCGACCCGCAACGTCAGCTCCTCCCCGTCGGGCAGCTCGCGCCGGAGCGCGGGCCAGAGCACGGACTCCTCGGCGAAGGCGTGGGTAAAGACCAGGCGGCAGACGCGGGCTATGGCCTCGTCCTGCGCCTTGCCCGTGCTCCGGTGCAGCCGCCCCAGCAGCTCGTGGAGCTTCTGGTGATCGCGGCGCTGGCGCACGAACACGCTCCCGGCGCCACCCAGCTGGGCGACGGTCTGATCGGCGATCGAAGGCATGCGCCCACCGTTACCGGTGGGGGGGCGGCCAAACACGCCACGGGCGCTTGCGCGGACGCGGTCCGTGGGACATAGTCGCCCGGTGCGGATCACCCACATCGGAGGACCGACCGTCCTGCTGGAGTTCGGGGGCTGGCGGCTGCTGACCGACCCCACCTTCGACCCCCCCGGTGGGCACTACAAATTCGGCTGGGGGACGGCGTCGGACAAGCTGGCGGGCCCGGCCGTCGCGGCCGCCGACATCGGCCCGATCGACGCGGTGCTGCTCAGCCACGACCACCACGACGACAACCTGGACGCCGCCGGCCGTGAGCTTCTAGCCACGGCGGGCACCGTGGTGACCACGGTCGCGGGAGCGCGCCGCCTGGGGGACGGTGCGGTGGGGCTGGGCGAGTACGACACCACCACGCTGGAGCAGGACGGCAAGCCCGCCGTCACCGTGACCGGCACGCCCTGCCGCCACGGCCCCCCGCTGAGCAAGCCGATCGTGGGCGAGGTCACCGGGTTCGCGCTGGCGTGGGAAGGCCAGCGCTACGGCCAGCTGTGGATCTCGGGCGACACCGTGCTCTACGGCGGCGTGAAGACCGTGGCCGAGCGGGTGGACGTGGGCACCGCGATCGTGCACCTGGGCGCTGTGCGGTTCCCGGTGTCGGGCCCGCTGCGCTACACGATGACCGGCGCCGAGGCGGTCGAGCTGTGCCGCCTGCTGGACCCGGCCACCGTGATCCCGGTGCACTACGAGGGCTGGAAGCACTTCCGTGAGGACCGGGCCGCGGCGGAGCGGGCGTTCGCCGAGGGCGGCGCACCGGCGCCGACCTGGCTGGAGATCGGCCAGACCACGACCGTCGAGATCTGAGCCGGCCTCGCCGCCTGCCCGCCGCAGCGCCGCAGTCCTGTTCGCCCTGACCCTGGCGGGCGCGCTGCTGCGCTTCTCCACCCTCGGCGTCCAGAGCCTGTGGTTCGACGAGTCGTTCACGATCCTCCAGCTGCGCCAGCCGCTGGGCACCTTCCTGGGCGACATGGACCTGTTCCAGGCCACGCCCCCGCTGTACTACCTCCTGGCCTGGCCGTGGGAACGGCTCGTCGGTGAGGGGGCGGTGGGCATGCGGGCGCTGTCGGCGCTGCTGGGCACGGCAACGATCCCGGTCGTGTTCCTGGCGGCCCGGACGCTGTTCTCGAACGCGGCGGGATTGATGGCCGCGGCGCTCGTGGCCACCAGCCCGGCGCTGGTCTGGTACTCGCAGGAGGCCCGCCCGTACGCCCTGCTGGTGCTCCTGACCGCGGTGGCGTTGCTGTTCTTCGCGCGGGCCGTCGACGGCGGCGGCGGGCGGGACGTGGCGGGCTTCGCGGTGGCCTCCGCGCTGGCGATCGCCACCCACTACTTCGCGGCCTTCCTCGTGATGCCGGCGGCCCTGTGGGTCGTATGGGCCCGGCGCGACCGGGCCGCGGTTGCGGCGCTGGTCCTGCCGATCCTGGCCGGGCTGGCGGTGCTGCCGCTCGCGCTCGCCCAGCGGGCCAGGGGCGGCGGCAGCTACATCGACTCCACCCCCGTCCCCGGCCGGGCGGGGGAGATCGCCAGGCAGTTCGTGGCCGGCCTCACGCTGGCTCCCGGGCGCGTGCTGGGCCTGCTGGGGGCGCTCCTGCTGGGCGCCGGCCTGCTCTCGGCCCTGTTCGCCACCCGCGACCGCTCCCGGCGGAGCGCGCTGATCGTCCTGGGACTGCTGGCGTGCGCGGTCGGCATCCCGCTCCTGATGGCGCTGGGGGGCGAGGACTTCCTGCTCCTGCGCAACCTCCTGTACGCCTGGGTGCCGCTGGGCCTGGCCGCGGCGGCAGGCTTCGCGGCCACCCGCGTGCGGCCGTTCGGGCTCGTGGCGGGCGGAGCGCTGGCGGTCGTGTTCGCGGCCATCACCGTGGCCGTGGCGCTGACCCCGAGCTTCCAGCGCAGCGACTGGCGCGGCATCTCGGAGGCACTGGACCGCGAGCCCGGGGCGCGTGCGATCGTGGTCCAGCCGGGGTGGAGCGCCGCCGCCATCAACGTGTACCGCGAGGGGAGCTACGGACCGCCCGCGGACGCCCCGATGAAGGTCTCCCAGGTGGCCGTGCTCGGCCCCGACGCGCCGGCCCCCGCGGCGGCCGAGAGCATCCGCGCCGCGCTCCCGCGGCTGCGCCTGGGGCGCGGCTCGGTGCGGCTGGGCCAGACGGAGCAGATCCGTGACCTCAAGCTCCTGGTGCTGAACCTCGACCCGCCCCGCGTCCTGACCGGCGAGCAGATCAAGCGTGCTGGCCTGAACCGGGGCGAGGACACCGTGCTCTTCGACCCGCGCTGACACCGGGCCGGGCACCGGCCCTTCGCCACCTGGACAAAGACCGGCCGCCGATCTCTAGACAAGCGGCCAATGGCATCGGTGCGGCCGCCGGACAGGCTCCCGCGGTCGCTCCCCGCCGACCAACCCAGGAGGCCCCCCAAGTGAAGCTGGTGATCGGGATCGTTAGGCCTGAGAAGGCCAACGACGTCCTCGAGTCCCTGTACCGCGCCCAGATGCGCGGTGTGACGATAAGCCGGGTGCAGGGCCACGGGGGTGAGTTCGACCGCGTGGAGACCTACCGCGGGACCACGGTCCGGATGGGGCTCTCGGACAAGGTCAGGTTCGACGTGGCCGTTTCCGACGAGTTCGTGGACCCGGCCATCGAGGCGCTCTGCGAGGGCGCCCGCACCGGTGAGGTCGGCGACGGCAAGATCTTCGTGCTGCCGCTGGAGCGGGCGGTGCGGATTCGCACCGGCGAAGCGGACCAGGGCGCGCTGACGCCGGTGACCGGCTGATGGGCGCCCTGACCCTGATCGCCGCGAAGGTGGACAGCGGCGACACCGCCTGGATGCTGATGGCCACCGCGCTGGTGGTCCTGATGACCCCCGCCCTGGGCCTGTTCTACGCCGGCCTGGTGCGCTCGAAGAACACCCTGAACACGTTCATGATGTGCGTCGCCGCGCTGGCCGTGGCCACGGTCGCGTGGGCGGCGGTGGGCTACTCGTTCGCCTTCGCCGACGGCAACGGCTTCATCGGCGGGTTCGGCTTCGCCTTCCTGCACGGCGTGGACTTCACGCCCAAGGACGAGCAGACCATCCCGCACCTGCTGTTCATGGCCTTCCAGGGCAGCTTCTGCATCATCACCGTGGCGCTGGTTTCCGGCGCCGTGGCCGAGCGGATGCGCTTCGGCCCGTTCCTGGTGTTCGCGGGCCTGTGGGCGGTGCTGGTCTACTCGGTGCTGGCCCACTGGGTGTTCGGCGGCGGCTGGCTGCAGGAGCGCGGCGCGCTGGACTTCGCCGGCGGCGTGCCGGTGGAGATGGGCTCGGGCTTCTCGGCGCTGGCCGCGGCCCTGGTGGTGGGTGCACGGCGCGACTACGGCCGCGCGGCCCTGCTGCCGCACAACGCCATGTACGTCCTGCTGGGGGCCGGGCTGCTGTGGTTCGGCTGGTTCGGCTTCAACGGCGGGAGCGGCGTGTCCACCGGCGACTCCGGGGTGCTGGCCTTCACCAACACGCTGCTGACGCCCGCCTGCACGCTGGTGATGTGGTTCGCGCTGGACCTGATCCGCGGCCGCCAGGTCACGGCCATCGGTGCCGCCACGGCCATCATCGTTGGCTGCGTGGCCATCACCCCGGCCGGAGGCTTCATCAGCCCCGGCTGGGCCATGGCCCTGGGCGCCTTCGCGGCGCTGCCCAGCTACGCCGTGATCGTCTGGCGCCCGCGTACCCGCGTTGACGAGACCCTGGACGTGCTGGCCGCGCACGGCATCGCGGGGCTGACCGGCATCCTGTTCATCGGCTTCTTCGCGAGCGAGAAGTGGAACGGCGTGGACGACGGCCTGGTGTACGGCAACCTGGACCTGCTGGGCCATCAGGCGCTGGCCGCCGTGGCCGCGCCGGCCTACGCGTTCTGTGCCACGTGGTTGCTGCTGAAGCTGGTGGGCGCGGTGTTCCCGCTGCGCGCGAGCGCGCACGAGGAGGCGGTGGGCATGGACGTGACCCAGCACGGGGAGGAGGCCTACATCACCGGGGAGGGCGCCATCCTGGTGCCGCGCGACAAGCTCGTGCCGGCCGACGAGCGCGTGCTGGCGGCCACCGAGAGCTAGTCGTCGCGCTCGAGCCGGCGCAGCAGCCCGTCGTCGCTCCCACCGCCGTGTGGCGGGTCCACGCCCGGGGGCAGTTCCACGTGCAGATCGGACTCGTGGTCCAGCGCGGCCGTGCCGTGCTCGAGCACGCAGCCCAGCACGTGCCCGCCGCGCTCGCGGGCCTCGTCCACGAAATGCAGGTGCCAGCCGGAGATCTCGATGCCCTCCAGCGGGCCCGGGAAGCGAAAGCCCACCACGGTGCCCTCCACCTCCTCGAGGTCGGTCACCTGCTGCTGTGCCACCACGTCCGCCAGCGGCGGATAGGGCGGCTGCTGGCGCGGCACCGAGCGCACGCGCATCGACGCGAAGCGGCCATCGATGCGCACGGCGGCCCCCTCGGCGCCGGGCCGCCCGGCCGCGTCCAGCTGCGCGGTCACGGCGTCGAAGTCCAGCGGCCCGCCCAGCTCCAGCGAGCGGTCGGGATCGAAGCGCGTGACCACCGCGTACGGCGTCAGGGCGTCCGCGGGCACGGAATGCAGCGACCCGTCCACCCGCGCCTGCCACGCCCGGCCGTCAACAACCACGAGCTCGCCGTCGCAGCCGTTGAGGGTGCCCAGCCCCAGGTCGCCGCGCCCGGTCAGCTCGGCCATGGTCACGTCGCCGTCGAAGTGCCCCGCCAGCAGCGCCTCGATGGTCGAGGTCTGAAACAGCAGGTGGTCGCGCCGCTCGGGGCGCAGCTCGGCGTGGCGCAGCAGGTCGACGCGCAGGGCGTCGAGGAACCGCTCCTCGCTCACTCCGTGCGCGTCTGGCGGATGCGCAGCACCGCGTAGCCCACCGACAACACGGTGACGGTCACGCTGACCGGGAGCGTCAGCGGTCCGACGACCTCGCCGACCTCCTCCCAGCGGCTGCCCAGCGCCCAGCCGGCGCCGATCAGGGCGCCGTTCCAGAGCGCCGAGCCCAAGGCGGTCAGCGCCACGAACACGGGGACGCGCATCTCCGACAGGCCCGCCGGCACCGACACGATGCTGCGCACGCCGGGCAGCATCCTCCCCAGGAAGACGATCTTCGGCCCGTGGCGGTCGAACCAGTCGTCGGCACGGTCCAGGCGGCGGTCGTCGAG
>DASQLM010000064.1:0-17160 GCA_035630015.1 Thermoleophilaceae bacterium | reverse complement strand
GTTGGGCCTGCTATGTGCAAGCTTGGGAGTCCCCCGGGACGAACCTGGCGGCAAAACGCCTGGCTGACCCTGAGACAGGACTCCCATCCCATTGGTGTTGGCTCAACGTGGTGAGCCGGCTGACGTACAAGCTCGAGCCTGCGCAGAACGTAGCAGCGCTCAAGTGCCGTCATCGGCATGCCGATCCTGCCCCCATGTACTCGCGGTCGCCCCGCCGCTCCGAAGCGGGCTTCACACTCATCGAGGTGCTGGTGGTCATCCTGATCATCGGGATCCTTGCCGCCATCGCCATCCCCGCCCTGCTCGGTCAGCGCAAGAGCGCCGACGACGCCTCGGCCAAGTCGGACGTGAACCGGGTGGTGAAGATGATGGAGGAGTGCCGGCTGGACAAGTCCAGCTTCACCGCCTGCGACGAGGAGGGCGAGCTGGACGGCGCCCCGGGCATCAGCTGGGGCTTCGACGAGGGCCAGGCGGGCGCGTACTCGGCCTACTCCAGCGCCAAGGGCTTCGGCGCCTACGCCATCTCCAAGTCGAAGTCGGGTGGCCAGAACCGGATCTTCGCCGTGGTCAAGGACAGCAGCGGCTCCGTGTCGCGCATGTGCGTGAACGGCTCGCTCCAGCCCATCAACGAGGGCAGCTGCAAGAACGGCGCCTGGTAGCGCCGGTCAGCTGCCGGGCGGGACGATCAGCTTCAGCCCCAGCTCCTTGAGCTGGGCGTCGTCCACCGGCGCCGGGCCGCCGGTGAGCGGGTCGAAGCCGCTGGCCGTCTTGGGGAACGCGATCACGTCGCGGATGGTCTCGCGGCCGGCCAGCAGGGCCACGATCCGGTCGATGCCGAAGGCCACGCCGCCGTGCGGCGGCGCGCCGTAGGTCAGGGCGTCGAGCAGGAAGCCGAACCGCTCCCGTGCCTGCTCGGGAGAGAGCCCCAGCACGTCGAACACCTTCTGCTGGACCTCCGGGGTGTTGATGCGGATCGAGCCGCCGCCGATCTCCGCCCCGTTCCAGACCATGTCGTAGGCCCGGCTGCGCCAGGTGCCGGGGTCGGCGTCCAGGTCGCCGCTGGGCGCGGTGAACGGGTGGTGCATCGGGTCCCAGCGCTTCTCGGCCTCGTCCCACTCGAACATCGGGAAGTCCACCACCCAGAGGAAGTCATCGCGCTCCTCGGGCTCGCCCACCTGCAGGCGCAGGTCGCCAAGCACCCGCGCGGCCGTGGCGGCGGTGTCGGCCACCACGAAGATCGCGTCGCCCTCCTGCGCGCCGGTGGCCTGCTGTAGCCCGGCGATCTCGTCCTCGGACAGGAATTTGGCCACGGGCGAGCGCCACTGGCCGGGCTCGACCACCCCCCACACCAAACCCTTCGCGCCGAAGCGCTGGGCGCGCTCGGTCAGCTCGTCGAAGCGCTTGCGCGTGAACTCGCCCGGGGCGGCGAAGCCGCGCACCACGCCGCCGGACGAGAGGGCGCCGCTGAAGACCTTGAACTCCGACGCCGCGAACACCTCCCCGAGGTCGGCGATCTCGAAGGGGATCCGGCGGTCGGGCCGATCGCTGCCGTAGCGCAGCAGCGCCTCGTCGTAGCCCATCCGCTCCACCGGGTCGGGCACCTCCACCCCGCCCAGCGCCAGCACCTCGCGCATCAGCGGGTCGATGGTGGCGATCACGTCGTCCTCGTCCACGAACGCCAGCTCCACGTCGAGCTGGGTGAACTCGGGCAGCCGGTCCGCGCGCGAGGACTCGTCCCGGAAGCAGCGGGCGATCTGGTAGTAACGCTCGAAGCCGCCGATCATCAGCAGCTGCTTGAAGATCTGGGGCGACTGGGGCAGCGCGTACAGCGAGCCGGGCGCCACCCGGCTGGGCACGAGGAAGTCGCGCGCGCCCTCGGGCGTTGAGCGCGTGAGCACCGGGGTCTCGATGTCCAGGAAGCCACGATCCTCCAGGTGGCGGCGGATGGCCGACACCACCCGGTGGCGCAACGCGATGGCGCTGGCCATGCGCTCCTTGCGCAGGTCCAGGTAGCGGTACTGCAGCCGCAGCTCCTCGGAGACCGGGTCGTCCTCGTCGATCTGGAACGGAGGCGTCTGCGCCGTGGCCAGCAGATCGAACTCCTCCACGTTCAGCTCCACGGAGCCGGTGGGCAGCTCGGGGTTGACCGCGCCCGCCTCGCGCTCCAGCAGGGTGCCGGTGGCCGAGATCACGTGCTCGGGACGCAGGCGGTGCGCCGCCGCGTGCGCCTCGGGGAACTCGTCCGGGCGGAAGACCAGCTGCAGGATGCCCTCGCGGTCGCGGAGGTCGATGAAGATCAGGCCGCCGTGGTCGCGGCGGCGGTGCACCCAGCCGGCCACGCGCAACTTGGAGGCCACCTGCTCGGGCGCGGCCTCACCGCACCAGGTGTCGCGGTATCGGTTGGAGAACGTGTCGGTCACAGCGCCACCCGCGCCAGCAGCTCCTGTACGTCGGCCACCGGCTCCTGGTGGCCGCTGTCCATGTCCTTGACCTCGATCGCGTCGCCCACGAAGACCACGTGGGTGGCGCCGATCCGGCTGGCCTGCTTGAGCTGGCCCTTCAGGGAGCGGCCCGCCTGCTCCATCTCGGCGCGCACGCCCTGGGCGCGCAGCGCCTGGGTCACCCTGAACGCCATCCGCCGCTGCTCCGCGTCGGGCACGGCGACGAAGGCCACGGGCAGGGCCAGCTCATCGGGCGTGGCGCCGGCCAGGAGGATCCGCTCGATGCCCGCCGCCCAGCCCACGCCGGGCGTGGCCGGCCCACCCAGCTGCTCCACCAGGCCGTCGTAGCGCCCGCCGCCGCCGACGCCGCTCTGGGCTCCCAGCGAGGGGCTGTCGAACTCGAACACCGTGCGCGTGTAGTAGTCCAGCCCGCGCACCAGCGTCGGATCGAGCTCGTACTCCTGGTCCGCGTCGTCCAGGAAGGCGCGCACCTCGGCGAAGTGCTCGGCGTCATCGGGGTCGAGCCGGTCGATCAGCAGGGGCGCGTCGGCCATCACGGCCTTCGTGCCCTCGTGGTCGGAGTCGAACGCGCGCAGCGGGTTGGCGTCCAGTCGCGCGCGCACCTCGTCCGACAGCTCGCCCTCGCGCGAGCGCAGGTAGGTGCGCAGCTCTTCGCCGTAGGCAGCGCGGGTGTCGGCGTTGCCCAGGCTGGACAGGCGCAGCCGGCTGTCCACCTCGGCGTCCTCCAGCAGCTCGGCCAGCAGCAGGATCAACTCGGCGTCCAGCGAGGGGTCGTCCGACCCCAGGGCCTCGGCGCCGATCTGGTTGAACTGGCGGTAGCGACCCGCCTGGGGCGCCTCGTGGCGGAAGAACGGGCCCCAGTAGCGCAGCTTCACCGGCTGGGGCAGCTTGTGCATGCCGTGCTCGACGTAGGCGCGGCAGGCGCCCGCGGTGCCCTCCGGGCGAAGGGTCAGCGACCGCCCGCCCTTGTCCTCGAAGGTGAACATCTCCTTCTGCACGATGTCGGTGGACTGGCCCACCCCGCGCGCGAACACCTCCGTGTCCTCGAACACCGGAGTCTCGAACGGGGCGTAGCCGGCGCGGCCCAGCAGCTCGTCGCTGCTCTCGCGCAGCGCGGCGCGGCGCTCACCGTCCGCGGGCAGCACGTCGAAGGTCCCGCGCGGGGCCTGCAGCTTCCCTCCGGCCACGGCTAGCGGGCCAGCTCGGCCAGGAAGGGGTTGGTGGCGCGCTCGGCGCCCAGCGTGGTCTGCCCCATGTGGCCCGGGTGCACGGCGGTCTCCTCCGGCAACGAGTCCACCAGCGTGCGGATCGATTCCAGCAGCGTCGGCCAGTCGCCACCGGGCAGGTCGACCCGGCCGACGGAGCCCTGGAACAGCACGTCGCCGGAGAACACGGCCTGCGCCTCGGGGATCGAGAAGGTCACGTGGCCGGGGCTGTGTCCCGGCGTGAACACCACGTCGATGTCCAGGCCGGCCAGCTGCAGCGTCTCGCCGCCGGCCACGGTGTGCTCGGCCTCCCAGTCCTCGAACGGACCGAAGCCCGGCCACGGCACGTAGGCGTTGATGTCGGCCAGCACCTGCTTCTCAAGCTCGGGCACCCACACCTCGGCGCCGGTGGCCTTGGCAATCGGGGCGACCGCCCCGATGTGGTCGAAGTGGGTGTGCGTCAGCAGGATGCCGTCCAGCGTCAGCCCGGCCTCGTCGATGGCCGCCAGCAGCCGTGGCGCCTCCTCGCCCGGATCCACGATCAGCGCCCGGTCTGAGCCCTGGCGGTTGATCAGGAAGCTGTTCTCCTGCACCGGGCCGACGGTGAGCATGCGCACGTCGAGGGTCATCGTTTCTTGCGGTTGCGAAAGTTGAACACCGCCTTGTCGGTCAGATAGCCGAGCGGGATGTAGAGCACGAACATGAACGCGGCCAGCGCGGCGCCCTGCACCGGCGCGCGGCCGAAGGCGACCACCACCAGCAAGCCGAAGACCACCGCCGCGATGGCCGCCCGGTTCACCGCGCCCCTCCAGGTCGGCGGGCGGTTCATGCGCTCGGCGCGCTTCTGACGCGCCTCGGCCTTGGGGTCGGCCTTGGCCTTGGTCTTGCCGCCACTACCCGGCCGCCCGGCGCGCTCGATGGTGCCGGCGGGCGTGCCTCGGTGCTTGCGGGAACGTTTCTTCTTGGTCTGGGCCATCAGCCCAGTGAGCGTAACGCGTTCTCGATCAGGTGCAGCGCGGGATCGAAGTCTCTGAGCGGTACGTCCGAGGGGAAGCCCTCGAGGGCGGCGGCCGGCGCCAGACCGACCAGCTCGGCCTCGGCCACGGCCGCCCGCGCGCGCACCGCCTCGACGACCGCCGCGAGTGGCGTGGCGCGGTGGTCGTGCACGTTGGTCGAGACCTGGGCGCGGCCGCGCTCGGCCAGCGGCAGGCCGATGGCCCGCACGCCGGTGAGGCCACCGGGGGCCGACTCGCGGATGTCGGTGGCGATGGCCTTCGCCAGCTCGGCGTCATCGCTGTCCAGGTCCACGTTGAAGGCCACCAGCGGTGGCCGCGCGCCGGCCAGCACCGCGCCGGCCGTGGGGTGAGCGCGGGCCGGGCCGAAGTCGGGCACCAGCTCACCCGCCTCGATGCGCGCGGCCAGCGCGCGCCGGCCGCCGCAGCGCAGGTCGGCGCGCTCGCGGTGCTCCGGCCGTGTGGCCAGCTGCCCGTAGAGGAACACCGGCACCCCCAGCTCCCCACCCACCCGTGCTGCCGCGGTCAGCGCCTCGGCACAGGCCGCCCCGCGGCGCTCGTCATCCAGGTGCACCACCGGCATCACGTCGAGCGCCCCCACGCACGGGTGCAGGCCGTCGTGGTGGTTCAGGTCGATCTCGCGCATGGCCGTGGCCGCGCCCCGCACCAGCGCGTCGGCCAGCACGCCCTGGGGGCCGGCCATGGTGAACACCGAGCGGTTGTGGTCGGCATCCACGTGCGTGTCCAGCACGGGCACGCCCTCGAAGCCTTCGCGCAGGCGCGCGATCCGGCCCGGGTCGCGTCCCTCGCTGACGTTCGGGATCGCCATCAACAGGTCGGGCACGGCCGTCATGGCCCTGCATCATGAGCCAATCGGCTGTTCGGCCTACGCCCCTAGGCCGTGTGGGCCGGCCGTGACGCCCGCGTCGCGCGAAGCACGCCTGCCGCCATGGCTGGTCCAGCGCCTGGAGCGTGGCGGGCCCGGCTGGTAGCCGGGCGCGTATCCTGCAAGAGCGTGGCTCCGTAGCTCAGCTGGTAAGAGCGCACGACTCATAATCGTGAGGTCCCTGGTTCGAGTCCAGGCGGAGCTATCGACGCAGAGCGAAGAACGGGCCCAACCACGCCAGGCAGCCGCTCGGGGGCAATGGATTGGGCGACCCCTAGCGGCTAGAGCGAACGCCTTTGCGCGCCTGGGTCTTGTCGTCGTAGAGGGCCTGGTCGGCCCGTTCGAGCAGGGTCAGGAGCGATTCGCCGCCGTCCCAGAGTGCGGTACCCACAGAGAAGCGATGCCCGGAAGGGGTGGCTTGGTGCATTCGCTGAAGCACCAGTTCAGCGTCGGCTTCGGTGCAGTTCGGGAGCAGCACTGCGAACTCGTCGCCGCCTACCCGAGCGATGAAGTCGGTTTCGCGTATCGCGTTACTCCATCCGGCCGCACCGGCCCGCAGCAAGCGGTCTCCCGCGGCGTGGCCCTGCGCGTCATTGAGGGCCTTGAGGTTGTCGATGTCCATCATCGCGACCGTGAGCGGCTCGCCGGTCCTCGCTGCGCGACGGGTTTCGACGAGGAGCCGCTCCTCCCAGCCTCGCCGGTTGGGGATACCGGTGAGCTTGTCATGAGTCGCCATCTCCTGAAGGCTCAGCTCAAGGTGCTTTCGCTCGGTGATGTCGCGCGCCGACCCGTAAATCGCCTTGCCGTCTGAGCGGCTACTCCAGAGCAGCCAGTGCCAACTGCCGTCCTTCGCGCGGTAGCGGTTCTCGAACTGCACGGTCGAGTGATCGGGGTCCATCAGCCCGGCGGCCTCGGCCTCAGTGCGTTCCAGGTCGTCGGGATGGACGAACTCGAAGTAGGGCTTGCTCATCATCTCTTCCGCGCTGTATCCCAGGTAGTCAGTCCAGGCGGAATTCACGCGCGTGAAATAGCCGTTGAAATCGGAAACGGCGCACATGTCGTCAGAGATGGCGAACCAGCGGTCTGCCTCGGCTTGCGACCTGCGGCGGCTCTTGACCTGGTGGCCTACGACCAAGGCGACCGCGGCGAAGGTCATGCCTCTGGCGAGGTAGCCATCCACGTCGAGAACGATTCCCTCCAGGTGGGCCCACAGCGCGGAGAGGATGATGGCCACGCCAGCCCCGACCAGGCCTCCCCGCACGCCTAGATGGACCGCCAGCAGGGCGATGGGAACGACGTAGACCGCCCCGATCGCGCTCGCGGGGTCAGCGTCCGCGAAGCGCCAAGCGAGAATGACAGCGAAGAGAACGCAGGCGGCCGCGATCACCCGCGCGGGGCTACGGGTAAGGCCGAGGCTCAAAGGCTGCCTTAGACGCATAGACACCTCGGAAGCATCGGCACGCGCCGCCAGACGCCTTACCCCTGCTCACAAATTGGGAGGGACTTGCCCCGTTTTGGGCATACGCGCCCCAGCGCTAGGTTCGACTCCAGGCGGAGCTATCACGTGGTCGCGGCGGTCACGTTCCGCGCCCGGTCCCGCGCGAGCGACGTCGAGCTGACCCAGGAGGAGGCGCACACCTGGACGTTCCGCGCCGGCAAGGTCACCCGGTTCGAGTGGTCGCGCGATCTCGCGTCGGCGCTCGAGGCGGTAGGAGCTACCAGTCGAAAGCGCTGCCCGTAGGCGGCACCAGCACGTAGACGCGGTGCTCCCAGCCGGTAGGCACGGCGGGGGCGCCGCGCAGGTTGTTGAGGTCGGCTTCCGGCGCGGGTGTGCCCTCGAGCGTCCTGGGCTCATCCCCCGCATCGGCGCCGACCGGCACGACGACACGGTCGATGCGCGGCAGTTCGGACGAAGCGACCACGTGCACGGCGATCATGAGAGCAGAACGCGCGCCGGTACGCGCCGGTTCCCCCTCCCGTAGGCGATCCGGGCGCGGCCGCCCGGACGTACTCCCTGCGTGAAGCTCCACGTCCTCCAGCGCGAGCAGCTGCTCCCCCATCCCGTGGAGCGGGTGTTCCCGTTCTTCGCCGAGGCGCGCAACCTGGAGCGCATCACGCCGTCGCTGCTGGGCTTCGAGGTCGTGGGCGACGCGCCGGCGCAGATGCGCGTCGGTGCCCTGATCCAGTACCGGCTGAAGCTGCACGGCCTGCCCGTGGACTGGCTGACGCGGATCGACGAGTGGGAGCCCGGGGTGCGGTTCGTGGACACCCAGCTGACCGGCCCCTACCGGCTCTGGCACCACACGCACACGTTCGAGGACCGGGGAGGCTCGACCCTGATGCGCGACACCGTCCGCTACGCCCTGCCTATGTGGCCGCTTGGCGAGCTGGGGCTGCCGCTCGTGCGGCGCGACCTGGCCCGCATCTTCGACTTCCGCAGGGACAGCGTGGGCGCTCTGCTGGACCGCGCTTGACTTCAAGCGCGGTTGAAGACCTAGCATCGGCGGACAACGATGCTTCAGAAAGTAAAGTGAGGGTGTGAAGGTCTTCCGGAGACTGCTGGGGTTCCTGCGTCCGTACCGCGGCGGCGTCTTCGCATCCCTGCTCCTGGCGGCTGCCGCCATGGGCACCGGCGTGCTGATCCCGTTCCTGATCGGGCGCACGATCGACGACATCCGCGACGGTGGCGACGCGCTGTGGCTGCTGGGCGGCGTGATGGTGGCCGCCGGAGTGCTGCGCCTGGCGTTCAGCGTGGTGCGCCGGCTCGTGGCCGGGCGGGTGTCCCTCGGCGTGGAGTTCGACCTGCGCAACATGATGTACCGCCACCTGCAGTCGCTGGAGCTGGGCTTCTTCGACGGCCAGCAGACCGGCCAGCTGATGTCGCGCTCGACCGTGGACCTGCAGTCGGTGCGCTTCTTCCTGGGCTACGGCTTGATCTTCATGATGCAGGCGCTGCTGACCATCGTGATCGCCGCCGCCGTGATGATCGCCGTCAACCCGACCCTGGCGGCGGTGGCGCTGGCCCCCATGCCGCTGGTGATCTGGGCGGCCGCCCGCTACGGGCGCCTGAACCGCCCCGCGTCGCAGGAGGTCCAGCAGCGCATCGCCGAGCTGACCGCCGAGGCCGAGGAGAACGTGGGCGGCGTACGTGTGGTCAAGGCCTTCGCCCAGGAGCGGCGCCAGGTCCGGCGCTTCAACCAGGCCGTCACGCGGGTGTTCGACCAGTCGATGGTCTCCACCCGCCTGCGCGCCTTCTACAACCCGTTCATCGGCTTCCTGCCCCAGCTCGGGCTGGCGGCAATCCTCCTGGTCGGCGGGCGCCAGGCCATCAACGGCACCATCACCGTCGGCGACTTTGTGGCCTTCTACGGCTACGTGGTCATGCTGACCGGCCCGATGCGGATGCTGGGCGTCTCGCTGGGCATGGCCCAGCGCGCCGTGGCCTCGGGCAACCGCGTGTTCGAGATCCTGGACCGCGAGCCCCGCCTGACCGCTCCCGTGGGCGCCGAGCCGCTTCCGGACGGCGGCGGCCGGGTCCAGATGCGGGGCGTGTCCTTCGGCTACGACGACGGGACCGAGGTGCTGCGCGAAGTCGATCTGGACGTGCCCGCGGGGGGCACGGTGGCCGTCGTGGGCGCCACCGGATCCGGCAAGAGCACGCTGGTCATGCTGATCCCGCGCCTCTACGACGTGGACCAGGGTGAGGTGTTGATCGACGGCGTGGACGTGCGCGACGTGGACATGGCCTCGCTGCGCCACGAGATCGCCTTCGTCTCCGACGATGCCTTCCTGTTCAGCGCGACCCTGCGCGAGAACATCGCCTACGCACGTCCCGACGCCTCCGACGAGGACGTCGAGGACGCCGCCCACCGCGCCGGGCTGGCCGAGGTGGTGGCCGAGCTGCCCGACGGCTACGACACGCTGGTCGGCGAGCGCGGGCTGACCCTGTCGGGCGGCCAGCGCCAGCGCGTGGCCATCGCCCGGGCGCTGCTGGCCGCCCCGCGGGTGCTGATCCTGGACGACGCCACCTCCAGCGTGGACGCCACCACCGAGAGCCGCATCAAGGAGGCCCTCGGCGAGGTGATGGAGGGACGCACCACCTTCGTGATCGCCCACCGCATGTCCACCATCTCGCTGGCCGACGAGGTGATCGTGCTCGAGGACGGGCGGATCGCCGCCCACGGCAGCCACGACGAGCTGGTCGAGCAGTCGCCGCTGTACCGCGAGATCGCGCAGCGCGGGCTGCCCGATCCGCAGCTGGTCGCGGCCGCCGACGCCGGCCGGGAGGCGTCGGGCCTGTGAGCGCGCGTTCGAACTGGGCGACGGTGCGCTCCGAGCGCGGCCGCGCACGGCGGCTGGGCCACCTGGCCGCGCTCCTGCGCCCCTACCGGGGGCGGGTGGCGCTGATGTTCATCACCCTCGTGGTCGCCGTGGCCGCCGCGCTTGCGCCCGCCTACCTGGCCGGCCGCGCCATCGACGCAGGCATCCGGGACCGAGACACCGAGGCGCTGACCTGGATCATGATCGCCTTCCTGGGCGCCGCGCTGGTCAACTTCGGCGCCACCTACGCGCAGACCTACCTGACCAGCTGGGTGGGCCAGCGGGCGCTGCAGGACCTGCGCCGCCAGATCTTCCGGCACCTCCAGCGGCTGTCGATCGGCTTCTACTCGCGCAACAAGTCCGGCGTGCTGATCTCGCGCATGACCAACGACGTGCAGGCGCTGGACCAGCTGGTCACCGACGGCATCGTGACCCTGTTCTCGGCGTCGCTGACGCTGCTGGGCACCGCGGCCATCCTGCTGGCGCTGGACGTCAAGCTCGCGCTGATCACCTTCAGCGTGTTCCCGGTGCTGGCAATCGCCAGCTTCGCCTTCCGGGTCGCCTCCGCCGACGCCTACAAGGCCACCAGGGAAAAGATCGCCTCGATCACCTCCTACCTCCAGGAGACCCTGTCGGGGGTGCGGATCGTCCGCGCGTTCGGCCAGGAGCCGCGCCACGAGCGCCAGTTCAAGGGCCTGAACGACGAGAACCGCGACGCGAACATGAAGACGGTCTACCTCAACGCCGCCTACTTCCCCTCGGTGGAGCTGCTGTCCGCCGTGGCCACCGCCGTGATCCTCGTGTTCGGCGGCAACGAGGTCATCAACGGCGCGGTGTCGATCGGCGTGCTGGCCTCGTTCGTGTTCTACCTCGCCACGTTCTTCGACCCGATCCAGCAGCTCTCGCAGCTGTACACCACCTACCAGTCGGGCATGGCGGCGCTGGACAAGATCTTCGGGCTGCTGGACGAGGAGCCCGAGCTCGAGGACGCGCCCGACGCCATCGAGCTGCCGCCGGTCAAGGGCGAGATCGCCTTCGAGGGCGTGGACTTCAGCTACGGCGGCGAGGGCGGTGACGTGCTGCACGGCATCGACCTGCACGTGCCGCCCGGACAGACCGTGGCCCTGGTGGGCGCCACCGGGGCCGGCAAGTCCACGCTGGCCAAGCTGGTGGCGCGCTTCTACGACCCCACCGCGGGCCGGATCGCCATCGACGGGCACGACCTGCGCAAGGTCACCGAGCACTCGCTGCGCTCGCAGTTGGGCACGGTGCCGCAGGAGGGCTTCCTGTTCTCGGGCACGATCGGCGAGAACATCGGCTTCGGGCGCCCGGACGCGACCGGCGAGGAGATCGAGGCCGCCGCCCGTGCCGTGGGCGCCAGCGAGTTCATCGAGCGGCTGCCCGACGGCTACGACACCGAGGTCGGCGAGCGCGGCGGGCACCTGTCGGCCGGCCAGCGCCAGCTGGTGGCCTTCGCCCGCGCGGCCGCCGCCGACCCGCGCGTGCTGATCCTGGACGAGGCCACCTCCAACGTGGACGTGGCCACCGAGGCGCGCATCGAGCACGGCCTGCGGCGCCTGCTGGCGGGCCGCACGGCCATCGTGATCGCCCACCGCCTGTCCACGATCCAGGACGCGGGCCGGATCGTGGTGCTCGAGCACGGGCGGATCGCCGAACAGGGCACGCACGACGAGCTGCTGGCCGCCGGCGGCGCCTACGCGCGGCTGTACGAGGACTGGGCGCGCCAGACCGCCGCTTAGCTGTCGGCGGGGGGCGCGAACGCGACGGCGTGGATGAGCCCGAACGCCGTGTCCACCACCTCGGTCAGGCGGTCGGTACGGCCGTCCTCGACCGCCTCCAGCATCAGCTCGTTGATGCCGGCCACGATGGCCGTGGCCGTGGCGGCGCTCATGGGCCGGACGTCCGGCCGCTCGGCGGCGGCCTGCTCGGACAGGCGCACGAACGTGTTGGCGTGCAGCTCGTAGGCGCGGCGGCGCACCCGCAGCGCCTCGGGCCCGCCGGCCTGGATCTCCAGCACCAGCGAGCGGGTCAGCTTCGGGCTGGAGGCGGCGACCTCCATGTAGGTGCGGGTGGCCGCGCGGGCCTTGCCCTCCCACGTGTCCTCGCGCTCGATGGCCTGGTCGATCACGCCGAGCATCTGGTCGGTGACCGACATGGCCAAGGCGGCGAAGCACTCGCGCTTGTCGGCGAAGTGCTCGTAGAACGTGCGCTTCGAGACGTGGGCGTGGCTGACGATGTCGGCCACGGTGGTGGCGCCCAGCTCCTTCTCCGACAGGGCGGCCGCGAGGCCGGCGATCAGCCGCGTGCGGTAGCGATCCGAACCCCCGGGGTGCTCCACCCGCTCCTCAGTCCCAGCCGCCGGTGCCATCGCTGATCACAGACTAGACCCCCGGCGCAGCGGGACTACTGGGGGACAGGGATTCGAACCCCGATTACCTGGACCAGAACCAGGCGTCTTGCCATTAGACGATCCCCCAATGGCACGCAGCCACGATAGCGATTACGGGCTAGCCCGCAGGGGCCGCGCGGGCCGAGAAGCGGTCGGTGACCTGCTCCTCCAGACCGATGTCCAGCACCAGCAGCACCTCGTCCCCGGCCCTGATCAGCGACTCGCCGGTGGGCACGAAGCCGCCGCCGTCGCGCAGGATCGAGATGACCAGCGCGCCCTCGGGCAGCCCAAGGTCCTGCACCTCGGAGCCGTCGGCGGGTGAGTCCTCCGCCACCTCCATCTCGATGATCTCCAGCCGCTCCTCCTTGAGGTCCAGCAGGTGCACGAGGCCGTACTTGGGCACCTCGTGCTCGATCAGGCGCATGATCAGGTCGGTCGCGGAGACGGCGGGCTTGACGCCCAGCAGTTCGAAGTGCTGGAGGTTGCGCGGGTTGTTGCAGCGGGCGACCACGCGCTCGACGCCGTACTTCTCCTTGGCCACCTGGCAGATCAGGATGTTGTCCTCGTCGTCGCCGGTCACGGCGATCACCAGGTCGGCGCGCTCGATGCCGGCACGCTCGAGGATCCACAGCTCGGTGCCGTCGCCGTACTGGATGTTGTGCTCGAGCTCCTCCTCGACCACCTCGTAGCGGCGCCGGCTGGCCTCCACCACGGTGACCTCGTTCTGCTTGTCGATCAGCTCTCGGGCCAGGTTCCAGCCGACCTTGCCGGCGCCGACGATCAGCACGTACATCAGACGACCGCTCCCCGGCGCTCGTGCTCGCCGCGCACCGCGCGCTCCAGCAGCTCGATGGCCGTCTGGGTGGGACAGATGGTCTGCAGCCCCTGCTCGGCGTACCACTTGGCGCGCCCGGGGTCGAGCACCCGCACCACGACCTTGGGGATCTCGAACCGCCGCTGGGCGATCTGGGCGATCACCAGGTTGGTGTTGTCGCCGTCGGTGGAGGCCACGAACGCGTCGGCGTTCTCGATGCCCGCGGCCAGCAGCGCGTCGATCTCCAGCGCGGTCCCGACGGTGAAGGAGCCACCCAGGTCCTCCCAGCTCTGCTCCTGCCCGCGGTTGAGCAGCGCGATGGCCTCGGGGTTCTCGTCGAGGACCGACACCTCATGGCCATCGGACAGCATGGACTTGGCGACGGACGAGCCAACTCGGCCGCAGCCGACGATCATGACGAACACGAGGGCCACAATAGCGCCGGAATGGGGTCAGCCGGCGGTTTGGGCGGCCTCCGGCTCGGGCGCCGGCGCGTCGGCCGGAGCCGCGGTCAGGATGACCTTGCACGGCGCCTTCTCCACCACGTAGCGCGTGGTGTTGCCGGCGAACCGGTCCTCGACGCTCGCCTTGCCGCCGAACACCGCGCCGCCGCGGACGCGGCTGGGCGGCTCGGCGGCCAGCACGATGGCCTCCACCCCGCGCCGCTTGGCCTCGGACACGATGGCCGCGCCGGCCGAGCGCCCGCGGACCGTGGCGGTGGCCACCTCCACTCCCTCGTACTCCTCACCGACCTCCTTGGCCCGCGCCAGCGCCTTGCGCCCGGCGGCCACCTTGTCCGGCGCCACGCGGGCGTCGATGGGCAGCGACATCGGCAGCTCGAAGACGTAGACGGCCTCCAGCATCGCGCCGCCCTCCCCCTCCTCGGCCTCGTCGGACGCCAGCCGCCCCGCCGTCCCCACGATGTCGTCGTCCAGGGCGGTTCCGAACACCGGCACGAGGATGCTGCCGTACTCGACCGCCTTGGCCTCCTTGAGCGCCTCCTCGGGGATGGTGAAGCGCTTGGTCAGCTCCTTGCCCTGGCTGCGCCGGTAGGCCACGTACAGGGCCAGCCCGGCCAGCATCCATATCCCGCCCGCGATCCGCGCGCCCTCGTGCAGCACCACCACGGTCAGCCAGCCCGCGGCGCCCATCAGCGCACCGAGCGCGGCGGGGATGGGAATCGAGCCGCCACCGACGGAGACGTTCAGCGGGATCCGGAACGGCCGCGCGCGGTCGGGCTCGCGGAAGCGGAGCACGATCACCGACAGGTGGGCCAGCGTGAACGCCATCATCGCGCCGAAGGCGAAGATGCCGGCCAGGAAGTCGATGTCTCCCGTCAGCACCAGCCCGAAGGCGATCACGGAGGCCAGCACGATGGTCACGTACGGCGTGGACCGGCGGCCGTCCAGGCGCGACAGGATGCTGGGGATCTGCCGGTGGGTGCCCAGCGAGTACGCCAGCCGGCCGATACCCAGCATCTGGCCGTTCACGGCCTGGACCAGCACCAGCGCGCCGACGATCCCGACCACGTAGCGCGAGGCCTCCGCCAGCCCGGACGGCTCGAACGCGGAGACCACGCCCAGCACCGGGGCGTCGAGGTACGCCTTGCCCAGCTCGGTGCCGTCGGACCCGACGGGCACGGCCATCAGGGCGATCACCGACACCGCCACGTACAGGACCAGGGCCGCCGCCGCGCCGGCCACGGCCACGCGGCGCAGCTGCGAGCCGCGCAGCTTCACGTCCGCGGCCAGGCCCGACGCCGCCTCGATGCCGGTGCAGGCCACCGTGGCGATCACCATCGCGAACACCAGGTCGTCCACCCGCGGCAACGTGCCCAGGTCGATCGAGTCGACGATCAGCGACAGGTCGAACAGCTGGATCGCGCCGATGACGACGATGGCCGCGAACACCACGAGTCCGATCAGCGAGAGCCGCAGCACGACCTTGAACCGCTGGGCTGAGACCCCCTGGTAGTTCACCCACGCGACCCAGGCGATCGTTGCGGCGGAGATCAGCACGCCCACGGCGCCGTCGTCGGCCTCGGCCCAGAACGCACCCAGATAGTGCGGGACGGCCACCGCGCCGATGGCCAGCACGATCAGGAAGTCCAGCAGGATCGCCCAGCCGGCCACGAAGCTCCACAGCTCGTTGAACGCGTACCGGGCCAGCACCGCGGCGCCGCCCCGCTCCGGGTGCAGCGCGTTGCCCTCCACGTACGTGAGCATCGTCAGGACGAAGAACAGGGCGCCGACCGCGAACACCAGCGGGGTCAGGCCCTGGGCCTGCCCGGCCACGATGCCCAGCACGTAGTAGATCGACGAGGCCACGGCGCTGACGCCGATGGCGAACAGCGCCGGCTGCCCCAGCCCCTTCGCGATCCGTGACTCGGCGTTCACCGCGACCGTCCCGGGAGCCTCACGCCGGCTACGTACAGGCGCCCCGCGCCCGCCACCGTGAACAGCACCCCGACCACGACGCCGAACGAGATCGGTCCCCCGCCGCGGGCGATCGTGGTCGCGACCATGGCAACCCCGATCACGCAGATCACGATTCCCAGCACCAGGCCGGACGCCGCCAGCGCGCGCTCCATCACGCCACCGTCTTCTTCGCCTGGTCCATGCCCACGGAGGAGTCGATGATCACGCGACAGGGCCGCTCGGCCAGCACGGTCTCAAGGGTCCGGCCGAACAGGGACGTGCCCGCTCGCTTGACGGGCATCGGCATCACGATCGCGGCGGCGTGGATCTCGCGCGCCTCGCTCACGATCCGGCGACCGGCACCTCCGGCCCGGACCTTCTCGTGGTGGCCCGTCACGCGCCGGCCACCGCGCACACGGGCCTGGTCCACCGCCGCCTGGGCCTTGGACTCGGCCTCGGGCATCGACGCGTCGATCGGTGCGTTGGCGGGGACCGTGATGGTCACCAGGATGTGGATGCCACGCCGGCGGCGCGCCGCCAACCGGACCGCCATCGCGACGGCCTCGTTGGAGTACTGGCCGTCCTCGAACGCGACCAGGATCGACTCGTACTCCACCTCGTGCTCGACCACCGGGTCCGGCGTGATGATCTTGCGTGTCTCGCCGGCCTTCAGACCCAGGTGACGGCGGTAGAGGTAGTAGACGGTCATGCCCATCGCCAGCCACAGCCCGCCGAAGACCAGGACCACCAGGTTCAGGAACGTGACCGCCACGAACGCGGCGAAGGTGCCCAGCCCCCCGGCGATAGCGAACAGCGGCAGGTCGTACCCGCGGAAGCGGATGTTGCCCGGCCCGCGCCAAGGCCGTTCCGCGTCGGGCTGCTTGATGCGCAGGGCGATCACCGACGCGTGCGCCACGGTGAACGAGAGCATCGCCCCGAAGGCGTAGACGGTGCCCAGGAAGTCGGCCTGGCCCGGGATCATGGTCAGGCAGGCGATGGCCCCGAAGACCATGATGGCCACGTACGGGGTCCGGAAACGCGGGTGGAGTTGTCGCAGCTTCTCCGGGAGCTGGCGGTACTGGCCCATCGAGTAGCTCAGCCGCGAGAGACCGATCAGGCCCGCGTTGGTGGCCACCAGCAGGATCGTGGCCGCCAGCAGGCCCACGTAGCCCTTGAGGAAGCTCTGGGCGCCGCCCTCGAGCCCCAGGTTGACCACCAGCCCGGTGATGGGATCGCCGGCGTATCCGCCCTGGCTGGCCGGCTCCCCCAGGGGCGTCGACCCGTTCTCCACCGGCATCGCGGACAGCGCCACCGCGGGCAGCGTCAGGGAGATGGCCATCACGGCCGCCACCACGCGCTTCATGGCCGCCGGGATGGTCTTGGCCTGGTCGCGCGCCTCCTCGGCCATGTTCGAGATCGTGTCGATGCCGGTGAAGGCCACCATCCCCACCGGGATCGCGATCAGGAAGTCGGTCACGGTGGGCGACGTCCCGAAGTCGACGTTGTTCACCAGCGTCTCGGGCGACAGCACGAGCACCGCGCCCAGGATCACGATCCCCACCTGGGTCAGCAGGTCCATGATCGCCAGGAAGATGTTCAGCTTCGCGGCCTCCTGGACGCCGATCACGTTCAC
>DASQLM010000063.1:0-2708 GCA_035630015.1 Thermoleophilaceae bacterium | reverse complement strand
AGATTCGGCGTGGCGGCAAGCTAGCAGATGTCAACGAAGGAATTCGACAACCTCCCCCGTAAATCCCCCCACTTTCGTGACAAATCGCATAAGCACGGTCAACTCGTTGGCTCTACGACTGGTGCACAATGCCCCGCCGTGCTCCCCCGCTTCCCCCGTCAAGCCGCGTGAACTTCGCCCGCGACGTGGTCGACGCGGCGGATCCGGCCCGGATCGCGCTCGTGACCATCGACTCCGAGGGCGAGCGCTCCGAACACAGCTTCGGCGCGATATCCGACGGGTCGGCTCGCCTGGCCGCCACGCTCGCCGCCCGCGGCGTGGAGCCGGGCGACGTGGTCATGACCGTGATCGGCAACCGGCCGGAGTGGGTGCTGACGCTGGTGGCCTGCTTCCGGATGGGTGCCGTCGCGCTCCCGTGCACCGAGCAGCTGCGCGCCGCCGACCTGCGCGCGCGCATGGACGCCGTGGAGCCGAAGGCGGTGCTGTGCGACCACCGCAACGCCGACACGGTGCGCGACGCGGGCTTCGGCGGTCCGCTGCTGGTGGTGCCGGACGAGCGTTTGTTCGAGGCCGCTCCTCTCCCCGCCTCCGACCTGGATCCCGGCGCCCCGGCCTTGCTGGTGTTCACCTCGGGCACCTCGGGCGAGCCGAAGCCGATCCGCCACGGCCAGCGCTACCTGGCCGGCCAGCGGGTGCAGGCCGAGCACTGGTTCGGCGCGCGCGAGGGCGAGCTGGCCTGGTGCACCGCCGCCAGCGGCTGGTCGAAGTCGGCGCGCAACTCATTTATCGCCCCGTGGCTGCGCGGCGCCACCGCGCTGCTGCACGACGCGCGCTTCGACCCCGCCGAGCGGCTGGACCTGATCGAGCGCGAGCGGGTGGCCGTGCTGTGCATGGCCCCCACCGAGTACCGCGTGATGGCCAAGCGCACCGAGCTGCGCGAGATGCCGTCGCTGCGCCACGCGGTCGCGGCGGGCGAGCCGCTGAACCCCGAGATCGTGAGCGTCTGGCAGGACCGGGTCGGCGTCTCGGTGCACGACGGCTACGGCCAGACCGAGACCGGCGCCCTGACCGGGATGCCGCTGGACCGGCCCGTGCGACCGGGCTCGATGGGCGTCGCGCTGCCGGGCTTCGACCTCTGGATCGACGAGGGCGAGCTGTGCGTGGACCCGGACACGGTGCCCACCTTCTTCATCGACGGCCCACGCGACACGTGGCACACCGGCGACCGCGTCAGCCGCGACGACGACGGCTACCTGTGGTTCGAGGGCCGGACCGACGACGTGATCATCTCGGCCGGCTACCGGATCGGGCCGTTCGAGGTCGAGTCCGCGCTGGTGGCCCACCCGGATGTGGCCGAGGCCGCGGCGGTGGCCCACCCCGACGACGAGCGCGGCCAGGTGGTGCGCGCCGTGGTCGTCCTCCGGGACGGCGTCGCCCCCGGCGACGAACTGGCCCGCCGGCTCCAGGACCACGTCAAGGAGCGCACCGCGCCGTACAAGTACCCGCGCGTGGTCGAGTTCGCCGAGGCGCTGCCCAAGACCGCCAGCGGCAAGATCAAGCGAGCGGAGCTGCGGGACGCGGACTAGTGTTTTTGCGCCAAGTCTGTGGTGGTCCCTGACTTCCGCCCTCAGGCTGCGTCTATGGGTCATGAACTCGCAACCCGCCCTGCGCCGCATCGTGACCCTGTCCGCCCTCGCCCTGGCGCTGGCCCCCGCCACGGCCGTCGCCCAGAGCTCCGACGAGGGCTACGAAACGGACGGCCCGACCGTCCAGAACAAGATCGATGCGGGTGGTACCGCCGGACAGGAGGAGTCGGGCACCAGCCCCACCCCGGCCGCGAACGAGGATTCCGGCCGCAAGGCGGAGGCCGGGCTGCCCTTCACGGGGCTCGACCTGGGACTGCTGGCCGGCGCCGGGGTGCTGCTGGTCGGCCTGGGCGTGGGCATGCGCCTGGTGCTGAGACTTCCTCCTGCGGTGCGGTGAGCTTCGGCCATCGCAGCCAAGCAGGAGACACTTGAGCCAGGGAAGGCTCAGCGACGACCGGCTCGCCCGCGCTGCTGCGCACGGCGAGCCGGGCGCGTTCGAGGAGATCTACGCACGCCACCAGGCGGCGCTGTACGGCTACTGCCTGTCGCTGACGCACGATCCCGAGGAGGCGCGGGACGCGCTGCAGAACACCATGGAGAAGGCGTTCGGCGCCATCGCGGGCCAGAAGGTCCGGGGCGGGCTGAAGGCCTGGCTGTTCGGGATCGCCCACAACGAGTGCGTGTCGCTGCTGCGCCGCCGCCCGGCCACACAGCCCTACGGGGACGAGCTGGCGCTGTCGGCCGCGGCCCCGGAGGACCGGGAGCGCCTCGGGCAGCTGGTCCAGGACCTGAAGACGCTGCCCGAGCAGCAGCGCTCCGCGCTGGTGCTGCGCGAGCTGTCGGGCCTCAGCTCCGAGGAGATCGGGACGGCGCTGGCCATTTCCCCCGCCGCCGCCAAGCAGGCCGTGTACGAGGCGCGTGCCGCGCTGCTGGCCCAGAGCGGAGGCCGTGACATGGACTGTCGCCAGGTCCAGACGAAGCTCTCCGAGGGCGACGGGCGCCGCCTGCGCGGCCGGCGCCTGCGCGCCCACCTGGCCGACTGCGCCCTGTGCACCGCGTTCGGCGCCGCCATCCCGGCCCGCAGCGCCGACATGGGCGTGCTGTTCCCGCCGCTGGGGGCCG
>DASQLM010000062.1:0-12711 GCA_035630015.1 Thermoleophilaceae bacterium | reverse complement strand
CCGCACGCTGGCCGACGTGCGCCGCTTCGAGCCGCGCGAGGGCGGCGGCTACACCGTCCATTACGCGGACCTCGCGGCCGGAGCACCCGAGGCGCCGCCGACGGAAACGCTGACCTGCGACCACCTGATCCTGTCCGCCGGCACGCTCGGCACCACCAACCTGCTCCTGCGCAACCGCGCCGTGCTGCCGGGCCTGTCGAAGAAGATCGGCAGCCGCTTCTGCGGCAACGGCGACCTGCTGACGCTGATCCTGAACACGAGCAAGGTCACCGACGGCAAACGCGAGGCGCGGATCGTCGACCCGGGTTACGGGCCGGTCATCACGACGACCGCGCACATCCCGGGCGCCGAGGACGGCGGCGAGGGCCGCGGGTTCTACCTGCAGGACGCGGGCTTCCCGCAGCACCTGGCGTGGATCCTGCACGTCCTGGCCGCGCCGATCCAGCTCTGGCGCTGGCGGCAGGGCGCATCGCACCTGGTCAAGAACTGGCTCCGAGGCTCGCCGGACACCGACGTCACCGCCCAGATCGCCGACCTGATGCTGCCGAGCGAGCTGTCCGCCGGTGGTCTACCGCTGCTGAGCATGGGCCGCGACATCCCCGACGGGCGCATGTTCCTGCGCAACGGCCGGCTGGACCTGGACTGGAACCGGAAGGCCTCCGAGGCCTACTTCGAGCGGGTCCGCACGGTCTCGCGGGACATGGCCGGTGTGCTGGGCGGGCGCTTCGCCGACAACCCGATCTGGTTCCTGCGACGCGTGATCACCGTCCACCCGCTGGGCGGCGCACCGATGGGACGCACCCGCGAGGAGGGTGTCGTCGATGCGTACGGCAACGTCTTCGGGCATCCTGGGCTGCACATCGCCGACGGGTCCGTCATGCCCGGACCGACCGGCCCGAACCCCAGCTTTACGATCGCGGCGCTGGCAGACCGCTTCGCCGACCAGATCCTCGACCCCGACCGACGCGCCGCGGAGGCGGCAGCCAGATGAGCTCAAGCGTGCGCTTCACCGAGGAGATGCTCGGCCACATCACCCTCGGCGAGACCGACTTTGCCCGCGGGGCCCAACCGGACCGCGACGGCTCGGCCGCCTTCAAGTTCCACCTCACGATCGAGGTGGCCGACATGGAGCAGTTCAGCCAGGACCCGCTCCGGCCGGCCGAGGCCCACGGGTGGGTCCACTGCGATGCCCTGGGTGGGCAACTCCCGGTCGTGAACGGCTGGTTCAACCTCTTCGTCGACCAGGAGGGCAAGCCGGGCGTCAAGCACATGCTCTACCGGCTCTGGTTCTACGACGGCGTCGGCCACCCGCTGACGATGACGGGCTACAAGCTCGTCGCCAACGACGCGGGCTTCGACCTGTGGAAGGACACGACGACCCTCTTCACCCGCGTGCTGCGCGGGCACGTCGCGGAGGGCGAAGACGAGGGCGCGGAGATCGTGGGTTCGGGGATCATCCTCATCCGGATGCGCGACTTCGCCAAGCAGCTCACCACGTTCCGGTCCTCGGGACCGGGGCTCGGCGCGCAGGTCGGCGCGCTCGCGAAGTTCGGGGTGATCTTCGTGCAGCAGCTCGCCCAGGTGTATCTACGTAGGGGGTCGAAGAAGCGTGTCGCCGCGCAAGGCTAAGCGGCTGGAAGCCGCCGCAGCGGTCCGTACGAAGACGAGCGGACGCACCCACGTGCTGGGCGTCCTCGCCGGCGGCGCGGTGATCACCGTGTTCGGCGCGGAGCTCACCCGCGTGTGGCGGCTCGGGACGCTCCCGCGCAGCCGCCAGATCAGCTCCGAGGAGGATCGTCGCGCGAGGCCGATCGAAGCCGTGATGACGTTGCGCGAGGGCTACGCGGTGTCGCGCACGCGCGAGAACGCGCTGTTCAACATGCTGGCGTCCTTCACGGTCGCGTTCGGCATCACCCGCAGCATCACGTGGACGATCCGCGAGAAGGGCGGCTTCGGCCCGATCAAGGACGTCGTGGTGGGCAACCGCCACATCCATCACTTCCTGCCGGGCGGCATGCTCGCCCTGGCCGCCGGCGGCGTCTCGATCGGCACCAAGAGCGAAGAGCTCAACAAGTACCTCGCCTTCCCGTTCGGGGTCGGCGTGGCACTGGTGCTGGACGAGTCCGCGCTGCTGCTGGAGCTCGACGACGTCTACTGGACGGAGGAGGGCGTGCTCAGCATCCAGATCGCGTTCGCAGCGATCGCGCTGCTGTCCGCGTTCGCGTACCTGATCCGGATCATCCGCCACTCGGAGGCGCAGGACTCCGAGACCGACTGGGAGCTGGCCGCCAAAGCCTGGGACGACCTGCACATGAGCTCCGGAGGGGTTCCGGGCATCGGCATCTGACTCAGCGCGTCGCGAGGTCGCGCACGATCAGCTCTGCGGCGGCCGGCGCGCCCTTGACGAACCCGAAGAACGGCCCGAAGTCCTGCGTCGCGGCGAAGCCGGGCAGGTACAGGCCGTCGAGGCTCGTCCCCATGGCGTCGTCGAGCACCGGGAAGCCGTCCCGCGTCGTCACCGCGGGCAGGTACGGCACGCGCTCCAGCGCGGCGACGTAGCCCGTGGCGTACACGACGCGGTCCGGCGTGAGCGTCGTGCCGTCGGAGAGCTCCAGCCGGCCCGGCGCGGTGCCGACGACCTCGGTGCGGGCGTGCGTGTGGACCCCCGCGACCCGCGGCCCCAGCCAGTCCTCCAGCGCGAGCCGCCCGACTTCCCAGAACCGGCGGGTGATCGCCTGGCGCTGGTGCTCGGGCAAGGCGCGCCACCAGCCCTTCTGGGTCCGTGTCCGCTCGACGAGCGGGTCCACGAAGGACCAGTCCGAGCGTTCGAACCGGGGCGTGGCGTGGCGGTGCACCACATCGACGCGCGCCGCGCCGTGCTCGCTCGCCAGCGCGGCCCACTCGTAAGCGCTCTGGCGGCCGCCGATGATCGCGACGTCCTGGCCTTCGAGCGCGCGCAGGTCGATCAGGTCGCACGTGTGCTCACCCGGCACGCGCTCCGCCCACGCGGGACGGTGGGCGAAGTGCGCGATGCCCGGCGCGGCGACGACCGCCGGCGCGTGGAGCCGCTCCCCGCTCTCCAGCGTGGCGACGAACCCCGGCTCCAGCGCGGTCACGCGCTCGTCGCGGATCTGGAGGCCCGTGCGCTCCTGGAACCACTCCGCGTAGTCGAGGAAGCGCCGGAGCGGGAGCGGATCGGGGACATCGTCGCCCAGGAAGCGCTCGAGCGTGTGCTCGTAGTGCGCGTCGAGATGCCAGTCCGGACCCGAGCGCAGGTTCATGCCGGGCGGCATGTGCTCGCGCCAGAAGCCCATCGGGCGGCCGACGACCACCGTGTCCAGGCCCGCCGCCCGCGCGGCGGCGGCCGTCGCGAGTCCGTACGGGCCCGCGCCGATCACCAGCACGTCCATGGCGGCAACCTATCCGACGGACAGCAACAGCGCCTCGCCTTGACCTCCGCCGCCACACAGCGTCGCGATCCCGAGGCCGCCGCCCCGGCGACGCAGCTCGTACGCGAGCGTGAGTACGAGGCGCAGGCCGCTGCCGGCCAGCGGGTGCCCGAGCGCCACCGCGCCGCCGTTGACGTTGACCCGCTCGAGGTCGAGCTCCAGCGCCCGCGCCGCGGCGACGGTGACGCCGGCGAAGGCCTCGTTGATCTCCCACAGCGCGATGTCCGCGGCCTGGAGGCCGTGGCGCTGCAGCAACACGCGGGAGGCCTCGGCTGGGCGCAGATGCAGCGTCGAGTCCGGGCCGGCAACGACGGCCCGCCCGACGATCTCGGCCAGCACCCGGCCTTCAGCACGGTCCTCGGTCGTGAGTAGGGCGGCCGTCGCCCCGTCGGACACCTGGCTCGCGTTGCCGGCGGTGATCGTGCCGCCGGCGCCGAACGCGGGCGGCAGCGCCGCGAGCGCCTCGTAGGTCGTCCCGGGCCGGATGCCCTCGTCGTGCTCGAGGCCGGCGAGCGGGACGATCTCCTCCGCCAAGCGGGCCTCGGCGGCCGCGGCGCGCCGGTGCGAGCCCGCGGCAAAGCGGTCCTGCGCCTCGCGGTCGATCCCGAGCCGCAGGTTCTCGGCGTCTGACAGACCGCCCATGCCGACGTCGGCGATCGAGCAGTACAGGCCGTCGTGCACCATCACGTCGATCAGCGCCTGATCACCCGCCTTCACGGGTGGGCGCATGCGCACCGCGTGGGGCGCGCGGGTCATCGAGTCGAAGCCGCCCACCAGGACGGTCGTCGCTTCCTCGGCCCGCAGCATCGCCGCGCCGAGCGCCACCGCGCTCATCGACGCCAGGCAGACGTCGTTGAGCGTGAGGCCAGGCACGTCGCGGCGCACGCCGCCGGCCAGCGCCGCGCGCCGGCCCGGGTTCTGACCGTTGGCCGCCTGCAGGACGTTGCCGACCGCGATGTAGTCGGGGTCCAGACCCGGGCAGCGGTCCAGGGCCGCACGCACCGCGTGCGCCCCGAGCTCCACCGCTTCGATCCCCGCCAGGGCGCCACCGAACCGCCCGATGGGCGTCCGGGCGCCGCCGGCGAGGACGATCTTCACGGCCGTGCGAGCCAGCGCAGCGCGCGCACGCCCGGCCGGACCAGATACTCGCCCCCGCGCACGGTGACGAACGTGGGCAGCTTGCTCATCACCACCGGAGGACGGCCCTGGACGATCATCCGGCCGCCGCCTTCGGAATGCAGGCCGATGATCGGGTCCTTGTCGTCGCCGACGCCGAACGAGTCACCGTCGTCGATCCACAGCGACTGGATCATCTCGAACTGCCGTTCGATGTCCGCCTGGTAGCACTTGAAGATCAGCCCGCGGTCCTCGCCGTCGTCTTCGAGCACGTCGTCCGCAAGCGGTGGCCCGTAGGGGCGACCGCGGCGGATGATGCGGTGGCGGTCGGAGAGCTTGCCGCCGAAGAAGCCGTCGTCGTCGCGCGGGTTGGCCCGGCGCACGTGAGCGCCGATCGGACAGGCCATGCCCTGCGGGTCGCCGGCGTAGCGGAAGTCGTTGACCCGCGCCGGATCGTTGGCGATCCCGGGGTCCGGCCCGTGCGGGGAGCTGACAAGCGGCGTCCCGTCCTGCCAGCGCCCGACCAGCTTGGCCGCCAGCACATCCGGATCACGGCCGTTGGCGATCCGCTGGAGATACGCGCGCATCCGGCCGGGATGCATCTGCATCTTGCGGTAGACGACGTAGGTGGAGTTGCAGTCGAACGGCGGCATCGGCGCCAACGGGAGCCCGCCATCCTCGTCGTGATAGCCGAGGATGAACTCGCCCGGTGCGAGCTCACGCCAGCCGCCTGCGGGGTTCGGCAGGCCGTCGCCGGGTCGCGGCTCGGCGCCGCTGCCCTTCAGCGCCGGCTGGGCGATGCCGTCTTTGAAGCCGAAATGGTCTCGGCCCTCGGGCAGGGTCTCCGAGCGCTGCTCATGGACGACCGTGACGGCTTCGTCGAAGCTCGCCTCCAGTTCGGCGCGAGCCCGCTCCAGCGACTCCTCGTCGATGCCGTAGAGCGTGACGAGGACGTGCGCCTCCCCCGTACCGAGCCCCGCCTCCCAGTGCTCGGGCGCGCTCTCGCCGATGTCGCCGAGCAGATGGGCGCGCGCGGCCATGCCCTCGCGGAAGTCCTCGGGGAACGTCGCCAGCAGCGCGGCGTCGACGCCGAGCGCGACGAGCCCCGTGTAAGTGAACGACAGGTTCAGGGTGGTCTCGGGCGCACCGTCCGGCCCCCACGGCTCAGCCGTGGTCACCTGGTCGACCAGCCCCCGCAGCCAGGCGCGGCCGTGCGCGGCGTCGGCGACGCCCACGAACACGTAGGCACCCACCGGGTAGGTGTACCCGCGGACGAGGTTGCCCTGGAGGTCCTTGAGGTCCAACTCGGCGGCGGTCTGGCGCCGGCGCGGCAGCAGGCGTGGACGCTCGCGCGGGTAGTCTCGGCCGACGCTCACTGCCCACCCGCCATCAGCATGCGGAACTCGGCTTGGAGCTCGGCATCCGAGAGCTCCCCGCACCGCGAGATCAGCTCGCCGAAACCCGCTTGGACGCGCAGCGCCTCGTGGATCCGGGGCACCGTCTCGAACGGCCACGGGGAGACGAGGTAGCCGTTGTTGCGCTTGTGCTGGATGGCCCAGCGCGCGAACGCGGCAGGGTCGCCGGTCCCGGGAAAGCCGACGGTATGCGAGAAGATCGCGTCGGCATCCGGACCAAGCCGGCTCGCGAAGTCGCGCAGGAACGCGTCGATCTCACCGTCGATGCTGACCGTGAAGATCAGGTAGTGGTGGTCAAGCGTCTCGGGGATCTGCGGCGGCCCCTGGTACACGAGGCCGCGGATCACGTGCAGCCGCGACATGTGCAGCTGGGGCAGGCGCGCGAGCGGGCTCTCCTCGGGCTCCAGCCCGTTGAGGTGCGCCTCGAGCGCGTCCGTCCGGCCCGGCAGGATCGGGAACAGCGCCGTGAGCCCGTAGGCCTTGCCGTAGCGATTGGGATCGGTCTGGGAGACGAGCGAGAAGAACTCGCGCGCGGCCCGCAGCTTGGACCGCGCCATCACAGATGGAACTGGAGGTCGCCGACGGTCTCGTCGAACGCCTTGCGGAACTGTTCCGGCGTCATGCTGCCCGCGCGCTCGGCGAGGGCCTCACAGCCGTCCCGGGCCTCGAGCGCGGCCATCGTCATCTTCACGCTGGCCTCGGGATAGGCCATGTAGTAATGGCCGCCCTCCAGGCTGTTCATGGCAATCCAGCGCTTGAGCGGCTCCGCCGGCGGCGGCCCGGGGAACGCAAAGCCGCGGCCCCAGATCACGCGGATGTCCTTCGGGATCACGTAGGCGAACGCGTCGATGTACTGACGCCACGGGATGTCGAAGTTGCTCTCGAAGAACAGGTACGGGTAGCGCTTCTTCTCTCCGCCCGGGAACTCCCGGAAGACCGCCCAGCGCACGTAGTAGATGAACTTGAACTGGAGGCTGTGGTCCCGGAAGTACGTGTGGTAGCGCGCGCTGCGCATCACGAACCACAGGAACGGCGTCCAGAACGGGCGAATCGGCGTCAGCAACGTGAGCGCGCGTGCGCGCCCGTGAACGTTGCCGCCGCGCGGAGCGGAGGGCGCGGGAGCGGGAGCGGTTTCAACGGCCATGTGCACCCGAAACTATTCGCTGGGCTCCGGGCTCGTCAAGTCCCGGGGCTGGCCTTAAGGACCGCCTGCCGCCACAGCGCTGGTAGCTTGCGCCGATGAGCACAACCACGATGCCCGTGGATGCCGGGCCTGCACCGCAGGCGCCGTCCTCCGGTCGGTCGCGCGACAAAGGCGTGATCGAGCTTGCGCGGTTTCTGTCCAACCCGCTGACGTACATCGACGGTCTCCGCGAGGACGGTCGTGACGTGGTGCCGTTCAAGCTCGGCAACCTGCCCGCGCACCTCGTGACCAAGCCCGAGCTGCTGAAGGCCGCCATGGTCAACGAGGACTGGCCGCCGCTCTCCCGCGGGCGCCTGATGGGCCTGACCCGCTGGTACAACGAGGGCCTGTTCCTGACCTACGGGCCTGAGCATCATCGCCAGCGCGACGAGCTCTGGAACCCGCTGTTCGACGACGCCCAGGTCACCGACATCGCCGTCGAGCGCACCCGCAAGCTGGCCGATTCGTGGGTCGAGGGCCGGCCGGTCGAGATGTACAAGGCCCTGCGCTCCCACTGCTGGGCGATCGACTGGCAGGCGCTGACGGGCACCGACCTGGACGCGGCTCCGGACATCCTGGAAGCGCTCGAGTACGGCGTCGCGGCCCTCGCCTGGCTCGTCCTGCCGTTCGGTCCCTCCCGTTGGAACTGGCCGCTTCCACAGAGCCGCAAGACGCAGGAGGCCAAGCGCAAGCTGGACTCGCTGATCACCCTCATGATGGCCGAGCGCCGCGGGCGCGCGGGGGCGCCTCAGGACGACGGCCGCGTCGACTTCCTCACGCAGCTCGTGCGCCTCGCCGACGAGCCGGGCTCGATCACGTCCGACGAGCAGGTCCGCGCGACGTTCAAGATGTACTTCGGCGCCGACCAGTTGCACGCGCTGTTCACCTGGACGTTGCACCTGCTCGGCCGGTCCCCTGACGTGGAGGCGCGCTTCCACCAGGAGCTGGACTCGGTCCTGGGCGGGCGGCCCGTGACCGTGGACGACATCCCTTCGCTGCCGTACACGATCAAGGTCATCCACGAGTCGATGCGGGTGTTCCCTCCCGTGTGGGGCTTCTTCCGGCTGATGACCACGGACTACCAGCTCGGCGAGGGTGGCCCGGTCATCCCGAGGGGCCACCTGATGGGCATGAGCCCCTGGGCCACACACCGCGACGGCCGGTATTGGCCCGACCCCCTGCGCTTTGACCCCGAGCGCTGGAACAAGGATGCGACGCGCCCGCGCGAGCTGGCGTACTTCCCCTTCTCCGCCGGCCCGTACCAGTGCCACGGCAAGGATCTGGCGATGAAGGAGGCCGTCCTCATCCTCGCCACGCTCGGCCAGCGCTGGTCCTACCGGCCCGACGGACCGGAGCCCCAGCCGAGCGCGACCTGGGCCACGGAGCCGAAGAAGGGCGCACGCTTCAAGCCGGTTGCGCGTTCGTAGCTGGCCGACGGAGCGAGGAACGGATGCCACAAGCCGCCACGACGAACCCCTGGACCCAGCTCGGGCAGTTTCTTCGCGGTTCCCTGCCCGTGCTGGAACGGGTCAGCCGGGATGAACGCCCGCTCGTGCCGTTCAAGCTGGGCATGCTGCAGGGCTATCTCGCCAACCATCCGGACATCGTCCAAGCGGGGCTCGAGAGCGAGCAGTGGCCGCCTCTGACGCGCGGGCGCATGGACTTCATCAAGTACTGGTATGAAGGCGGCCTGGCGACCAAGACGGGCCCGGTCCACGACCTGCACCGCGACCGCATGTGGATCCCGCACCTGGCCGATCCCGCGATCCTGGAGCGGGGCATCGAGGAGGCGGTGCGCTGGCCGGAGCAGTGGCGCGACGGGGGCACGATCGAGGCCTACGACGACCTGCGACGCATGGCCTACGGGATCGGCTGGCGCGCGCTCACCGGTGAGTCCCTCCACGAGCGACGGCCCGTCGTCTACGACGCGCTGGCGGCCGGGGACGCGTGGCTGGGACGGCTCGTGCACCCGCTCGGCACGCTGCGCTGGCGGCTTCCGACGCCCGAGTCCCGGCGCGGCCACCAGCTCCGCCGCGCGCTCGATTCCGCCATCGACTCAGCGGCGGCGACGCGTCGCAACGGCTTCGAAGGCCACGACCTCCTGCTCGACTGGGTCCGCATGAACGACGAGCTGGGCGGGACCGACGCCGACCTGCGCGGCTCGGTCAAGGCCTTCTTCGGCGCCGAGAACCTGCACACCCACCTGGCGTGGACGTTCTACCTGCTCGCCCAGAACCCCGAGGTCGAGGCCAGGCTCCACGCGGAGCTCGACACGGTGCTCGACGGCCGGCCACCGAAGCCCGACGACATCGAGGCCCTCGAGTACACCCGGCACGTTGTCACCGAGTCCCTGCGCATCTACCCGTCGGTGCCCGCGTTCTTCCGCGGCATCCGCGGCGACGGACTGCAGCTCGGAGACGATCTCGTCCCGGCCGGAAGCCTGCTGGGGTTCTCGCCGTGGACGATGCAGCGCGACGCGCGCTGGTGGCCCGATCCCCTGCGCTTCGATCCGGACCGCTGGGGCGCCGGACGCGAGCGGCCGCCGCGCTTCGCCTACTTCCCGTTCGCGGCCGGGCCCTACCGCTGCCCGGGCACCGCCAAGTCGGTGAAGGAGGGCCCGCTCGTGCTCGCGACGCTGGCCCAGAACTGGCGACTGCGGATTCCGGCCGGCGCGCCGGCCCCGGTGCCCACGGCCACGTGGGCCCTGCGGCCCCGTGACGGGATGCCGATGATCACCGAGCGGCGATAGCGCCGCCCGCCGGGGGGCGGCTCGCTCGCGCGAGCCCGCCCCCGGCGAGCGCTACCGGGTCACGAGCGCGGCCGGCTCGGGCTCCGGGTCCTGCGGGATGTGGTGCGTGCCCGAGGACTCGAAGTCGATGTTGGGCAGGATCTTGTCCAGCCACTTCGGCACCCACCAGTTCCAGTCGCCCATCATCTCCATCGTGGTCGGGACGAGCACGAGCCGGATGATGGTGGCGTCGAGGAAGATCGCCACGGCAAGGCCCACGCCGATCTCCTTCACCTGGGGCAGGCCGGCCGTCGCGAAGATCAGGAAGACGAGCACCATGATCACGGCCGCGCTCGTGATCGTCTTCGCCGAGTCCGCCAGGCCGCCGGCGACCGCAGCCCGGTTGTCGTGGGTCTCGTTGTAGCGCTCCTTGATCCGCGAGAGCAGGAACACCTCGTAGTCCATCGACAGGCCGAAGACGATCGCGAGGATGAGCGGTGGTGTCAGCGCGTTGACGTACCCGATGTTGTCGAAGCCGATCAGGCTGTCGGTCCAGCCCCACTGGAACACGATCACGAGCACGCCGTAGGCCGCGCCCACCGACAGCAGGTTCATCAGGATCGCCTTCAACGGCAGCACGACCGACCGCATCACGAGTAGCAGCACGAGGTAGCTGAAGATCAGGACGAACAGCACGACCTTCCACATCGAGCCGGAGATCAGCTCCGTGAAGTCGTGGTCCTGGGCCGCGGCGCCGCCGACGCTGAGCGTCGCCCCCGGCAGCGTCCCGCTCTGCTCGCGGATCCGCTCCACGAGGGCGTAGGTGGCGTCGTCCTCCGGGTTGGTCTTCGACGTCACCTCGATCAGCGCCATGCGCCCGTCGCTCGAGGTCACCGGCTCGGCGACCGCGGCCACGCCCGGCAGGCCCTTCAAGGCCGCGCTGAACTGCTGGAGCTGGGCGGCGTCCACGGGGCGATTGCCGTAGTCGACGACGGCCTGGACCGGGCCACCCGCGCCCGGGCCGGCGGCCTGCGCGGCGAGCTGGATGCCCTTGGCGGTCTCGAAGTCGCTCGGCAGCTGGGCGGTGGCGCCGGTCCCCAGCTTCATCGACAGCGCCGGGAACGCGATCAGGAGCATGACCAGGGTGGCGGCCGAGGCGTAGAGCACGGGGCGCTTCATCAGGCGGTTCGTCCAGCGCGTCCAGAAGGGCACGGCCGCGGGCTTGGGCTTGCGGCTGAGCTTGGCCACGACCTTGCCGACGACCTTGCCGGGCTCGTACGCCCGGCGGCCGAGCATGGCGATCAGCGCCGGCAGCAGGGTCACGGCGGCGAGCACCGCCACCGCGACGACGACGATCGCGCCGATCGCCATCGAGTGCGCCGTCTTGGAGTCGATCAGGAACAGGCCGGCCAGGGCGATGATGACCGTGACGCCGGAGAACGCCACCGCGAGGCCGGAGGTGCGCATCGCGGCGGTGCGGGCCACGTCCTCGGACGCGCCCCGCTTGATCTCCTCGCGATAGCGCGCCAACACGAACAACGAGTAGTCCACGGCGACGCCGATGCCGAGCATCGACGAGATGTTGGTCACGAAGATCGACATCTGGATCGCCTGCGCGAGGAAGTAGACGATCGCCCCGGTGATGGCCACGGCGATGAAGCCGAGGCTCAGCGGCAGCAGCGCCGCGGCGACGGAGCCGAAGATCAGCAGCAGCACGATGAAGACGATCGGGAAGCCGATGCCCTCAGCCTTCTCGAGATCCTCCTTCGAAAGATCCTGCATGCCGGCCCAGAGCGCCTGCAAGCCGACGAGATGGATCGGGCTGACCGCGTCGTCGCCCTCGAGGATGTCGGCGTTCTTGCGGATCTCGGCCGCGGCGTCGGCCGTCTGGTCGGCCGTGCCGGTGACCCTCAGGGCCATCAGGACGATCGGCTTGTCCACGCCGGCCCGGGCGGCCTGCTCGAACTCAGGGACCACCTGCACGCCTTCGACGCCCTTCGCCGCGTCGACGGCCTTGGTGATCGCCGCGTCGGTCTTCGCCGTGTCGCCCGCGGTGTTGTCGAAGACGAACACCAGCTTCTCGGCCTCGACGCCGGGGAAGTTCTTGATCGACTCGGCGACGAACGTCGATTGCGAGCCAGGGACCTCGAAGCCGCCGGCGGTGAGATGCTTTCCCTGCATCGCAAAGAACGGGAGCGAGACCACCAGAAGGGTGATCCAGGCACCCAGCACGAATTTGCGACGGCGCGAGATGAAGCTCCCAAGCCGGTCCATAGCTGCTTGCATGATCGAACTTGTAACCCAACCGCGGGCTCCCGTGGGAATTTCTCCTGGCCGATCGCACTTGCAATGCGGTCATGAACGCGGATAGAACAGGGGTTCTGACCGAGACGCCGAGGAGGATCTGACATGTCCGCGACCGCCGCGGCGCCATTGCCCCCGGCGGAGGTGCACTCCGTGCCGACCTCCGACGGCACCGAGATCCGCCTCACGCGCTACAGGTTCGGCACCAAGGGCCCGCTGGTGCTGGCCCCGGGCTACGGCAACAGCGCCAGCGCATTCGCCATCGACACCGTGCCCAAGAACTGGGTCCAGTACCTGGGCGAGCACGGCTACGACGTGTGGCTGCTCGACTATCGCGCCAGCCCGATCCTGCCGGGCAGCTTCGCGCAGTTCACCGTCGACGACATCGCGATGCGCGACTGGCCCGCGGCCGTCGGCGCGGTGCGCAAGGAAACCGGCGAGGCGTCGGTCCAGGTCATGGGCCACTGCATCGGCGGGCTGTCGCTGTTCATGGCCATGGGCGGTGGGATGGAGGGC
>DASQLM010000061.1:0-3359 GCA_035630015.1 Thermoleophilaceae bacterium | reverse complement strand
CAGGCGGGAGAAGAACTCGCCGGCCAGCGTCAGGGTCTCGGCCCGGAACAGCACCCACGCCAGGACCACCACGTGGAACACGATGGCCCAGCGCAGCCACACGGGCGGCGCCTTCACGCGGCCGCGGAGCTGGTGCTCGGTGACCAGCGCGACGCCGTGCACGGTTCCCCAGAGGATGAATCCCCACGCGGCGCCGTGCCATAGGCCGCCCAGCACCATCGTCAGCATCAGGTTGCGCGCGGTCTTCCAGCGGCCGCCGCGGTTCCCGCCAAGGGGGATGTACAGGAAGTCGCGCAGGAACCGCGACAGCGTGATGTGCCAGCGCTGCCAGAACTCGCGGAAGCTGGCGGACCGGTAGGGGGCCCTGAAGTTCTGCGGGAACACGAACCCCGCCAGCAGCGCCACACCGATCGCGATGTCGGTGTAGCCGGAGAAGTCGCAGTAGATCTGCGCGGCGTAGGCGTAGGCGGCCAGGATCACGTCGGGGGCGTCGTAGGCCTGGGGGACCGCGAACACGGGGTCGACCACCTCGCGCGCCAGCAGGTCGGCCAGGGCCACCTTCTTGATCAGGCCCAGCATGATCAGGACCACGCCCGCGCCCACCGCCACGTTCCGGGGATCGCGCGGCGTGGCCAGCTGCGGGATGAACTCACGTGCGCGGACGATCGGGCCCGCCACCACGTGGGGGAAGAAGCTCAGGTACACGGCGAAGTCGATCGTGCTGGCCGGCGCCAGCAGGCCGCGCTTGACGTCCACCGAGTACGAGATGGCCTGGAAGGTGATGAAGCTCAGGCCGATCGGCAGCGCCAGCGTGAGCAGCGGCAGCGGCATCGGCAGCCCGATGTCGTCCAGGAACGCGCCGATCTCGTTCGCGAAGAAGCCGTAGTACTTGAACAGCCCGAGCACGCCGAGGTCGAAAGCCACCGTGGCGGCGATCACGGCCTTCTGGCGGCGCTCGCCGGTCGCGCGGTGGACCGCCACCGCGCCGAGCTGGTTGGCCACCGTGATGCCGGCCAGCAGCAGGCAGTAGCGCGGGCTGGCCGCCGCGTAGAACGCGTAGCTGGCCACCAGGATGAACGGCTTCCACAGCTTCGGGCGCGGCATCAGGGCCCACGACAGGGCCAGCACCAGCGGCAGGAAGATCGCGAACTCGATCGAGGGGAAGACCACGCCCTGCTCCTCAGCGCCCGGCCGGCAGCCCGCCGTCGCGGCGCAGGGACGCCACCACGGCCCGGGTGGCCAGGGCCACGCCCGGTGGCGCCAGGTGCAGGCGGTCGCTCAGGTACAGCTTCACCCGCCGCCCCCCGATCACCCGCGTCGGGGTGTAGCGGCCGTCGGGGCTGAGCAGCTTGTCCACGCGCACCACCGTCACCCGCGGCAGGCCCGCGGAGGCGCGCAGGATGGCCGTGTTCACGGCCGCGAGCCGTGGCACCAGAACGGTGACCGCGGTGGGCGGCAGCGTCATCCACGCCACGTGGCCGCCGTAGCGGGTCCAGGACCGCATCATGCCCCGCACCCGCCGGGTGTACGCGTCCACCCAGCGCTCACCGCAGCACGGCACGCTGGTCCCGTCCTTCGTGCGGGCGGGGAACCCGTCGTTTACGCCCAGGGACACCACGGTGGCGGCCGGCCTCAGCTCCGAGGACTGCATCCGCGCGATCTTCGGCCAGCTCAGCAGTGCCGGCCTGAACAGCGCGGTGCCCGGGCGCACGCGCCCTACGACCCGGGCGGAGTCGCCCAGGTTGTCCTCCAGGTATCCGTCGTAGCCCTGGATCGTCGAGTCGCCCGTGGCCAGCACCACCGGCTTCGGGGCGGACCGGACCCTGGTGCCGGGCGGGCCCACCCGGAGCCGGCGCAGCGGCCGCGAGCCCGCCAGCCGCAGCCGCACCTTCCAGCTGCCGGTGCGCCGGGGGGTGAACCGGATGGTCCGGCGCACCTGGCCGCGCCGGAGCGCCGCGACGCGGCAGCGGGCCGGCGCGCCGGGGGCGGCGATGCAGAAGCGGGGGCTGACCCCGCCGAGACCCCAGGTGTCCTCGATGCCCACGGCCACACGGCGCCCGCGCGGCACCTGCCGCGGGGTGGTCAGGGCGAACCGGTAGCGGCATGAGGGGGTCCGCACCGAGTAGGCACCGTGGTACCGGCTCCCACCGGGAGCCACCGCGTCGACCTCGAAGCGCCGTACCAGCCGGTCACAGCGCCAGGCGGTGGCATGGTCGAGCCGCGCCTGGTCGTCGATCCGGAGCACACGCGTGCCCAGCGGGACCCGCCGCGAGCCGATGCGCTCGTAGTAGGTGGCCACGCTGCCGTCGGGGGGGAAGGAGGTCAGGTCCACGCGCCCCGGGCGGCTGATGTCGGCGCCCGTGAAGACCGGCAGCGCGGGAACCTGCGCGCCCGGCACCTGGGCGGCGGCCGGGCTCGATGCGGCCACGGGGATCAGCAGGCCGGCGACCGCCAGCACGAGACTCGCCCTTCCGCTCGACACCGGGCGCACGCTACTGGCCGGGCCCTGTCAGGAGCGCTCAAGTGGCACGGCGCTGTACAGGCTCCAGCGGCCGGGCACATCGCGCAGCTCGTACTCGCCGCGTTCCTCGAAGTCGATCCCGGAGCCGGCGACCAGGTCCTTGACGGTGCTGGAGGCCAGCACCTCGTCGGCCCCCGCCAGGGCCATCACGCGCGCGCCGATGTGCACTGCCAGCCCCGCCACGTCGTCGCCCACGATCTCGCATTCGCCGGTGTGCAGGCCGGCCCGCACCTGCAGCCCCAGGCCGGAGGACGCGTCGCGGACGCTCTGCGCCGCGCGGATGGCGCGCGCGGGCCCGTCGAAGGTGGCCAGCACGCCGTCGCCGGTCGACTTGATCGTGCGGCCGCGGTGGCGCGCCACCTCGCTGCGGGTGATGCGCTCGTGGCGGCCCAGCAGCTCGCGCCAGCGGGCGTCGCCCATCGAGGCCGCGTGCCGGGTCGAGTCCACGATGTCGGTGAACATCACGGTGGCCAGCACGCGGTCGGGCTCGGGTGCGTGCCGCGAGCCGGTCAGCTCCTCCTCGATCTCGCCGAGGATGGCCTCGCTGTCGCCCTCGGAGAAGATGCTGTCGCGGCCCTCCAGCTCCACGAAGCGCGCCCCGGGGATGTGCTCGGCCAGATAGCGCGAATGCTCGATCATCAGGAAGCTGTCGTCGCGCCGGTGCATCACCAGCGTGGGCACCGAGATCGCCGGCAGCACGTCGCGCACGTCGGTCTCGGCGATGGCGTCGAACATCCGCCGGATGGTCCCCGGGCTGGCCGAGTAGCGCTCCATCCGGCCCGCCCACTCCGCGAACTCGGGGTCGCCCGCGCGGCTGGGCGCCAGCGCCATCGGGATG
>DASQLM010000060.1:0-53608 GCA_035630015.1 Thermoleophilaceae bacterium | reverse complement strand
TGGCCCAGGCCACCTCGGTCGAGCCGTAGAGGTTGTAGAGGTTGTCGCCGAACGCCTCCATCCACTCCAGCGCCAGGTCGCCCGGCAGGGCCGAGCCGCTGGCCGCCACCACCTTCAGCGAGGAGACGTCGTACTTGGACCGCGTCTCCTCGGGCACATCGAGGATGCGCTGCATCATCACGGGCACCACCACCAGCGCGTCGGCCTTGGTCTGCGCGATCAGGCGCAGCGACTCCTCCGGCTCGAACTTGCGCGTCAGCACCAGCGTGGTTCCCAGCAGCAGGCCCAGGCTGAAGTGGGCAAAGCCCCACGAGTGGAACAGCGGCGCCGCGATGTGCGACGTAGCCCGATACTGCAGCGGGATCTTGGACAGGAACGAGACCGCCGGGTCCAGCGAGTCGGGCGACCCGCGGTTGGCCCCCTTGGGCGTGCCCGTGGTGCCCGAGGTCAGGATGATCATCTTGCCCGTGTTCTCCGGCGGCACGGGCTGCTCGGTCGAACCGTTCTGGATCAGCTCCTCGAGCGTGGGGTCGTCCACCTCGTCGGGATCGTCAACCCAGCCCACGAACCGCTTGCGGCGGTTGCCCGCGTCCTCCAGCAGGTCGGTGAACTCCTGGTCGAAGACGATGGCCACCGGCTTCTCGCGCTTGACCACCTCGGTGATCTGCGGGCCCGCGAACGCGGTGTTCAGGTAGAGGCTGTTGGCGCCCAGCTTGGCGTTGGCCACGGTGGCCTCCACGAAGCCCCGGTGGTTGCGGCACATGATCGCGACGCCGTCGCCCTCCTTGACGCCGGCGTCCGAGAGGCCGGCGGCCAGCGCGTTGGTGCGCTCGTCGATCTCCTTGAAGCTCAGCGTGCCCAGCTCGTCGATCAGCGCCGGGGCGTCGGGCGAGCGGATGGCGCCGGTGATGAAGCCGGCGGCCGGGCTACGGCCCCAGCGGCGCAGCGCGTTGGCCAGCCGCGCGAGCTTGTCCGGGCGCATGGGCCGCACCACGCCGGCCTGGGTCAGGATCTTCACGCTGCCCAGTTCGTAGGCCGCCTTGGCCAGCAGCCCCTTTGTCTGGTCGCTCACTGAGCTCTCTCCCTCCACTTCGGCGTTCACGCCGTCGATGTCCGCTTTCAACCGCGCGAGTCCCCGCCGCACGTTCGTCCGTACCTGCCCCACCGCGATCTGCTCGGTCAGCGCGCCGACGATGCCGCCGGGCGCCCCGTAGCTCAGCCGCAACTCAATCCGTGTCCCGCCCTCGGGCAGGTCGCGCAGGCGCCAGCGCCCGCGCTGGTCGATGCCGGTGACGCTGGTCCACGCCAGATCGCGGCATTCATCCAGCTCCACGACCTCCACGAGCCCGCCCACGTCGGCCGAGCCCACGTGCATCCGCATCCGGTAGCGCGAGCCCAGCTCGGCGATCTCCTCGCTCTCGCCGTCGGGCTCCATCTGGCGGATGTTGTGGATGAAGCGCGGGTACCGGGCGGTGTCCACCACCTGCTCCCAGACGTCCTTGCGCCGGGCGTCCACATCCACGTGCTCGTCGACGCGCATCGCCGGGCTAGCCGATCACCGGGAGCGTGCGCTCGGACTGCAGCGCGGTCAGCGTGTCCTGCATCTGGGCGAGCACGTCGTCGTAGATCTGGTCGATGTCCGGGTTCTTGCCGTAGCGCTCGCGCAGGTCGATCGGCTTCAGCACCTGAATCGTGATCTTCGCCGGGGCGGGGAAGTGGCCGAGCATGTCTCCAACGTTCACTCCCCAGGGAAGCGCCAACGACACCGGCAGCACCTTCAGGCGGGCGATCTTGTCCAGGCGCAGCGCCTTCGCCAGGCCCTCGCCGCGGGTCAGGAACAGCGCCGTCTCCTGACCGCCGACCGACACCACCGGGACGATCGGGACGTCGTGCTGGAGCGCCAGGCGCAGGAAGCCCTTGCGACCGCCGAAGTCGACCTTGTCGCCGTCCCACGTGGGCCGGTGGACCTCGTAGTCACCGCCGGGGTAGACCAGCAGCGCGGCGCCCGAGCTCAGCGCCTCGTCGGCGTTGGCCGGCGAGGCCGCCACCGTGCCGTACTTGCGCAGGAAGCCCAGCCCGGGCCAGGACAGCACCAGGTTGTGGGCCAGCTGGTAGAAGCGCCGCTCGACGCCGAAATAGGTGTTGAAGGCCAGCGTGAACACGCCGGTGTCGGGCGTCATGTTGCCGCCCGAGTGGTTGCCCACCAGCAGCACCGGGCCCTCGGCCGGGATGCGCTCGAGGCCGCGGACCTCGCCGCGGAAATACAGGCTGGCCAGCAGCCACAGCCGCGGCAGCGAGTCGCGGATGTAGTCGGGGTCGCGCTCGTCGAGGTCGGCCTTGGGCACGCGCGCCTGCAGCTGACGCGTGACCTCGCCCATGATCCGGCCGATCAGCGCGGTGACGTCGCTCGGTCCGGGCACCTTCGCCGGAGCGTCATCGTGCGATGCGCCATTGGCCGATGTCCCGTTCCGGGACGACCCGTTTCGCGACGAGCTCTCGCCCGATCGCGTTCTCCTCGATCCCGCCGCCATCGGCTACGGAGTCTGTCACTACCGCGCCAACGGTGCGCCTGTGGGTGGTCAGGCGGCGCGGGCCGACAACGGCGCGGTGGGCACGATGTCCGGCCACTGCTCCGGCGGCCCGGAGGGGCGCTCGATCTTGTGCGCCTCGCCCTGCGGCAGGCCGGTCAGCTGCTCACGGATGCCGGGCAGGCGCACGGCCCGGCCGACGGTGCGAATGGCTGTCTCGATGACCTCGTTGCGGCGCTTGCCGGACATCATGTTGCGCCCGATCACCGCCAGGTCCTCGCTGCCCGGCTGGATCAGCACGACCTCGGTGCCGCCGGCGCGGACGCGCCGGGCCTCGCTGCCCAGGCGCCGCCCCGAGGCGGCGCGGTTCAGCCCCAAGACCCGGTCCAGCGGGTGCAGTCCCACGATCCCGGCACCGCCGCCCACCCGGGTCGAGGTCGGGTTCAGGCAGATCACCAGGTCCAGGCCCAGGCCGGCCACCAGGTCGAGGTTCGAGGCCGAGCGCACGCCGCCATCCACGTACCGGCGGCCGCCGATCTCGACCGGCCGGTAGAAGCCGGGGATGGAGCACGAGGCGGCCACGGCGTCGGCCAGGTCGGCGTCGGGCGCGCCCGGGCGGCCGAAACCTACGCGCCTGCCGGAGGCGTAGTCGCACGCCACGGCCCAGAAGCTCGGATGGTCGACCCACTGCCACGGCACCGTCCGGCGCACGATGTCGCTGATCGGGTCGGTGCTCATCACGCCCCGCGGCAGCCAGCCGACGGTCAGCTCCAGCGGCGTGTGGCGGCGCGGCCGGGCCAGCGTGGACAGGCCGAGCTTCAGCGACCCCGGGCCCACCGAGGGCAGCCCGCGGTGCAGGCGGAACACGGCGCCGCCGCTGCGGTCGGCATCCGCGGCCGGGCGGCCGTCCGGGCCGGTCAGGCCCTCGAAGGTCTCGCCCTTGGAGTGGGCGACCATGAACCACGGCGGGAGGCCCGCGGCGGTGAAGGCGCCGATGACCGAGCCGGCGGAGGTGCCGACGATACGGTCGGCGCTGCCGGGATCCCAGCCCGTCTCGGTGGCGATCGCCTGTAGCGCACCGGTGAGCCAGGCTCCGCCTGCCACCCCGCCTGCCCCGAGGACCAGTCCGACCTTCATCTCGCCACCCTAACCCCGATCCGGCACATTTGCGTACCGGAATAGAGCGATCGGGTCAGCGCTTCTTCTTCGGCTTCGGCTCGCGCGGCGGGTTCGCCTTGCGCTCCTTGCTCGTCATCTTCCGGATCACGAGCGAGCCCTCGTCGACCTGCTCCTGAACCTGCTTGAGCTTTTCCTCACGCCTCTTGTCCTGCTGCTCGCGGACGGTCCGCGCCATCGCGTGCAACCACCTTTCCTGAGCCCTCCGTTGTGTCTATTGACTCTATCCGGCGCTCCGGCGGTGCACCGCCGATCGACCGATCAGGAGCCCGGATCCTCCGGCGAGTCGTAGAGACGCTTCTGCCAGGGCGGCGTCACCCCCTTTCCCAGCCTGCGGTAGCCCCGCTTGTCCAGCCATTCCAGCGGCACCAGCTCGATGCCCTCCGGCGTGGTGGTGCGCTCCCGCAGGTCCACGCCCGGCAACCGCGCCCGGTAGCGCGTGCGCAGCCTGCCCCGGGGCGCCTGCGCCCGCCCGCCGCCGCGTCGGCCGGTGACCGTGCGCTCCAGCGGGATGTGGCCGGCGTGGCTTCCGCGCGACACGCGCGTCCAGCCCGTCCGAGACCCCCAGCGACCGCGGCACTCCGCCTGCTTGCACCACTGATGGTGGCCGTGCGCCGTCGAGCGGACGGCGATCGTGCCGTCGCGGTCGATCCGCACCTGGTGGCCCTCCCAGTCATCGCGGTGGTAGCCCGGGTAGGCCGGCGGGCGCAGGCCGATCGCCCGGCCCCGCGACATCGGCGCGAAGGCGCGCCGCCAGATCTCGTCCGAACCCAGCACCGCCGAGTTCGAGTCCGGGTAGTAGAGCCAGTACTGGATGTAGGTGCGCCCGCCCGCGCGCACGACGCGCGTGAACAGCGTGGCCCGGCCGCCCGCGTCGGTGCGGTGGGCGTCGAGGTCGGGGTCGTCCGGCGCCCGGGCGCAGCGCACCACCCGGCAGCGGCGGAAGTCCACCGGCAGCTGACGCTCGCCCGGCTCGTAGACAACCCCCGGGGCGAAGCGGCGCACCAACGCGGCGTCCGAGGCGCCGTACCGTCGCAGCGCTCCGTCGGCGCAGGCCGCCCCGCGGACGGCGCAAACGATCCGGTGGCTGAGAAAGCCGCCGAGCGAGCGCCCGTCGACCACCGGGATGACGAGCGCCAACGCGCCCAACCCGAGCGACGCCAGGCAGATCAGCCCCACCCACTCGATCGTCGCCTGACCCCGATCGGAAAGCACGATCCGAGGGTCGCGGGCCTTCGCATACCGGTGGGTTACTCAAGTTACAAATGAGACAACGATGTGTGAAATCCGCAAAACCGGTCAGAATGGTCGGCGGTGGACTCGCCCCCCAAGGCGCTCACGACCCTCGTCGAGCGCTTCGACATAGATGCACTGGACCGCCCGCCCGAGGAAGCGCGGGTGCGCCTGAAGGTGCCCGACGTCGGTGCCTGGGACGTGGTCATCCGCGGCCGGCGCAAGCCGGTGCTCGAACCCCGCTCCCGTGGCCGCGCGACGGCCGTCCTGACCGCCGACCGCGCCAGCTGGAACTCCATCGCCCGGGACGTGCGCGGTGGCATGCGCGCCTTCCAGCGCGGCCGGCTGATCATCCGCTACGACCTGCACGTGGGCGTCGGCTTCCTGGCCGCCACCAGCGGCATGACCGACGATCCGCGCCGGCTGAGCTTCCGCGCGGTGAAGACCAAGATCGGCGACCTCTCGACGATCCAGGCCGGCGAAGGTGACCCGCTGATCTGCATCCACGGCCTGGGCGCCACCAAGGCGTCGTTCCTGCCCACCGTCTCGGCGCTGGCCGAATACCACCGCGTGATCGCGATCGACCTGCCCGGCTTCGGCGACTCCGTCAAGCCGGTCGGCGCGGCCTACGACGCGGCCTTCTTCGCCCGCTCGGTGCAGTCGCTCATGGACGCCATGGGCCTGGAGCGGGCGCACCTTGCCGGCAACAGCATGGGCGGCCGCGTGGCCCTCGAGCTGGCCATGACCCAGCCCGAGCGGGTCGGCCGCCAGGTGCTCCTCACCCCCGCGCTGGCCTGGCTGCGCAAGCGCCCGTGGGCGCTGCCCCTGAAGCTGGTGCGGCCGGAGCTGGGCATCATCCAGCCCGCCCCGCGGCCCGTCGTTGAGGGCATCGTCCGCCGGCTGGTCCCCGGGGCCCGCGACGGCTGGACCGCCGCCGGCGTGGACGAGTTCTTGCGCGCGTATATGACCCCGCGCGGCCGGGCCGCCTTCTACGCGGCGGCGCGCAACATCTATCTGGACGCCCCTTTGGGCGACGACGGCTTCTGGAGCCGGCTCGGCGAGATGGAGCCCGAGTCGATGTTCGTGTGGGGCCGCCAGGACACGCTGGTGCCGATCGGCTTCCGCCGCCACGTCGAGGAACGACTGCCCGCGGCCGCGCATCTGGAGCTGGACTGCGGCCACGTCCCCCAGCTCGAGGAGCCCGTCAAGGTGCACCGCGAGATGCGCCGGTTCCTGGCCGAAGAGCCTCTCAGCGGCTCCGGCACCGTCTCGGCCACCGCGGCCGCCGCGTGATCGCACCGAGCGACCAGCGAGACAGGCCGATCGGGCGTACCCTGGGCGACGAGCCAGTCGTGCAATTTTCCGAGTCGCCAGCACCACCCCGCGCGGACGCGCGCCGCAACCGCGAGGCGGTCCTCGAGGCTGCCGTCAGGCTGCTCGGCGAGCGCCCGGACGCGTCGATGCAGGAGGTGGCCGACGCCTCCGGCGTGGGCCGGACCACCGTCTACCGCCACTTCCCCAACCGCGAAGCGCTGGTCAAGGGCCTGTTCATGCGCGTGGTCAACGAGTCGCTGGCCATGTCGTGGCGGCTGGTCGAGCAGGATCCGCCCGCGGACGAGCTGTACCGGCGGATGGGCCGCGAGGCGCTGGAGATCACCTACCGCTACCGCTTCCTGCGGGCGCACAACGAGCTGCTCGAGCCCGCGCTGGAGGAGGCCGGCGTCGGCCTGCCCAACGACCCGATGATGGACTACCTCGAGCGGGCCCAGGAGCGGGGCGAGCTGCGGGCGGACATGCCGACCCGGTGGCTGTTCCTGGTGGCCCACGCGGTCATCACCCAGGCCGTGGACCAGGCCGCCGACGGCGACCTCGACGTCGGCCGCGCCGGCGAGCTGGCCGGCGAGACGCTGGTCGCGGCATTCGTCATCCCGAAGGACTGACTTCTCAGCTGCGGTCCTGGTAGCGGACCACCGCGACCACGACCGCGATGATCAGCACCATGGCCACGGCTTGGAGGCCGATCGTCACGCCCGCACTCTGGTCCTCGGTCGCGCTGCGGATCAGGCCGAACGCGACCGTGGCGCCGAAGAAGACGGTCAGCGTCCAGAGGATGGTGTTGCGGTCCATGGAGGCTGCAGTCTGGCGACTGGCGAGCGGTCAGGCCGCGACGGGGCCGGCCGCCAGCCGCGAGCGCAGCCAGTCCACAGAGCCGGGCCGGCCGCAGATGGTGCGCCAGTCGCCCAGCCGGCGCATCAGCCGCGGGCGGCTGGTCTCGCGACCCAGCACCGTGACCTCGCCCGCGCGGGGCGCCGGGCCGTGCTGAACCAGGTAGACCTCTCCGGTGGCCTCGACCCAGGCGGCGCGGAAGCTGGGCAGGCCGCGCTCGCCGCGCCACCACAGGCCCAGGTCGGTTTCCCGCGAGCTGCGGCGGCGCTCGTCGGAGGCGTAGAAGGCGGCGAGGGCTGTGTAGCGCTTGGGCATCGTGCGACCGACCGTACGGGCGCGCCCCGCGCGTGGGTATGAGGCAGTCAGGCGTCTGGCGGTGGGGCCAGCCGTACTTCAGCGCCAGGTGCGCAGGAGCGCGCGGCTCGCGCGCGGACTCTTCGTCAGCGAACGGGCGGCCAGGCCCACCGCCCTGACTCGGCGGTTGCCGCCCAGCTGGAAGGCCAGCGTGGCGGAGCGCCCACGGGCCAGGTACCAGCGGTTCTTGCCCACCCGGACGGTGGTGCCGCCCCGGACCCGGCGCTTGAGCATGGCCGTCCGCGTGCCGGGCCTGACGCCGCGTACGCTGAACTTCCTGCTGGTGGCCAGCGCGAGCAGCGCCTTGTTGGCCAGCCGCCGGCGCGTCCTGGCGTCCGAGCGGCGGGTCGGGTAGTACAGGCGCAGGCTGCCGCCGCCGGCCACGCAGTAGCGGTCGACGCCGGTGCGCCCGGTCACGCGCCGGCCGGTCAGCACACGGCGGGCGGCGGTGCGCGTCCCGCCCACGCGGGCCTTGCCCAGCGCCTTGCGCCGGGCCATGCCGCCGCGCGCCAGGCAGGCCGCCTTCTGCTGGCGCGCCTCGGCCGCCAGGTAGGCGCGCGACTGGCCGCGCGCCAGCTCGACCAGGTTGCCCATCGCCAGGTTCACGTCGCCGATGTGCAGTCCCCAGCTCTCGTCCGGCGATGGGCTGGGCTGGCGCGAGCCGCCAACCGACGCAAGCCGCAGCGTGTTCGTGTTCTGCTCGCGCACGCAGCGCGCCGTGTAGCGCTCCTTCGGCTGCAGCCAGGGGGTGGGTGCCGTGGGCTGGTTGCCGGCGTAGAACTGGGTCAGGCTGAGGGCGATCAGGCCGGCCGGGAAGCGCTCCGAGGGCACCTCGGTGGTCACCGGCCCCGTGCCGCCCGACAGCGCCGCCGGGTTCGTGCACAGCACCTCCTTGTCGTTGGGCGCGCCCGGCGGGGGCGTGTACTTGCCAAAGCGCGTGTTGCCCGGCGGCGTGCGGTTGAAGGTCGAGTAGGCCACCACGCAGCCGACCTGGGTCGAGCCCGTGCAGGCCGGTGTGCGCTGGAAGTCGCCGCCGGTGGTCGAGCCTTTGCGCACCAGCACGTTGCCACCGATCAGCAGACCGCTGATGAGCTTCGCGCTCTCGGCCGGCCTGGGCTCGATCTCCTCGGCGATCAGCCTGCGCAGGTGGAACGTGCCCTGGCTGTGGCCGATCAGCACCACGCCCCGGCCGCGGTTGTGGTTGGCCAGGTAGTCGCGCCAGGCCTGGAGCACGTCGCCGTAGGCGATCCGGCCTGCCTCCGCGCTGTTCGTGGTCGGGTTGAAGATGCCCAGCACCGTGCGCTGGCGGTAGATGGGCGCATAGACCTTGCAGATCTGCGAGAAGCGCTGGGCCTGGTACTTGGCGATGGCGGCGATCGGCGGGTCCGGGCTGCGGTCCGCGTTCTGGCCCGGCTGGTCGCTGACCGTGGGATAGACGTAGAAGCAGTCGACCTTCGGGTCGGCCGGGACCTTGGGCGTCCTGGTCGTGCTCGTGCCGTCGGGGGCGAAGACCGTGGTGGTCTGGTCGCCCGCGCAGGGGTTTGGCTGCTGGCCCGGCAGACAGAGCCAGCTGGTGGGCTCGGCCTGGGCGTGCGCGGCGGGGGCCGTGGTCGCGATCACCGCGATCGCCACCGCCAGCATTGCCGTAACAGTCCCCGCCCGCACCGGCCGCAGGCTACCGACCGCGTTTCGCTTGACGACCCGGTTGACGGAAGCGAAGGTGAGCTTCTGGACTCGGTGGACATCATCCGCAAGGCCTTCGCGGCCTTCGCGCGGCGCGACCTGCCAGCCATGCAGGAGCTGCTGGACCCCGACGTCCAGTTCATGGCCCCCACCGCCGAACTGGCCCACGGCGGCGAGCCGTACCGGGGCCTGGCCGGCATGCAGGAGTACTTCGCCGACGTCGAGCGCGTCTGGGACGAGCTGCGCCTGACCCCCGAGAGCTTTCGCCAGGAGGGCGACGTCGTCCTGGTCACCGGGCGCGTGTGGGGTCTCGGCGGGGGGCAGGTCGTCGATTCCAGCGCGGGCTGGCACTGGCGGGTGCGCGCCGGGCGCGTGGTCTACGTGCGCGCCTTTCGGTCGGCGCCGCAGGCCGAGCGGGCGCTGGCAGACCTGTAGGGCCTCTCCCCCTGCACGAAATTTGTCACGCCGTCGGGCCCCCAGCCGACACTGCTCCCGTGGCTTTGTCGCTCACCCACTCCGAAGAGCTCCGCACCCGTGGCGCCCAGGTCCTCGCCGGGTTCCTGCCGCTGCACGAGGAGCACGCGCCCGAGGGCTTCGGCACGCGCGCCGAGGATGCGGTGCTGCGGGTCGGCGGCCACGTCGGCGACGCGGCCCGGCTGGCGGGCGATCAGGACGGCTGCGCGTCGGTGCTCGTGGCGGTACCGCTCACGTGGGCGGCGGCCACGGCGCTGGCCGCCATTCCCCGGCTGCGCGATGCCGAGGGCGGCATCGCGGCCAAGGACGCGCTGCTGGCGCAGGTGGACCGCGCGGTGGCGGCGCGGCCGGCGGCGGGCGCCGAAGGCGCTGCCCCCGCCGAGCTCGTGGCCGCCGTGGCGGCGCCGCTGGGCTCCGCGCTCGGTTTCCTGGTCGAGCCGGACGGCGACGAGGACGCAGCCGGGGCACTGTTCGAGCTGGTGGTGGCCGCCGTGGCGGCGGTCGAGCTGCTCGAGCGCGCGGGCTGATCATCCCAGGGGTAGTGTGGTCCCGTGAGGGCGTGAGGCGCACCGGGATCATCGGAGTCGTGGTGGCGGTGTGCCTGATGGCGCCCGCCGGCGCCTCCGGGGCGGTCACGGTCGGCAGCAACCTCGCCGGCGTGGCGACCGACAACGTGTGCGCCGGAGGGGTGGCGTGCACCTACGTGCAGACGGCCCTGCCGGCCGCCCGCCGGGCCGCCGGGGGCATCACTGCTCCCGCGGACGGGGTGGTGGTCCGGTGGCGGCTGAACTCGGGAAACACCGGCGGCAGCGCCCAGCTGCGCATCCTGCGACCCGCGGCCGGCGGCGGCTTCACCGGCGCCGGGACCAGCGCCGTCGGGACGGTCGCGCTCAGCGAGCCGAGCGCCAACGTCTACACCACCAGCCTCCCCGTCAGGAAGGGCGACGTGCTCGGGCTCGACAACAGCACGAGCGGGTTGTTCTTCGCGGCGACGGCCGGGGCCACGACCGCCCGGTTCTCCCCGTTCGTCGCCAACGGCCAGACCCGCGGCCCCACTGGCGCCGACACGACCAGGGAGCTCCTGATCAACGCCGACATCGAGCCCGACTGCGACCGCGACGGCCTGGGCGACGAGACGCGCGACCCGAGCACCGCGACCTGCGGGACGGGCACGCCCGGCGCACCCCAGCGGCTGACCGGGACGCGCATCACCGGCACCGCCGGGCCGGACCAGATCTTCTGCGGGCCCGGGAACAGCGTGGTCAACGCGTTGGGCGGCGACGACCGGATCGTCTGCGGGCCCGGCAACGACCGGATCGACGCCGGCGCCGGCAAGGACTCGGTGGACGGCGGCGGGGGCGCCGACCGCATCCTCGGGGGCACCGGCAACGACAGCCTGACCGGCGGCACGGGCAACGACCGCGTGTCGGGCAACTCCGGCAACGACCGCGTCCGCGGCAGCAGCGGGAACGACCGCCTGTCCGGCAGCAGCGGAAACGACGCGCTCAGCGGCGGCAGCGGCGGGGACCGGTTGAGCGGCGGCAGCGGCGAGGACTCACTGAGGAGCAGCAGCGGGAACGACGCGTTGACCGGCGGCAGCGGTCGCGACCGTCTCTCGAGTGGCACGGGCAGCGACCGGATCTCCGTGCGCGACAGCTCCCGCGACCGGGTCGACTGCGGCAGCGGTCGCGACCGTGTGACTGCGGACAGGAACGATCAGGTCAGCAGGGACTGCGAGCGGGTTACGCGCCGCCGCTAGCGCCGGCGCCTAGTCGTCGCAGTAGATGTTGATGAAGGTGCGGCCCGGCCCGGCCAGCGCGATCTCGTGCGTGCCGGTCGTCGACTTGAACCAGAAGCCCTTGTACTTGTTCAGGCCGCCGCCCTTGAAGCTGATGGGGTAGCCCTTCGTCTCCCCGGAGAACTTGCGCTTCTTCTTGCCGGTCTTGAACTTGCCGGTCTTGCCGAAGCGGTCGTAGCGGTACTTGCCCCCGCCCTTGATCTTGATCGAGCCGAACAGCTGGGTGTTGGCGCCGATCACGCACTCGTAGGTGCCCTTGGGCGGCGACTTGGCCGCGGCCGCGGACGGAAGGGCCAGCGCGGCAGCCATGCAGAGGACGATCGTTACGGCGAGTCCGGTTCGCATGGCGCCAATCTAGGGTCGACCCGGCCCGGGCGCCAGCACTTCGACAACCTCCTCGGCCGGCCGCGCCATCACGCGTTCGGCCAGGTCGAGCTTGAGCGCGTCCAGGCGGCGCTCCTGGTCGGCGGTGCGGTCCTTCATGCCGGCCAGGTCGATGAACTCGTCGGTCACGAAGCCCTCCCTTAGTCCCAGCGTCACGCGCTCGTCCCGGTAGCCGAGCCGGAACACGAACCGCTCCAGGGCGGGGCCGCGCTCGGGCCGGGCCAGCGCCGGGTCCACGTGGAACCGCTCGCCGGTGACGGCGCGGGTGACCAGCTCGAAGGCGTCACGGGCTCCCGGGCCGCCGAAGGCGGTCTGCACGGTGAGCTCCCGCCGCTCGTACGGGCCCGTCGGGTCCAGCAAGGGCAGCCGCGCTCCAGGACCTTGAAGGCGATGGCCACCCCTCCGGGCGATCCCGGCCCGTGGTAGCGCATCAGGTCCTCGAACGTAAACGCGATCGGCCGGCCGCGCTCGGTCACCTCGATGGCGGCGCTCATGCGCCAATGGTCACACGCCGGTCCCTCTAGCCTCCCTGCGATGTCCTCAGGCGCCACACAGGTCGCCGAGGTCATCGTTCTCCTCGTGGTAGTCGGGGTCGCGCTGACCTCGTTCGCCCGCCGGTTCGGCCTGCCCGAGCCCGTGCTGCTGGTCGCGGGCGGCGTGGCGCTGTCGTTCGTGCCGGGCATGCCCTCGATCCCGCTGGAGCCCGAGCTGGTGCTCTTGATCTTCGTGGGGCCGCTGCTGTACGTGGACGGGTACTTCGCGCCCGTGCGCGAGCTGCGCCGCAACGCCGTCTCGATCGGGTTGCTGGCCTCGGTGCTGGTGGTGGTCACCGCCGCGGGGGTCGCCGTGGTGGCCCACTACACGATCGACATGGCCTGGCCGGTGGCCTTCGCCCTGGGCGCCGCGCTGTCGGCCACCGACGCCCTGGCCCCGGTGCAGGTGCTGGAGAGCGAGTCGGCCGAGCCCCGGCTGCTGGCCGTGATCCGCGGCGAGAGCCTGCTCAACGACGGCGTCGCCTTCGCCCTGGTGGGCGTGGCCGGCACCGCCGCGGCCGCGGAGAAGTTCAGCCCCGCCGGCGGCCTGCTCGAGCTGGTGGTCTACATCGTCGGCGGTGTGGGCGCCGGCCTGCTGGTGGCGGTGCTGGTGGGCAAGCTCCGCAGCCGCAGCACGTCCACCCGCGTGGAGGCGGGGATGTCGCTGATCACCCCGTTCGCGGCCTTCATCGTCGCCGAGCTGGTGCACGGCTCGGGCATCATGGCCGCCGTCGCCGCCGGCCTGTGGGTGGGCCACCACTCGCACGGGTTCGTCGATCCGCTGGTGCGCATCGAGATCCAGTCCGCCTGGCGCGTCGTCGGCTTCGTCCTGAACTCGCTGCTGTTCCTGCTGGTGGGGCTGCAGACGCGCGACATCATCGACACGGTCGACCAGCCGATGGGGCGGGTCCTGCTGGCCGGCGCCGCCGTCACCGTCGCCGTGATCGGGCTGCGCCTGCTGTGGGCCCTGACGATCGCGCCGGTGTGGCGGGGCACGGTCAGCAAGAGGCGCCCCAGCGTCCGCCCGCCGTCCTCCCGGCCGTGGCGGCTGGTGCTGGGCTGGAGCGGCGTGCGCGGCTCGGTGGCGCTGGCCGCCGCGCTGGCCATCCCGGCCACGCTCGATTCCGGCGGCCCGCTGCCGGGGCGCGAGCTGGCCATCGTGCTCACGCTGTTCGTGATCGTGGCCACCCTGCTGATCCAGGGTCTGACCCTGCGGCCGCTGGTGCGCCGGATGGGCCTGACCGACCCGGACGCGATCGAGCAGGAGAAGCGCCTGGCGCTGCAGACCGCGAGCGAGGTCGCGCTGAAGGCCCTGCCCGAGGCGGCAGAGCGCCACGGCCTGAAGGAGGACGAGCGCTGGTGGTTGGAGCGCGAGTACGAGCTACGCAACCTGCGCGCGGTCGACGACGATGACGACGGCGACGCCGCTCAGGAGGTGCTCGAGGCTGCGGCGGAGACCGACGCCGAGCTGCTGACCGTGGCCCGCAAGGCCATTCTCGAACTCGAGGGCGAGGGCGAGGTGCGGAGCGACGTGGCCCAGGAGGTCATCCGCCGGCTCGATCTGAGCTCGGCGCGGCTGCGGCACTAGGGGTCTCCTAAGTCCGGGAGCCCGATTGGGGGGTCCCCCAATGGCAGGGGGTCGGGGGCGGTCCAGGGTTGGAGTCAGGAAGTCCAACCCCTCGTGAAAGGAACCGCCATGAAGAAACTGCTCCTCCCCATCGCCGTTTCGTGTCTCCTGGTCGCCCTGCCCGCCGCCGGCGCCCAGGCCGGCACCACCAAGGACAAGGGCTGGACCAACTACGTCGGCAAGACCAAGGAGGGCTCCAAGATTTCCTTCGCCTACCGCCGCGGGGTCATCTCGCTGATCGAGACGATGGTCCCCTCAACCTGCGCGTCCGGCCAGGGCGGCATGCCCCGCGCCCGGATGACCATGTTCGACCCGCCCTTCTCGGTGGTCTTCCGTGCCAACGGCCGCGAGTCGCAGAAGAAGGTCAAGGAGCCCTGGCCCGAGCGCTACTACACGATCACCGCCCGCAAGCAGGGCAAGCGCATCAAGGGCAAGCTGCGGATCAGCTGGTCAATGCTGACGATGGGCACGTTCGGGGGCTACGGCATCCTCACGTGCCGCGGGGATGGGAATTTCAATCTGAAGCCGCAGAAGAAGTAGGCGGCTCCGGTGCCCCCGCCTCGCCGGCGTCGGCCCGGCGTCGAGCGCTCTCGGAGTGCTCGACGTCGAGGCTGGCGTCGGCGAACGCCTGTTGGAGGTTCGCGAGCATGGTTCGGATCTCGTCGGCTACGAGCTTCATCCCCAGCTCGTCCAACTCCGGTTGCTTCGATGACTCGTAGCTGTACAGGAGGCGGACCTCCATCATGCTCCAGGCGACGGGGGCAACCACGCACGACAGAACGCTCTCGCTGACCGCGATCCGAGTCCGGGGGCACCCGCGGACGACCTCGACCCGCCCAGGTACGGCCCAGCACCAGGACCTGTGTCACGTGCCAGGACCTACACCCAGGGGGTATGAGGATGGCCACCGTGATGCGGCGGCGGGTGCAGAGACTGAAGTAGACCCACGAGCCTTCGCAGCCTAGGCTGCTGGCAGCTCGAACCGCTCCTCGTTGCGCGCCGGCGCGCGTTCTCGCACGATGAGTTCGGGTTCCGCCTCCTGCCGTAGCGCTTCGCGGATCCTCACGCCGAACGCCTTCGCGACCGGCGGCGGAAACGCGTTCCCAACCTGGCGATAAGCGTTCGTCTTGCGTCCCTGAATGTGCCACTCCGCAGGGTCGAACCCTTGGAGTACGGCGGTCATCTCCACGGTAAGCCGCGGTAGGCCCACGAAGCCGGGCTCCGGTGCCGCATCTGCGAGACCCAAACCGTCTACTCCAAGCTGACGCCACTGCGTCTTCGCCCGCGTCGGTCCGAGATCTGGACCCCCGTGCTTCTTCGACCCGCCGACCAGAGTCGGGGCAATGCGTGTCGCCTGCTCGGACGCCCAAGCTGCCGCCCCCTCCCAGCCATTCGCTGCCATACGCTCGCCAAGTGCCTCGCCGACTGTGGGCGCCGCGCGGTGATCCTCGGCGTCCGGCCATACGAAGTAGGGAGCGGATCGTGCCTCGATGGCTACGAGGATTGCTCGAGGACGCAGCTGAGGCACACCGAAATCAGACGCCTGCACCTTGTCCCACCAGACGACGTAGTCGGGGGCAAGCTCGCGCTCGACCGACTCCCGATAATCGTCGAACTTCGCATCGAGGAGACCCGGCACGTTCTCGAGCATGACCGCGCGAGGCTGGCACTCCCTCACCAGCCGCACGGCCGCGGGGAACAAGTCGCGGTCGTCATCCGCACCGAGCTGCTTCCCGGCCTTGGAGAACGGCGGGCATGGAACGCCGCCGGCAAGGAGGTCGACCTGCCCCCGGTAGCCGGTGGCATCGAAGGACTTAACGTCGCCCTGACCAACGCGCTCCAGCGCCAGGTCGCCGATATGGGGCCCGAAGACCCGCCACTCGGGCCGGTTATGTCGGAGAGTCGAACATGCCCATGCGTCGTTCTCGACCAGCGCAAGGTGGTCGAAGCCCGCGAGCTCCAGACCCCGCGCCTGCCCGCCAGCGCCGGCACAGATCTCGATTGATGTAAGCGGGGCAGCCACGGGTACGGCCGCCAAAGGTAGTTGCACCTGCGGACGATTGGGTCTCATGCCCAGTGAAGACTCGGCGGCGAAAAGCTCGCCCCCAAGCCGTGGTGCGCCCGACCGGATTGGGCGCAACCTGTCGCCTGGTGCGGCCGACGAAGGATCGGCCCGCGACGCCACCGAACAGGGAGAGATGCCTCGGCGTCCCGCCAGCGGTCGGCTTGTCCCACGTACCCGTCGGCTTCGCACCGAACCGCGTACATCGCCCAACGTAGCTCCTCCGGACCGGGCCGAAGATCCAGAGCTTTGGAAGGTTGCCGATCACCTTCGCGAGCTCGACCCCGACGGGCGCCGCGTGGCAAATGTGCTGCGGAACACGATCGACCAGCTGCTTGACGGCGAGCACACCGGGCGGTGGGACTGGCTCACGCTTCACAAGACCGAGAAGACGCACATGGGCACTCTCGTCGAGATCAATCTGCATAAGGAGTTTGAGTTCGAGGATGGTCTCTCGATGGATTACCGCATCGCCGGCATCGAGGTCGACTGCAAGTTCTCGCAGGCCGTCGGGGGCTGGATGCTTCCACCCGAGTCGGTTGGGCATATCTGCCTGGTCCTGTCAGCGAGTGACGACGAAGCCGTCTGGCACGCCGGCTTGGTGAGGGTCGTCGAGGAGCATCTAACCGGCGGGAACCGGGACGGCAAGCGCAGTCTTAGTCCGCTCGGAGAAAGCCGCGTCCTGTGGCTCTACGACGATCACGCCCTCCCGCCCAATCTGCTGCTGCAGCTGGCAGAAGCTGATCGTGAGCGCATCTTCACCGCCCAGACCGGTAGCCGAGCGTCGAGCGGCCAGGCTCGGCTGAAGGAACTCTTCCGCGTAGTGCAAGGCAGGATCGTGCGACGTGCCGTGGTTCTCACGGTTGCGATGCAGGACGACAGCATGAAACGCGCCCGCGACTGTCGCCTGCCCAAGCACCTCGGGCGTGAGGGCTTCCTGATTCTGGGGCATCAAGAGCAGGATCCCGACATCGCTCGCGCTCTTGAGCTGCCGGTGCCGACCAAAGGTGAGTTCGTCAGCGTCCGCGTCACCCCGGCCGCCGACGCCGACACCCCCGTTGCCGAGATCAACGGGACGCTCTGGCGAGCTGCGATTGCTCAAGATCCTGTGGTCGCGGCTCCGCAGGTACGACGCTCGCAAGCGTCGCGGGCTGAGGATTGACCACTTCGCTGCATGCTCCTCCCAAGCGCGATTGAATCGGTCTGTGCCCCAGTTCCCACCTCCACACTGGTATCAGCAAGTCGTTGCCGAACTCATCGATGACCTCGAGCCGAAGCTCGGCGACCTGACTGACGAGAGCGCGTGGAAGTACGTCGCGGCAAGCGTGATGTGGGCTGAGCGGATCAAGGTTGGATCGAGAAGGCAGTCTCTTCTACACCTGAACGACCGCCTCACCACAAAGGCCGGGCAAGAGCTTGCTCGCCGTGGCCTCGAGTGGATGGACGACGGAAACTTCATCGCTGGCAAAGACTCGCTGAAGCACATCGACCGGATCGGGCGGCGCTATAGCCAGGCCCGCGCAAGGGCCGGTAAGGGCAAGTGGCAGCGCAACAACGTCACCGGCCGCTCCTTCGAAACCGTCATTCAAGAGCTGATCGAGCGCCGCTGTGGGGTGCGACCGACCCGAGAGCCCAAGCTCCACTCGTTGCAGGGGTTTGAGCTGGCACCTGCCGGCTACCACTCCCAGCCCGACCTGGCCCTCTTCTCGGAGCGAGACTTCCGCATCCTGATTAGCACGAAGTGGACGCTCCGCAAGGAGCGCATCGGGACATACTTACACGAGGCCTACTTTTACCGGCGGCGCCGCCCCGATCTCCAGGTCGCGTTCGTGGTCGCAGAGTTCAACCCAAATATCCTCGAGTGGCTTGTGAACGATCCGCTCGTCGACCGGGTCTACCACCTCCACCTGCCGATGTTCCTCGCCGTGCATGACCCTTTCGGCAACCAGAAAGAGATCTCGGCCGACGAGCTTCGCTCCGATTCACCGCAGCGCCGCAAGTTCGAGCGGTGGGCCGCGCTCGGGTCAAAGACCTTCGATCTCAGCCAGCTCTTCGAGGACGTACGGCAGCTCAAGACCGAAGCAACAAGTTCTGCCGACGAGGACGGTGACGACGAAACAAACGACGACGGGCTGCTCGAGCTTTAATCGCTCCGGCGCCGCGCGGCATCGAGCGCGCGTTCGATCGCCGTGGCGACCGTCTCCGGATCCTCGTGCTCCCAGAAGCGCATCACGGTCCAGCCGTCGCTGCGCAGGAGGGCCGCCTGCTCCGAGTCCCGCTCCCGGTTGCGCGCGATCTTGGCGTGCCAGTACTCGTTGTTCTTGGCCGTTGTCCTCCGACCGTGCTGCTCGCACCCATGCCACCAGCACCCGTCGACGAAGCAACAGAGCTTCACGCGGGTGAACACGATGTCGGGCTTGATCACCCGGGCGGAGCCAATCTTGATTGGCATGTCGACGCGGAACCGCTGTCCACGCTCGTGAAGTACCGCTCGGACCCGGCGCTCGGGCCCTGTATCTCTTCGGCGGTTCGCGCGCATGTTGGCGCTGCGATCAGAAGGGCCTGGCGAGGGCGGCACGTGAATCGGCACGGCGCGCAGCTTAGGCAGCGGCGTGAGTCAGCTCTTCGCTGGCATCCCCTGGTGTGCCTCCCCGCTGGGTGCTGCCTGCATGCCTACCAGTGGTATGCCGGGAATGCCAAGACCCACCGCAGACGCAGCCCGAGAGGTCTGAGCATCGATGTCCTAGCGCGACCCAGGGACGAAGCACAGTAGAGCGTGGGCTCGCTACCTAGGCATCGCAAATGGGCTCCGGAAAGGGCGAGCTTCGACGATCGCGCTGATGACCTCGACCACCTCTGGGGCTACTTCGTCGGGGCGCAGCTCACGCGCGACCGCCTCGGTCCCTAGCCCAACGCTGAAGTTCTCCTCGCTCCAGGCAGCCAGACGTCTGAGAACTTCCTTGCCTGGAGCCAAAGCCCAGCGAGTCGCGCGTTCGTCCCACTGAGAATCGAGCGAGGCTCGCGCCGCGCGATTTGCCTTCGTGAGTCCTCCGCTCTTGTCGCGAGCAAAGAGAAGCGTTGCCATGGCGTCGCTGATCGACTCGCGCATGTCGTCCACAATCCGATCAGTTTCTTTGGTGACATCTTCAGCGCTGGGCAGCTCTACGGCTGGAGCAGCCCGCGTAGCAATGTGCCGACTGATCGCTGCAGGCACGAGTAGGAAGTTCTCAAGCTCTTTTCTCGACCACACCCGTAGCTGCACCTTCCATCGTCTGGCCTCTGCATAACGCTCGTTGACCTCGTCGGCGGGGAAGTAGTCCCTATCGAGTAGCGCAAACGAGCGGATATTGCCTCCTTCAGCATTGGTCGTCGGCAGGCGACCGGGAACACCGCTTCCCCACCCGCCTCGGCCCCCCAGCCGGGCGTGAGGGAGAATGTCAATGGGCGCTAGGCCTGAATCGGCGGCTTCCTGCAGCAGCCGCAACAGCTTCACGTCCTTACCTTCGACGAGGAAGAAGCTCTCCGCACGCATTAGGCGGGTGACCTGGACGTTCTGAACTGACCCGATCCCATCGACCACCTCCTGAAGACCGGGTAGGGATGTCACGAAGGTAGAGCGGTACTGCCGACGGTTCACAGCGAGGATCGAGCCGGGCTCCACGTCTGAGATGATTTCTACGGAGTGGGTCGCGATCACCAATTGTCGAAAGCGCCGTCGGACAAGATCCAACAGCTTCCGCTGGAGATCTGGATGCATGTAGACGTCTGGCTCGTCAAGTACGACGATGGCGTCTGCCGGTGCTCGCGCTAGGAACCAGACGATCTGGAGCCACATCTGCAGGCCGTGACCCATGAGGCTGACCTCCCCCACGAAGTCTGCGTCGCGCACTCGCAGTTGTAGTGGCCGAGTGGGCTCTCGGTCGTCGCCCTCGAGCTCTGTGACTTGGAGTCCGGTCCAGGTTGCCTCGGCGATGTCGACGAAATCGTCGAACTCGTCTTCGTAAAGCCAGAGTTGGTTTCGGAAATGTTGAGGAGCGAGATAGGTCCCGTCCCCACGCCTGACGGTTTCCTCCCGTCGGATAGGTTCCTCGCGCAGCAATGGGGCAACCTGGGGCTGGACGGCTATGCGGTCTATGCCCAGGTACTTGCCCGCGCTTGCCCGTGTGACAGGCGCGCCGTCGGGCTTTCGCGCTACTCCATGTACTTGCGCGTCGGGACCCACAAAAACAGTGACCACCGCGCCACTTGAAAACCTTGCCGACAGAATTGCTGGGGCTGGCCCATACCGGTGGAACACGCTCGGCTCAAACCCATCCGCAGGCATGCCCCTAACGGCTGGCGCTATTCCCTCATATGCTTCGGGGTGGTCTAGCCAGTCCGGCGGCTCGACGAAGCGGCCAGTTCCGCGCCGAAAACGATCGCTAACTAGCGCTAGAAGACGGAGCGCCTCCACGATCGTTGACTTCCCAGCGTTGTTTCCCCCGACCATGATCGTTGCTGCTCTGAACGGCACCTGGTGCCGTTCAAACCCGCGGAAGTTCTCGAGGAACAGCTCCTCGATCATGAATGTTGGCTCTCAGGTTCCGGGGGCATGTCGGCGGCCTCCTCGCCCTTGTGGGATTCGAGCGATCTCCGGGCGAAGCCAGTGGCGGTGCTCCACCCGAGCTTTTCACACGCGAGGGCCACAGATCCATGGATGACTGCACCAGTCCCCCCTGCACTTAGCAGGCCCGTTCGGCGAACACGTCGCGAATCGCTCAGAGGTCCACCTCTACTACTCAGAGGTCCACCCCTCCGCGCAGGACTACCGTAAGCGTCTCCGCCATATGTCGCTTTTCTGGACGGCGTCGTTTTCCGACAGACGAGCGGAGGGTCGGCATGGACGCCTAGCATTACTTCTGGAAAGAGAAACGGCCCGCTAGGCGGGCCGTTGAAGTCTCCAGGCCGGGCGGCCGCGAAGCGGCGGCCCGGCCTTCAAGCTCGTGAGCAAGAATACCACCCAATCATGCTTGCCGGCAAGAGTTGGGATGAGCAAGTTCTAGCGCGATTGCGGGACTTCTTCGATGCCTCGACGCCATGGCAACGGCGCCTCTGGTCCCTTGGCTCTGTCTTGACCCTCCGAGAGGTTGCCCTCTTGCACCGCGAGGCCGGAACTTACGCCCCCTCGCGGGCCGCCGCCAGGACCACGGCAGCCGCAGCGCTAGGTCCAGATCCCGGCGTGGGCAATTCCGCCGTGCGTAAGCGCGTTCAGTCGCTCCTCAACAAGGATTTTCAGAATGACGGAGAGATTCTGCGCGAGATCGACCACATCGCACGGCAGACCCAACGCTTCTATCTGAGCCGATGGGCCGACGCATTAGACGCGGGGGGCCTGACGCTCGGCGCAGAAAGGACGTCGCGACTGCTGGCTGCACACATGCTCGACGTTGGCGTATCCCCCGGCGCACTGCATCGGTGGTGGACGCGCTGGGGAGTACGTGAACCGCAGAACTTCACGCTTGCACAGCTACTGCGCAAGGTGGACGCCGAGCTGATCGGCCATAGCGAAACGTTTCGAGTGGCCGTGCTGTGCACCGAGAAACCCACAGTGCCGCCCCCGAACTTTGTTGCCCCGGACGGCGTTCCTGATTGGCTTGAGTCGATGGGAGCGCCAAGAAACTGGCTCAACGGTCGGTACAAGGGCGGCTTGGAGTTCAGTGCCACAGCCACGGATCCCGGGGCGGCCGTGGCGATCGTGCAAGCGCAGATCGAGAACATCCAGGCACGGCTTGTAGTGGGAGCGGACGCGCGGGCAGGAAGTCTCGCTGTGTACCACAAGGCCAAGGTCTCCGATGGGCCCTTCCTGCGGCTGCAGGGGCGGCGCAAGGTCGAGGTGCACGCCATCGAACGCAGCGGCCAGGTCTATGCACCGTCCACCAGCCATCCGCTCGAGTCGGCGCTAGCGCTCGTCACCCAGCTCGAGCTGTCGGCACCGACTGCTGCTATCGCTGCGGGCTGGGCGAGCCTAGAGACGGTCCTGAAGGCGCCCGAAGATAGCGGGGCCCACCTTGTCGCCGGCCGCTTAGCCAAGATCGTGGCTTGCTCAGTGTCGCGCGGCGAGCTGACCACCCTCAGCTATCACCGACGGCAAAGGGCAAAGGACGCACTGGGAGCGATCCTCGACGCCGAGCCTGACAACGAGAGTCGCTCGGCCCTCCTGCTGGACGTACTTGCCGCCGGAGTCGAACTCGCAGACTGGTCAGCAGGCGATAAAGCTGGCATCGCTCGAATGCGTCAGCTGGTCAAGACACCAAGCAAGGTCCTCCGCGACTTCGTCGCTCACCTGGAAGCCGCCATCGTTCGGCTGTACCGCCAGCGCAACATCGTGATGCACGGAGGCAAGCAGGACCAGGCTCTCCTTCAAGCAACGTTGCGGGTGGTGGCGCCCCTCGTCGGAGTGGGCTTTGACCGAATGTCCCACGCGTACTTCGTCCATGGCGTGTCGCCGCTGGACCTGGCCGCCCAGGCGAGCCACCAGCTCCAGGTAGCCGACGCGTTGACTCGCGCCGATCTGACACGGCTACTCGAGTAGAGGCGTCGAAGGGTGGGGGACGTCACGTCTAGCTCGCCGTCGAGGGGTTGGTGGCTCCGGGATCTTCGGGGCTCTGGGACAGGCTGCGCCCCGACAGGCCGCGGCTGCTCTAGGCAGCGGGATACATTCCCACCAAGCGCTCAGTCTTACCGCGGCTCCATCCCCTGCCGTCTTTGAGCAGTGAAGTCGGAACGGTTCCTCCAGGCAGCACCCCACTTCGCCGAAGTCTTCCGCAGCGTCGAACTGCCGCTGGTCCGTGTGCAGTTGGAACCTGCACCGCCCGGGTTCGAAGCTGAGCAGGGCGTGGAAGCAGTTGTACGTGCTCAATTGCGCGATCGACAGACCGGTGCTTCAGCCGGGAAACTGAGCCGCCAACTTTGCGAGAAGGACGATGAGCTGTATGTCCAACACCATCGACTGGCATTACTCTCGAACTACCGGCGTCGGGATATAGGCAAGACGCTGGAAAGGCAAGCCCTCCCGCGTTATCGCGAGCTAGGGGTGACACACATTAAGATCGCGCCCACCGGCGAGGGCAGCGTGGTGAGTGCACGAGCGGGCTACGTGTTGGACCTTGCCCGCACCAGGCGCCGTGGCGACCCAACCGAGGTGAGCCAGAACGAGCTGCGGGCTCGGGCTATAGAGGATCTGGTCAGGTGCCCGGGTCTGAACGAACCGCATCCGGTTGATCCGGCCTTACCTCCCACGACGATAGAGGGGCCGCAAGTGCTACTCGACAGGGTGCGGCAGGCCAGCCCTGAGGGAGCACGGCGGGTGGCCGAGTTCTACGAGCGGATGCCGACCGCGGAGTCGCTATCGGACCCGAGTTCCCACGCCTTCCGCGAGCCTGCGGACATCGTCGCCTTCGCCTACGAAGAAGAGTTGGAAGGCCTGGCTCCAGATGAGTGGCTCGGTGAGGGAGTCGCGCGGAGGTCGCGGTGGTTAGGGATCAAACGGCTCTAGATTTGCTGGCTGGCCGCGACGACGGACGATGCTCTGACGGGGCCCCTCCCGCAGCGTGCGAACCCCCGGGAGTACCCCGATTAACCGAAGCTACGCAGCCAGCGCGGCTTCTCAGCCCGGCCCGCTGTATGTCATAGAGCCAGCGCGTCACGGGGCTTGCCGCCCGGCTCGGAGGAGGGGGACGTATCGTCAGTGCATGAGCCGGGAGCGCGACGAGTCGGGGCCCAGCAAGATCCTGCGCTTCGGGCGGGATGTCAGCGGGGGTGTAGTGGGAGTGGGCGCTGTCGTAGCCCTGAAGGAACCATTCGTGGGTCCCCCAACGGCCGTGGCAGCTCAGCTTGCTCTCCAGCGCATAGGCGAGGCCGTTTCCCAGCGATGGCTCGAGCCTCGGCAAGCGCAGAGAGTCGCCAACGCCTTTGAGACCGCTGTGTCTCTGGTCCGGGCCCAGGTCCAGGCAGGTGCGACACCTCGATCTGACTGGTTCGCGGATCACGAGCAAGCTCCGGAAGCGGAAGAGGTTGTTGAGCAGGTGCTGTTAGCCGCGCGGGACGCGGGCGAACAGCGAAAGGTGCCGATCCTTGGACGATTCCTCGCAAATGTGGCGTTTGATTCCGGCGTGAGCGCGGCTGACGCCCATCAGCTAGTTGGGCTGATCGGTCGGCTCACATACAGGCAGCTGGTGATGCTTTCGGTCTTCGGCACCAAGTCGCTTCGAGAGGGGGATCTCCTCCGGCGAGGTGCGGACGCCGAGGCGGGCCTTGTCACGGTGTCAACCCCCTTGAGGGCAGAGCTCCTCGAGATTCGCGACGACGGGCTCATCGGCGTAGATCGTGGCGCCGAGTATGCCGTTGCCTTCGAGGACACGTGGGATAGCGCTGAGGGGGCTGTCGCGCTGCTTACGGGAGCGACGATCACTGACCACGGCCACAAGCTCTACCGCCTGGGTGGTCTCCAGGAGCTCATCGCCGATGCCGAGACGTTCCTGGATGAGCTGCTCCCGGATTCGCGCTAGCGGGGGCGGGATTCGAGCCCGCAACCTTGATCATTGGCCTGGCGCTGCCCGTTGCTGAACGGCCGCCACCCATTCGTTACCGGCATATGCAGATCCTTGCCCCACGCCCGAGCCGTGATCTTCACACCAGGCGCCACCAATCGTCGCTTCCGCTCCGCCCCGATGATCAGGTCCAGCACGCTCTCTACCGTTCCGCGGTGGAAGCCTGCAGCTTCGATCTCCTCGACCCCCTCTCCGTGCTCGATGAAGCGCTCGATGATCGCGTCCAGCTCGCGGTAGGATGGCAGCGTCAGCTCTTCCCGCGACCGGATCGTGGGCGTCCGGTCCAGTACCTCCTCGGGGATGTCGTCGTCTTCCTCCGACTGGTTGCGCCAGCGCACCAGCTGGTAGAGCAGCGTCTTGGGACAATCACGCAGGGGCGCGAAGTCGCCGGTCATGTCGCCACCGAGGATCCCGGCGCCGATTGAGAGCTCGGACTTGTTGCCTGTGGCCAGGACCATTGCGTCGGACGCCTCGCCCATCGTCCGAAGGACTGCGGCCCGGGCCCGGGCGTAGAGCTCATCCAGAGCATCGCCGGACGGGATGTCGCCGACCTGGTCGGCCGCGCCCTCCAGGGCCGGCGCGACTGGACCTAGGGGCCGGTGCACGAAGTCGAGTCCCAGGATCTTCGCCAGGCGCTCGGCTCCCGCGCGATCGTGCTCGTCCTCCTCCGAAGGGTCCGGCGCGGGCATGTAGACGCCGATCACGTTCTCGGCGCCGAGCGCATCAACCGCCACGCTGGCCGCCACGGCGGCATCGATGCCCCCGGACAGTCCGAGGATCGCTTTCTCGTAGCCGTTGGCATGCACGAAGTCCCGCACGCCGATGGCTAGCACCCGCCAGATCTCATCCATCTGTTCGTACTGGGGCGCATGTTCAGGCTGGGGAATCGGGCCGCGCGGCGCCTGGAGCCGCGTATGCACTGTTACGGGTGACACGGCCAGCGGCCGTGGCGGCGCCACCGGCACGTCGAGCCAGAAATGCGCCGTGTCGAACTGGGGGCCGAGGTAACGGATCGAGCCGTCGGGGTCGGCGAAGATCGCGCCGCCATCGAAGACGAGGTCGTCGACTCCGCCGACACAGTTGACGTAGATCACTGGAATGCCGTTACGCAGCGCGACCTCAGCCGCCGTGGTCGATCGCGACATGCGCTTGTCGCGGTAGTAAGGCGAGCCGTTGGGCACCAGCAGAATCTGCGCGCCGTTCGCGGCCTGCAGCTCGGGTGGTCCGTCGCCAGACCACAGGTCCTCGCAGATGCAGATCCCAGCGACCACGCCGCCGATCCGCCACAGCGCGCCGGGTGTGGTGCCCGCCGTGAACGTGCGGGATTCGGAGAACAGGTCGTAGGTGGGCAGCAGCGTCTTGTCGTAGGTGCCCCGCACCTGGCCGTCGCACAGCACCGCGGCGGCGATCGTGGACGTGCGCGTCACCGTGTCCCAGTCGCGACGCGGGGGCACGGTCCCGAGCGTTCCGCAGATGGTCGCGCAGCGCCCGGCATGGGTGGCAATCTCGGCCAACGTGGCGTGCGTCTGGGCCACGAAGTCGGAGCGCAGAGCCAGGTCCTCAAGCGGATAGCCGGTCAAGCAGAGCTCGGGCAGGAGCAGGACGTCGGCCTCCTGCCCCTCCGCCCACTCCATCGCCTCGATGATCGCCTGCGCGTTGCGTTTCAGATCGCCAACGCGATTCTGCAGCTGAGCGCAGGCGACGCGCAGCGAATCGGCGGGCTGTGGGGCAGTGGCCTCCATTGGCCGCACGCTAACGGGGACGGCCTCAGCTCAGCAACGCGTCCCGCCGCGACCTGAAGAACTCCAGCGCGGCCGCCCGTCGGTCGTCGGTCGCGAGCAGCTCCGCGTAAGACAACTCGGCTCCCGGAAAGCCGTCGGCGTTCCACAGCGGGCCATCCGGCGGCGGCGACCAGGGCCCCACGTAGAGGTAGGGCTCCGGGTGGGTCTCGTCGCCGGGTGAGGCTCCGTAGTTAGCGCGGGCTTCGTCGGGCCCGAAGTGCAGGCCGATGTCGAAGTGCTCGGGCCAGAGCTGTGGTGCCGACGGAGCCAGGTTGAGGTCCGCGGCCTCGGAGCGAAGCTCCTCCAGCACCCCCCACCCGAACGCGAACCACTCAGCCAGTGCCTCGGCCGCCTCCGTATCCGCGCCCTCGACCACCGAGCGCGCTTCCTCGGAGCCCGAGCGCTCCACCAACTCAACCCCCTCGACCCACAACTCCCGCACATCCCCGAACGGCGGCGTCCCAAAGCCGCCCGGAACAGCCCGCAACCCGAACCGCCCCGTGACCGCCTCCCGCGCCGGCTTCATCACGTCCTCGGCCACGCGGTGCATCGCCAACCGCGTGGCCACGAAGTCGTCGAGGAGCAGGCGGAGCATCGGCGCTACTTCTTCTGGATCCCCTTCAGGAACGGCACCAGGCCCTCGACGAAGGCGTTATTGGGGTACGCCGAGTTCGGATCGTTGTGCGAGTAGGTCGAGGCCCGTGAGGCGCCGCGCACGTTCCGCGCGGGGATCCCTGACTGCTTCGCGAGCGCCCGCGCCGCGGCCGGCACCCGGGCACCGCCCAAAGCGGCACCGAAGGCGTAGATCCGGAGATCCTTAGGCAGTGCCCGCCCCTTGGTCGACTTCACGCCCAGCACCTTCTGCGCGGGGTTGGCGATGCCGTTCCCGACGGCGCCCGCGTCGATCGACAGCCGCTGCGGGTGGTACCAGGCGGTGCCGTCCAGGCCCTTGAGCTTGTCGCCCGCGAACATCTGGGCGAAGCGCTTGATTGGTGAGATGTCCTTGCCCTGCACCCACCCACGCGGCGAGCCGGACGGAGCCAGCGACCCGATGTGGCCCTGTGCGAGCGACAGGCTGGACGGGGAGGTCTGGGTGTCGAGGGCATAGCCGTACTGGGCCAGGTTGGTCGCCGGGACCGGCGGCTTGAGGTTCCCGGGCAGCAGGGCGAAGTTCTGCGCCAGCGAGGGCGCCTTGGGCGCCTTGAGCGCGTTCAGCGAGCCACCGGTGTTGAACAGGCCGACAAAGGGGGTCGGGATGCCGCCGATGGTCAGCCACGGCGATCCGGCCGACAGGTCAGCCAGAGACTTGCGAGCGGCGGCAACGCTGACCGCCTGGGGGCGCGACGCCCCGTCGATGAACACCAGGCCCGACAGACCGCGAGCGCCGGCACGACCCCCGAAGTTCCAGGTGGCGTACGCGGTGGTGATCGTGCCACCCAGGGAATGCCCGCCCATCACGACGTGCCCGCGACGGCCGGCCGTCTTCTTGGCCTTGCCCACCACCTGCCGCAGATCCCCGATCTCGGTCCGCATGCCCCACTGCTTGGCGTAGGCCACCGACGCGTCCGGGATCGGCTTGAAGTGCGTGGTCACGCTCTTGTCCGCCAGGTAATTGAGGTAGTAGTCGAACGCCTGCTTGGGCGTGGCGGCGCCGGACTTGAGCCGGTTCCACATCGAGTGGTCCTCGAGCAGGTTCTCGCGCCGCTCGACCGCCCACACCTGCCAGCTGGGAGCCTTCTTCTTGAGGTCACGCGCGAGGGGCGCGAAGTAGGCCGCCGAGGCTGACGTCCCGGGGTTGAGCACCAGGATGTTCTTCGCCTTCGCCGACCCGATCTTGAGGATGCCGACCTTGTTGTACTTCGCCGGCGTTCCGGCGGACTTGACCCCGGCTATCTGCTGGAAGGACTCTCGCGCCTCCGCCGCGGGCGCTGCGCACAGCAGGAGGGCAAGGACGAGGGCGGGGGTGATCTTCCGGGTCATTGGCGTTCAACCTTGCCAGGCGCGTGTTGAGAAACCGCGTACTTTTGTCGCCCTCGTGCACGACGTGGAGATCATCGTCACCGGGTTGTTCGTGGCCATCGCGGTGCTGGCCGCGCTGGCGCGGGCGGTGAAGGTGCCGTACCCGATCGCGCTGGTGGTGGGCGGCCTGGTGATCGGCTTCATTCCCGGCCTGCCGAAGATCGAGCTGGAGCCGGAGGTGGTGCTGGTGATCTTCTTGCCGCCCCTGCTCTACAGCGGCGCCTTCTTCGCTTCGCTGCGTGACCTGCGGGCGAACATGCGGCCAATCGCCATGTCGGCGATCGGGCTGGTCCTGTTCACCATGGTGGCGGTCGCGGTGGCGGTGCACGCGGCCGTGCCCGGCATGCCGTGGGCGGCGGCGTTTGCGCTGGGCGCCATCGTCGGCCCCACCGACCCGGTGGCGGCCACCACCGTCCTGCGCCGCCTGGGCGCGCCGCGGCGGATGGTCACGGTCCTGGAAGGCGAGGGCCTGCTGAACGACGCGACCGCGCTGGTGGCATTCCAGATCGCCGTCGCGGCGGCGGTGACCGGATCGTTCAGCGCCGTGGAGGCGGGCGAGAAGTTCGTGCTCGCCTCGATCGGCGGCGTGGCGGTGGGCCTGGCGGTCGGCTGGGCCATCACCCAGATCCGCAAGCGCCTGGACGACGTGCCGATCGAGGTGACCGTCTCGCTGCTGACCGGCTACGCGGCCTACGTGCCTGCCGAGGTGCTGGGTGCCTCCGGCGTGCTGGCCGCGGTGACCGCCGGCGTGTACGTGGGCTGGAACGCGCCGCGGATCGCGTCCGCACAGACCCGGCTGACCGGCTACAGCGTGTGGGAGATTCTGAACTTCCTGCTGAACGCCACGCTGTTCCTGCTGGTGGGCCTGCAGCTGGGCATCCTGCTCGACGACGGCCTGGGCGACCACTCCCCCGGCAACCTGATCGCCCTGGGCGCGCTGGTCTCGGCGGTGGTGATCGTGGCCCGGATCGTCTGGACCCAGGTCACGACGATGCTGGTCCGGACCCTGGACCGGCGTCCCAGCCAGCGTGCGCGCCGGGCACCGCTGGCGTTCCGGTTCATCGCCTCGTGGAGCGGCATGCGCGGTGCGGTGTCCTTGGCCGCCGCCCTGGCGCTGCCGCTGACCATCGACGGCGGCGCCCCCTTCCCCGAACGCGACCTGATCGTGTTCCTGACCTTCTGCGTGATCCTGTCCACGCTGGTGCTGCAGGGCCTGACCCTGCCGTGGCTGATCCGGCGGCTGAACGTGCAGGACGACGACAGCGAGCGCGAGGAGGAGCTGCGCGCCCGCACCGCGGCCGCGCGCGCCGCGGTCGAGCGCGTGGACGAGATGGCCGAGTGGGAGTGGACGCGCGAGGACACCATCGAGCGCATGCGCGGCATGTACACCTACCGCGCGCGCCGGTTCAAGGCCCAGGCGGGGACGATCGAGGGTACGGACGAGATCGAGGAGCGCTCGACCAACTACCAGCGCATGCTGCGCCTGGTGATCGACGCGCAGCGCGACGCGCTGGTGGAGCTGCGCAACGACGGCTCCATCTCCACCGACGTGATGCGCCGGGTCGAGCACGAGCTCGACCTGGAAGAGGACCGGCTGGAGATCTGATGCCCGAGGGCCACACCATCCACCGCCACGCGCGCATGCACGCGGCCGAGCTGGGCGGCCAGCGGCTGGCGGTGTCCTCGCCGCAGGGCTGGGCCAGCGACGCCGCGCAAGCGGTCGACGGCAAGGTGCTCACGAACGTCGACGCCTACGGCAAGCACCTGCTCTACCGCTTCGAGGACGACCTGTCGGTCCACGTGCACCTCGGCCTGTTCGGCGGCTTCCGGCGCTACAAGCTGCCCGGCCCGCCCGCGCGCGAGACCACCCGGCTGCGCTTCATCGGCGACGAGCGCGGCATGGACCTGGCCGGCGCGGTGATCTCGCAGCTGATCGACCCGGCCGAGGAGGACGCCCTGATGGCGCGGCTGGGCCCCGACCCGCTGCGCCGCCACGCCCGCGCCGACCGCATGCGCGCCGCGCTGGCCCGGCGCAAGGGCCCGATCGGCGGCGCGCTGCTGGACCAGAGCGTGATCGCCGGCCTGGGCAACGTGTACCGCGCCGAGATCCTGTTCGCCTGCGGCATCGATCCCCTGCGCGAAGCGCGCTCGCTGAGCGTTGACGAGGTGACGCAGATCTGGAAAGCCGCCAAGAAGATGCTGGCCGAGGGCGAGCGCTCGGGCAAGATCGTGACCGTACCGCGGCGCGAGGCCGGCAAGGCGCCGTCGAAGCTGACCGGCAAGGACCGCCACCAGGTCTACAAGCGCGAGCGCTGCCGCCGCTGCGGCACGCCGGTGCGCTCGCAGACCGTGGCCACGCGGACGCTGTTCTGGTGCCCGAACTGTCAGGCGGCGCGCTGAGCGTTACCCGCGGCGGCCTGCCCTGAGCGGTCTCCTAGCTCACCGCCCCTAACCGGGTGAGCCATCTGTGGTGCCCGGCCTGCCGCCACGCGACCGGAATTGATGCCTCGTTCTGCGGACGACCTTTGAACCGACCCAGCCTGCAGCGAGTCCAGCTGCCAGCGGCGCTCCGACGGTAACCGCGGTGCTACCAGCGAAGGCAGCCCCCGCGACGGCCGTGCTTCCCAGCGCCATCGTTGTGCCGACGCCGGCGCCAACCCGAGCGGCATTCCCTAGGGCGACCTCACTCGTTTCCCAAGCGAGATCGCGGACCGCCTGCGGACGTTGCTCAGGATGGCGCAGGCGCTCTTGGTGGCGGGCGACAATCGAGCCCACCTCGAAGACGGCAAACGCCGCGCCGGCCTTCATCTGCTTCAGCGGCGGCGGCTTCACTGCTCGCCCGCGGAAGGTGGGGCTTGTCGTAAGGCGTCGGGCACGTGCTGAAGCTCAAAACGCTGCTGGAGAAGCTCGGGGGTAAGGGCTGCGTCGATGGGAGGAAAGGTCGCGACAGCTAGGCCCTCGCGCCACACCACGTAGTGGTACTCCTGGTCGATGATGATGCGCTCGCTGTACTGACCTTGGTGCTGCTGGGCATAGCGGATGGCTTTGGCGCGATTCTCCGCATCTGCTCGCTTCGTCTTGCGTCGGCTCGACCGTCCCTCTAGAAACGATCTGCCTACGCTCAAGCCGGCGCCGCCCGCGGCCTCCTGTGCCGCCTTGCTCGTCGCCGCGTGCTTGAAGGCATGTACGACTTTCTCGTTCTTGGCGAGCCGTAGGGCAGTCGCGACCGCAGCTTTACTGGACCCAGCCATCTAAGGACACTTTCGGCAGCCCAACCTCGACCTTGAGCGGGAGGTTCGCGATGCCGCGTAGTTTGAAAAACCAACTACGCGGTAGTGTGACCGTATGAGTCTCCCCAAGATCGCATCACGAGACGAGTGGCTGGCCGCCCGCGAGGAGCTGCTGGCCGAGGAGAAGCAGCTGACGCGCGAGCGTGACGCGCTGAGCGCCAAACGTCGCGAGCTGCCGATGTTCGAGGTGGACAAGCCCTACGTGTTCCACGGGCCCGAGGGCGAGATGAGACTGCTGGACCTGTTCGGCGAGCACCGCCAGCTGATCGTGGGCCACTTCATGTTCGACCCCGAGTGGGAGGACGGCTGCCCCAGCTGCTCGGCCGGCGCCGAGGAGCTGTCGCAGGGCCTGCTGGACCACCTGGCCATCCGCGACACCGCGTTCACCTACGTCTCGCGCGCGCCGCTGGAGAAGATCGAGCGCTACAAGGCCAAGCGTGGCTGGGACCACCCCTGGGTCTCGTCCGAGGGCAGCGACTTCAACTACGACTTCGACGTGACGATCGACCGCTCGCGTGGCCCGGCGATCTACAACTTCCGCGAGTGGGGCGACGAGCTGCTCGAGGGCGAGTACCCCGGCCAGAGCTGCTTCCTGCGCGTGGACGACCGCGTGTTCCACACCTACTCGATGTACGCGCGCGGGGCCGAGACGCTGGGCGGCTCCTACTACTGGCTGGACCTGACCGCGCTCGGGCGCCAGGAGGAGTGGGAGAAGCCCGAGGGCCGCAGCGAGTCGGCCCGCGCCGCCCAGCCGGACTTCGCCAGCTGACTAGACGTCGATGTGGGTGACCTGGCGGCCGCCCACGTGCTTCCACTTGCGCTCGCCGTGGTCGCGGAAGCGCACCTCCATGCGGCCCGGGAAGTGGGTCAGGTAGAGCGAGCGGACGGGGTCGGTGGCGTCGCGCTTCTTGCCCACCCCCACGATGCCCGAGCAGTTGATGGCCACGATCTTCTTCCCGCGCGGGAGCTTGGCGCGCGTGAGCAGCCCCGGCGCGTCGATGGGCGAGTGGGTGTGCCCGGAGATCCATGCGCGCGCGTTGGGGTACCTGGCCAGCAGCGCCCGGATGCGGTCGTCGGGCTTGGCGTAGAACTTCAACATGTTCGACGTGTAGAGCGTCTTGCGCTTGTCGTTCAGCACGGTGTTCTTCAGCGGCCAGTGGCAGGCGATCCAGCACGTCTTCTCCGGCGCGTTGCGAATCCGCGCCTCCAGCCACTTCAGCGTGCGGTCGGACAGCTCGCCCGAGCGCGCCGGCGCGTAGTCGCGCTCGGGCCCCACCACGATGATCCGGAGCGTGGGGAAGTCGACCACGTAGCTCTGTGACTGGTAGCCGTACGCGGTCGCCCACTGCTTGGCCGTGCGCTTGTGCATGAGGTCGTGGTTGCCCACCGCGGCATAGTGGCGGGCGGGCAGCCGGCCCAGCCAGCGCCTGGCCAGCTCGTCTTCCTTGGCCAACCCGTTCTCGGTCACGTCGCCCACCTGGAGGTGCAGCGCCGGCGTGGGCAGCGCGTTCACGTCGTCCAGCATCGCCTGCACCCGCGGGCGCTTGACGCCGCCGGCGTGCAGGTCGCCGATGCAGTGGATGGTGCGCGACCAGTCCACGGTCAGCTCTGCTCCACGACCCGCAGGGCCCGCGACAGCACCCGCCGCGCGTAGGCCTTCCACATCGGCTTGACCACGAACCGCACCACCGCCCCCATCCGCGGCCGCGGGATGAACGTGTACGTCCAGGTGATCTCGGTGCCACCCGTGGCCCGCGCGAACCACCACTCACCGTCGGCGCGCTCGACCAGCCGGTTCATCGGCCCGCTGAACGGCCCGACGGAGTAGGCGAAGTAGCCGGGCGGCTCGAAGTGGGTGATCCGCTCCGGCGCCTCGTTGCCGTCGGTGAGCTCCACCACCCGCTGGGCGCCCACGTGGTCCCAGTCGCCCGACTGGCCGCGGACGCCGCGCACCCCGGGCAGCGGCCCGTGGCCCTTGAAGATCGAGGCCAGGTCGATGGGCGCAATCACGTCGAACGCCCGCTCGAGCGGTGCGCCGGCCACGCCCACCACCGTGACCGGGACGCCGCTCACGGATGACCGACCGGCGGCTGGTCGGTGGGCACGATCTCGCGCCCGTACGGCGTCAGCGTGATGGGGATCAGCTTCAGGTTCCCGATGGCCAGCGGGATGCCGATGATGGTGATCGCGGCCGCGATGGCCGTGATCAGGTGGCCGATTATCAGCCACCACCCGCACAGCACGAACCAGAGCACGTTGGCGATGGCCGAGCCGGCGCCCGCGTCGCCCCGGCGCACCGCGGTGCGCCCGAACGGCCACAGCACCATGTTGGTCATGCGGAAGGCGGCCACCCCCAGCGGGATGCCGATGATGGTGATGCACATGATCAGCCCGGCGACCGCGTACAGGAATGCCAGCCAGATACCGGAGAAGACCAGCCAGATGACGTTGAGCAGGGTCTTCACGCGGGCCTGCGCGCGACGGTGAGCATGTAGTCCGGCTCGAGCAGCAGGGTGCCGTCGGTGGCCTTGTTCTCGCGCGCGACCATCTCCACGTAGGCCTCGTGCAGCTCGGGCCAGCGGTCGCCAAGCACCCGCCGCGCCATGACCAGCGGGCCGAAGTCGCGCTCGAACATCTCGACGTAGCCCTCGGGCGTGTCGTACTCGATGCGCACCTTCTCCGCCGAGACCTCCACCTCCAGCCCGTGCGGCTCCAGCATCTGGCGGATGTGGTCCTCATCGCCCCACAGCAGCGGCGACTCGGCGAAGTCCGGGGGCGGCGGCATGAAGCCGCCGACGATCTTGAACATCTCGGCCGTGGCGCCGAACGTGGCCCACGTGCACGTGCCGACCACGCCGCCCGGGCGACAGACGCGCGCCAGCTCGGCGCCGGCCTGCTCGTGGCGGGGCGCGAACATGTGGCCGAAGGTCGACAGCACCCGGTCGAAGGACCCGTCCTCGAACGGCAGCGCCTCGGCGTCGGCCTCCACCCACTTGACCTCCACCCCGGCCTTCTCCGCCCGCGTGTGGGCGTCGGCGAACAGCTCGGGCGTCAGGTCCGAGCCCGTGACGTTCGCGCCCCGCTGCGCGGCCGGGATCGACACCGTGCCGCCGCTGCCGGTGCCCACGTCGAGCACCTGCATGCCGGGTTCGATGCCCACGCGATCCAGCAGCGCCGGGCCGACGGCGGCGATGGTGTTGGAGACCGTGTCCCAGTCCCCGCCCGCCCAGGTGGTGCGAGCTCCCTGCTTGAAATCGGCGACGGCGTCGGACATCCGGGACCTCCTGGTCACGTGTTGGCCCTGCCCTGGGGCGAGCATCTCAGAAAAGTCCATGCATCCGCCACCAATCCCCATTGGTGGAGTGGACATCGGCTGCGATAGTTGACTGCACAACCACTTGAGCCCGACCAGAGCATGGAGGCACCGCACATGAGCACCACCACCACCGCCACTCCCGTAGGAACCTGGAACATCGATCCGTCGCACTCGAACGTGAACTTCCACGTCAAGCACCTGGGCATCGCCACGGTGCGGGGCGCGTTCAACGAGTTCGAGGGCACCCTGGAGCTGACCGACGACCTGGCCACCTCCAAGGCGTACGGCACGGTCCAGGTGGCCAGCGTGGACACCAACGAGGACGGCCGCGACGAGCACCTGCGCTCGCCGGACTTCTTCGACGCCGAGCAGTACCCGCAGCTGACGTTCCAGTCGACCGAGATCAAGGCCGTCGACGACGACGAGCTGGAGATCACCGGCGACCTGACCATCCACGGCGTGACCAAGCCGATCACCCTCAAGGCCGAGATCACCGGCACCGAGGAGGACCCGTGGGGCAACCAGCGGGTGGGCCTCGAGGTCACCGGCAAGCTGGACCGCAAGGAGTACGGCATGACCTTCAACCAGGCCCTGGGCAGCGGCAACGTCCTGGTCGGCGACAAGGTCAAGCTGAGCCTGGACATCTCCGCCGTCAAGGCGGCCTAGCGCACCGGAGCCTGGACACTCCGCAGCGCCCGGAGGGCCGGTGGCACGAGGTGTGCCGCCGGCCCTTCTACCGTTGTTCCCGCCGATGGCGACCCACGACCTGACCACCGACCAGCTGAGCGACCGCACAGAGGCGCCGCTCCAGGTGCTGGTCATGGACGACATGTCGGTTGACGCCGAGACGCCGCGCGAGCCGCACCGCCACGACTACCACGAGCTGGTGTGGGTGCGCGAGGGCTGCGGGCGCCACTCCATCGACGGCCAGCCGGTGGAGGTGATGCCCGGCACGGTCACGCTGATCGGCCGCGGCCAGGTGCACGTGTTCGAGGGCGCCGCCGGCCTGCACGGCGCCGTGATCCGGTTCGGCGACGACATGCTCACCGGCCAGGGCGGCGGCCTGGCCAACCCCAGCTGGCTGCTGTCGGCCCGGGGCGGCCACACGGTCACGGTGCCCGCGAGCGAGGTGGCGGCACTGGAGTCCACCATCGCCGCGCTGGAGGCCGAGACCAAGCGCCCGGGCGACGGCTGCACGCTGGACCTGCAGCGCCACCTGCTGCACGTGCTGCTGATCTGGCTGCAGCGCTGGTACGACGCCACGCACACCGAGGCGCACGAGCCCGACTATCCCGAGATGCAGGCGCTGCGGCGCTTCACCGAGGTGCTGGAGCGCGACTTCGCTCGCCACCACGAGGCCGGCCACTACGCCGACGAGCTGGCCATGCCGGCGGCGGCGCTGAGCAAGGCCCTGTCCCAGGCCACCGGCCGTACCACCAAGGAGCTGATCCTGGACAGGGTGATGACCGAGGCGGCGCGGCTGCTGCGCTTCACCGACCTGACCGTGGGCCAGATCGCCGACCAGGTGGGCTTCACCGACCCGCTCTACTTCTCGCGCGCCTTCAAGCGCCAGCGCGGCGAGTCGCCGCAGGCCTTCCGTGAGAAGTCCATGCATCCGTGAGGTGCTGCCATTGCCGTGGCACCCCTGCTGCGTGATGCTTGTCCCATGAGCACCACCACCGCCACCCTGCCCGACACGCTGACGCTGGGAGCCGCCGCGCTGACGGTCTCCGACGTGGACCGCTCGGCCGCCTTCTACGAGGACGTGATCGGCCTGGACACGCTGGCGCGCGGCGAGGGCCGCGCCACCATGGGCAGCGGCGACCGGCCGGTGCTGGAGCTGGTGGCCGACCCCGACGCCACCCCGGCCGGGCGCGAGGCGGGCCTGTACCACGTGGCCCTGCTCTATCCGTCACGCGAGGAGCTGGCGCACGTGGCCCAGCGGCTGGTGGCCAGCCGCACGCCCGTGCAGGGCGCCTCGGACCACCACACCCACGAGGCCTTCTACCTGCCCGATCCCGACGGCAACGGCCTGGAGCTGGCGGCCGACCGCCCGCGCGAGCAGTGGCCCGACCTGCAGGACGCCTACGACCTGACCAAGGGCGCGCCCCAGCCGCTGGACGTGGCCGACCTGATGCGGCTGGTCGACGGCCAGCCGGTGGTGGCCCGGGCCGAGCCCGGCGTGCGCGTGGGCCATCTGCACCTGCACGTGGGCGACGTGGACCAGGGCCTGGCCTTCTACCGCGATGTCATCGGCTTCGACGAGATCGCGAACATGGACACCGCCGCGTTCGTCAGCGCGGCCGGCTACCACCACCACCTGGGCTTCAACACCTGGCGCGGTGAGGGCGTGCCGCCCGCCGGCGAGGGCCGGCTGGGCCTGCGCGAGTGGACGGTGCTGCTTCCGGACGCCGACGTGGCCGCCGTGCGCGAGCGCGTGGCGGCCGCCGGCATCGACACCGACGACCGTCCGGCGGGTGGCTTCACCGTGCTCGACCCCTGGCGCAACGCGCTGGCGATCGAGCCCGGCCGGCGCTAGTCCAGCTGGGAGCCGCCGCGGTTCTTGGAGCCGCGCAGCTCCGTGTTCTGGCGCAGCTCGTTCGCGCGGTCGGTCCGCATGTTCGCGGTCTCCTTCTCCTCGCGCTTGGCCTTGCCGCGCTTGCGCGCCTCGCCGTTGCGGCGGTCGATCTCCGCCATGTGCTCCTTGTAGGCCGAGCCGTCCGGCTTCGGTCCGCGGGTGCTATCGGTCATCTGGTGCATCCTCCGTAACCCTCTTGGTTCTGGCCGCGAAGGTGCTGGGGGCTGCACCCGGGCGGAAGCTTCTGTAGGTGACTTTACGCGCCCGCGGGAACCGACGCGCCCACCACGTGCTCGGCGGTGCGGTGGGCCAGGGCCATGATCGAGATCATCGGGTTCACGCCCGGCGCCGTTGGGAAGGCCGACGCGTCGCCGATCCACACGCCCTTGGTGTCGTGCAGCTCGCCGCGCCCGTCGGCCACGGACGTGGCGGGATCGGAGCCCATGCGGCACGAGCCCATCTGGTGCGCGGTGAAGCAGGCCAGGTCGTTGGGCGCGTAGGAGGCCGCCTCCACCTGGGCGATGAACGCGTCGAAGTCGTCGCCGGTGCGCCAGCGCAGGCCGGACTGATGGGTGGTGTACAGCTCGGTCGCGCCGGCGGCCCGGTGCAGGCGGCACAGCTCCACGTGCGCGCGCACGGCCAGCCGCGCGTCCACCTCGTCGCCCAGTCCCCAGCGCATGACGGCGCGGCCCAGGTCGTCCAACACCACCTCGCCGGAGCCGTGGTCGCGGGCCACGGTGATGAACGGCGCCTGCCACTTCAGGCTCTGCATCAGCTGCTTGTGGGTGGCGCCATCGCCCCACGGCAACGCGGGGCTGAGGAATCCGGGCTGGATCGTGGTCGCCTCGATCAGGAAGCCGAAGTCGCCCTCGAGGTCGGTGTAGGCCTCGCTGACCAGCGACTGGACCTGGCCGCGCCAGCCCTCGACCGGCTCGTCGTAGATGCCCATGACCACGTAGGCAGGGTGCAGACGCAGGTGCTTTCCCACCGCCGGCCCGCCGATGCCCGAGCGCAGCAGCAGCGCCGGCGACTCGATCGACCCGCACGCCACGACCACGGTCGGCGCCTCCACCGTGAGCGCGGTCGTCGTCCCGTCGGCGTGGGTCACGGTGGCCTGGACGCCGGTGGCGGCGCCGTCCGCGGTCAGGATGCGCTCGGCGGCGCACCCCACCACGGCCTGGGCGCCCTCGTCCGAGGCGTCCTGGAGCCAGGTCTTCATGGCCGAGCGCTTGCACCCGTTCTGGCACCCGACGGTGCAGTAGCCGCAGTTCTCGGCGTCGTCGTCCAGCGATGCGTTGCGCACGATCGGCCGGTGCTCGTGACCCAGCGCGTCCAGGCCCGCCATCAGCCGCCTGTGTGTGCCGTTCTGCTTGGTGGCCTCGGTGTTGGCCCCCAGCCGCTCCAGCACCGTCTCGATGTGCTCGCGCGTGTACGCGTCGGGGTCGTCCATGCCCTCCAGGCCGTGGCCGGACCACTCGCGGATGATCCGCTCGGGCGTGGGAATGCAGTTCATGTAGTTGACCACCGTGCCGCCGCCCAGCGTGGAGCCGGCCAGGATCGAGATCGATCCGTCCTCGGAGGTGGCCAGCCCGCCGCCGTAGTACAGCTCGGAGTAGCCCGGGAGCTCGAGTTGGTTGAAGTCCGACTCGTTGCGGTAGCCGCCCATCTCCAGCACCAGCACCGACTTCCCGGCTTTGGCCGCCTCGGCGGCGATGACCGAGCCGCCGGCGCCCGAGCCGACCACGCACACGTCGGCGCTCAGCGTCGCGCTCTCGCCCGCCACCTCAGCGGTGGCGATGGTCTTGGGCGCCTGCTCCGGCGAAGGCGCCGCCGAGTTCGGCCCCGGGTATCCGATGGCCTCCCAGTTGGGGTTCTGGCCGTGCTCGTCAGGCAGCGAGTAGAACAACAGCAGCGTCAGCCCGCGCAGCTGGCCCAGGCCCAGCTTGGCCGCCGGGTCCGAGGCGGCCACGCCCTGCACGATCTGGGTGCGCACGTCCAGCGGAACCTCGCTGATGCCCTGGTCGGCGATGGCGTGCAGCAGGTCGCCGACGTCGGACAGCTCGTCGGCGGTCATCGCGTCGGCCAGCATGGCCTCGATCTGCACGTGCAGCTGCATGTCCACGGCCGACCGGCGCATGAACGCGGCCTCCACGGGATCCAGCGTGTCGACCTCGACGGCGGGCACGAACGTCTCGCACAGCGCCTCCAGGGTCTCGCGCTGGACGTCGTTGAACACCGCTGTCGTTGCCATCTGGTCTCCTCCCCAGGAGCTCGTCGGATCCGGCTGTGGCGATCCTATTCCTGCTCGGGTGCGATGGGCCACTCCTCGAACGCCGTGCACAGCCCTTTGGCGTCGAAGCGCATGACCCACAGGTCGCGCCAGGTCTTGCCGCTGTCGTGGTAGTGCACCTCGACGCGGGCGACCGCCACCTCCTCGTCCAGGGCCACCAGCGCGGAGGTCATGGAGAAGTGCTCGTCGGGGCCCGTGCGCTCGCCCTCCCACATCTGCGCGATGGCGTCCAGGCCCTCGACGGGGTCCCGGTACGGCCCTTGCGAGTAGAGCGCGCCGGGCGTGAACAGCGCCTCCAGCTCGTGCGTCCCCGGAGAACGCCAGGCGTGCTCGTAGTGCGCGATCCAGTTGGCGACGTCTCGCCGGTCCACGAAAGCGAGACTAGTTCAGGCGGTGGCCACGAGTCGCCAGGGCGAGTCCGGCGGGCCGTCCAGCGCCAGCGTCCAGTGCTCGGTGAACGTCGAGGCGCCGCTCTTGCTGCCCGACACCACGTCGGTGGTGTCGCGGTCCTCGACGTAGCGGGTGGCGGCCACCTCCACCTCCAGGCTCATGCGCGCGGGCGTGGCCTTGGCGTCCACCCCGGCGATGCTGATGCGGCGCACACGGGGGCCGCGCAGCACCAGGCGCGTCTTGCCGGTGGGGTCGGCGCCGTACAGCAGCTTCTGCAGCGCGTCGGGGGTGGCCACGGCGGCCAGCTCGGCATCGTCGCCGTCCACGGCCTCGGCCCAGGCCGACACCGCCCGGCGGGCCGCCACCTCCAGCACGTCGGGGGCGAAGCGCCCGTCGGCCAGCGACAGGTCCAGCGCCTCCTCGCGCGCGCTGCCCTGGAAGTCGAACACGGCCAGGTCGGCGGTGGTGAAGCCCTCGGGTACGGCGTCGGCGGTGGCCAGCTCGGTGACCGCCTGGCCGCGGATGCGCTCGGTGTCGGCCTCGGGCGTGGCGACGATCTGAGCATCCAGGTGGTGGCCGCCCTCGGTCGCCTGCTCGATCGACACGCACATCCACGCGTCGCCGCGGCGCGCCAGGGTCCAGTACTCGGTGATGCTGACGTGCTCGGACTTCGCTCCTTCGCGCATGATCCTCTGCCCGTCCGCGGTCTGCACGTAGGACCTCATCGTGCCCGCGATGTGCACCGTCACCCGGTCCTGGCTGTCGTCGTCGCGGTTCACCAGGCCCACGTACTGCACGTCCGGACGGATGCTGACCTCCACGCGGTTGTGCCAGCCCTTGCTCTGGAAGTCGGCCAGGCGCCGGCGCCACTCCACCATCAGGTCCTCGCCCACCAGCTCCGACAGCCGCGCGTCGTCGCGCTGGTCCCAGGCGGTCTGGGTGGCCAGCCACAGGTCGGCGGCCTCCCGCTCGACCCGGTCGGCGGCCAGGTAGTCGTCGTCCTGGGCCGCCTCGGCGGCCGCGGCGTGCACGCGCTCGCGGCGCAGCCGGCGCTTGCGGCGCTCACGCGCCACGGCGATCGAGCCGCCGAGGAAGACCAGGAGCAACACGCCGATGATGAACAGCCACGCGATGCCTCCGCCGCCAGTGCTCGAGCCGCCGGAGCTGCTGCTTCCTCCGCCGAAGGAACCGCCGCCGCCTCCCCCGCCCCCTCCACCGCCGAAGGAGCCGGAGCCGCCGCCGGCCTGGGCCAGCGCCAGGTCCGCCAGCACCAGTGCCAGCGCGGGAACGAGCAGGGACAGCAGGAGTTTCGGGTGCCGGGCCAAGGCGGCCATCCTAGGCGCGGCCGGCCTCAGCGCAAGCGGAACTTCTTGGTGGTGCGCACCTTGCGCCCCGAGGCGTTCTTGCCGCTGGCGACCACCGTGTAGGTCCCCTTGCGCGCCGTCTTGAACTTGCGCACCTTGGGCTTGCGGCAGCCGGTCACGTTGAAGCGGCGCGACTTGGCCACCACGCGCCTGCCGCGCTTGACCACCACGGAGATGGAGCGCACCTTGCCGCCGCGGGCGCAGAGGCCGAAGCGCATGGTGCGCCTGCGCTTGCGCACCGAGCTGGCCTTGGTGCGGGCGATCTTGCGGAAGACCAGCTTGGCGTTGGCGCCCGGCTTGGCCGGCACGCCGGCGGGCAGGCTGGCCTTGGCGCTGCTGAAGGTCACGGACCCGGTCGAGCGCTGTGTCCCGTAGACCATGGTCGCCGGCACGAGCTGGACGGCGAACCGCGTGCCCGGGCCGGCCTGGGCCGCGATCGACTCCAGCGGCCGGCTGACGGTGCGGCGCTTGCCGTCGAGCGTCACGGGGATCGGCGTGACCTGGTTGCCCAGCGCCTGCCCGCTGCGCTTGTCCACGACCTGGGCGTAGACCACGGTCTGGGCCGGCGAGGCCGTACCGCTGTAGGTCAGATCCAGCTCGGGCGAGCCGACCAGGCTCTCGATGGTCTTCGGCGCGCCGATGGGGATCTCCACGTTGGGCGAGCCCGACATGGCGTCGGTGGGCGAGCCGGTGGTCAGCGCCGGCGAGAGCGGCAGCGTGCCGCGGCCGCTGCCGGTGGCGGGCGGCCGGGAGGTCAGCGGGTACGCGGCGGACACGTGCCAGGTGCCTTGGGTGTCGACCCACTCGAACCCGGCGCCCGTGTCGGCCTTGGTGTTGCGGTTGAGGTAGCGGTCGAACCAGGTCAGCGCGGCGTCCTCGACCCGCCCGGGCTGACCGGCGGGGAAGTCACAGGTCCCGTGGCCGCCGCAGTGCCACATCATCTTCACTGGCACCTTGTTGCGCTTCAGGATCTTGTAGTTGGTCTCGGCCTCGCGCAGGGTGAAGAGCGTGTCGATGGTGCCCTGCGTCAGCAGCGTGGGCACCCTGATGCGGCTCACGAGCTTCTCGCCCGGGCCGCGGGTGGCGAACCAGGTGCGGTCGCTGGCGCTGATCTTGCCGGTGGCCGCGCCCGACGTGAAGGCCGAGTTGATGCGCGGGTCCAGCCGACCGGTGGCGTTGCCGGCGGAGGTCAGCAGCGAGCCCCAGCCCAGCTTGATCGTGTCCGCCTTGTAGAGGCTGGAGACCAGCGAGTTCCAGGCGATGTCGGGCACGATCACGTCGACCCGCTTGTCCAGCCCCGCGGTCACCAGCTGGATGCCGCCGCCGTAGGAGCCGCCGGCCATGCCCAGCCGAGGGTCGCCGGCCGCGTCCAGCCGTGCCTCGCGCTGATTGGCCACGTGGCTGATCAGGCTCTGCACGTCGCGGCCCTCGAAGTCGGGGCCGTCCACGCTGACCCGGCCGCCGGAGCCGCCGAACCCGCGCGCGTCCCAGGTCAGGACGTTGTAGCCGGCGCGGTGCAGGTCGCCGATGGCCATGTTGCCGCCGGTGCCCTTGCCGGTGCCGCCGTTGATGTCGGTGGCGCCGCGACCGGCCCAGCCGTGGCCGACCAGCACGGTCGGCGCCTTGGCGCCGGGAGCCAGCCCCTTGGCGGGGAAGAAGTGGGTGACGATCTGGGTGCCGTCGAACGAGCGCACGCTGGCGTCGCGTGCCTGGGCCGCCGGGGCGGCCGCCATCGCGGTGATCGCACACAGCGCACCGGTCAGCAGTCTTGCCCGTCCTCCCCGCATCCGGCGTGCATCGTACTTGTGAAGCGCGCGGGGGGCGAAGGTCAGCCCGCGGCGCCCTGTTCGAGGCGTGGGCCCACAGGTGCGCGTTGACGACCCCTCACCGGTCCCGGGTCGGCTCAGAGGGCTCGTGGACCAGGCCGTGCACGTGGCCGGGCCGGGCGAAGCGGCGGCGAACTGGGTGGCGGCGCGCCAGCACGCGGTGCTGCACCGCGACCAGGCGGAGCGGGCCGGCGTGGGCCGGACGGCCCGGGAGGGGCGCTGCCGCCGCGGCTCGTGGCGGCGGCTCTACCCGAGGGTCTTCGCCATCGGAACCCAGCCGCTGGCCGAGCGCGGCCGCGTGCTCGCCGCCACGCTGGACGCCGGCCCGTTCGCGGTGGCCACGGCCCAGACCGCAGCGCACGCGTACGCCCTCGTCGCGCGTCCGAGCCAGGTGATCCATCTTGCGATGGTCGGCCGCCGTAACGCAGCGCCCCGGCGGGGTGTTCGCCTCCACCGCCCGCGCGACCTGACCTGGAACGACGTTCGCTTCGAAAAGGGCATCCCCATAACCAGCCCGATCGAGACCCTGCTGGCGCTGGCGGGCTTGCTGGGCGCCGATGAGTTGGAGGCGGTGTGCGCTCTGACCGTCAGGCGCGGTTTGACATCGCGCTCGGCGCTGCGCGACGCCATCGACGCAAGCGGACCCCGTCCGGGCCTCCCCGCCCTCCGAGCCGCGGCGCGGACGCTCGCGCTCACTCGCTCGGGCAACGAGCGTCGCCTTCTGGCGCTGATCCGCCGCGCGGAGCTCCCCCATCCCCAGACCAACGTCACGGTGGCCGGCAAGGAGCTGGACCTCTACTGGCCCGATGCGCGGTACGGCGTCGAGGTCGACGCGTTTTCGACACACGGATCGATCGCCTCGTTCGAGGACGACCGCAAGGTCGACGCCGACCTGGACGCGGCCGACGTGAGGATCACGCGCTTCACCGACCGGCGAATCCGCGGGCATCCCGAGGCGGTGATCGCGAAGCTTGCGGCCATCCTGGCGCTACGGCTCGGCGGCCTGCCGGCGCCGCGGCGCCGGTGACGGCCCGATCCGAGCCCGCGGCGTGGTCGCTCAGCTCGTGGGCTGAGATCTGACCGCTGGCGCACGGAACTCGGTCCCCGAGCCCGGCTCGGCGGCGCGGGCCCGGATCGGGCCCCCGCGCCGCCGCGAGCGCACGCGCTCCACCCACGCGCCCATGCCCGGCGGCAGGCGGCCGTCGGTGGACAGCCAGGAGCCGGCCAGGATGAGCAGCAGGCCCGCCGCGGCGCCCACGCCGGGACGCTCGCCGAGCACGGCCACGCCCAGGCCCACGGCGACCACGGGCGCGACGTAGGTGATGACCGCCGCGCGGCCCGGGCCCACCTCCAGCAGCAGGCCGCCGAACAGGACGAAGGCGGCGGCAGTGCACAGCAGGCCCAGCACCACGACCGAGGCCAGCGCCTCGGACGAGGGGGTGGTGGAGGGCACGTCGGCCAGCGCGAACGGCGTCAGCACCACCGAGGCCACGGCCAGCGACGCGCCCATCATGGCCACCGGCTGGATGTCGCTCATATTGCGATTCAGCGTCATCGGCCCGGTGGCGTAGCCCACGGCGGCGATCAGGATGAGGATCGCGCCCAGCAGCTCGTCGGAGCGGCCGGCCACGTCGATGCCCACCAGCGCGATCACGCCGGTGAAGCCCATCAGCAGGCCGAACAGGCGGCGGCCGTGCACGCGCTCCTCGGGGTCGAAGCGGATGGCCAGCACGGCGATGATCAGCGGCACGGCCGCGATCAGGATCGCGGCCAGCGACGAGGACACGTGCTGCTCGCCGGCGGCGATCAGCGGGAACGGGATCGAGATCTCGACCACCGCGTAGACCACGACCCACCGCCAGCGCCCGCGCAGGGAGCCGAACAGGCCGCGGTGCCAGGCCATGGCGCACAGCACCAGCGCGGCCAGCACCACGCGTGCCCAGGCCAGGAAGGCCGGTGGCATGCCGTCCTCGACAGCCACCTTGATGAACAGGTACGGAATGCCCCAGAGCACCGACACGGCGGCGAAGCTGGTCCATGCCCGGGCACTCACCCGGCCATGGAACCACAGCCTCGCCCCGCGGCGGTAGTGGGGTTAACCGGCCACGAGCACGCCCTCGCGCTCCTCGGCTTCGCGCTCGTCGGCCTCGCGGGCCAGCTCTCTGGCGTGCAGCGTGGACAGCGGCGGGCCCGAGCGCAGCAGCGAGCCGGTGACCACCGCGGCCAGGGCGAAGATGCCCGCCGAGACCCAGAACGCCACGTGGTAGCCGTGCACGGCCGCCTCGGCCATGACGGCCGCCGACTGGGGCTTGCCCTCGGCGAACGAGGTGGTGGCTGACACCACCAGCGTGCTCAGCAGCGCGGTGCCCACGGCGCCGCCCACCTGCTGGGAGGTGTTGACCATGGCCGAGGCGATGCCCGAGTCGCGCGGCTCGACGCCCTCGGTGGCGCCGGAGAACACCGGAGCGAACGTCAGGCCGAAGCCCACCCCCAGCATGATCAGCGAAGGCAGCACGTGGCTGGCGTACGAGGAGTCCACGCCGGTGCGGGTGAGCAGCAGCATCGCCACGGACGCCAGCACCATGCCGGTGGGGATCAGCGGCCGGGGACCGGTCCGGGCCAGCAGCCGGGTGTTGACCGTGATCGCGGTGATGATGATGGCCAGGTTCATGGGCATGAACGCCACGCCGGTCTCGATCGGGCTGAAGCCCAGGGTCTGCTGGAGGTAGTAGGTCAGGAAGATGAACACGCCGAACACGCCGACGGCGGCCATGCCCATGGCCAGGTAGCCGCCGCCTCGGTTGCGGTCCAGCACGATCCGCAGCGGCAGCAGCGGGTTGGCCACCCTGCGCTCGAGCAGCACGAACCCGGCCAGCAGCACCGCTGAGCCGGCCAGCAGGCCCAGCGTCACGGGGTCGGTCCAGCCGCTGCTCTCGGCCCGCGCGAAGCCGTACACCAGCGCCAGCAGGCCGGTGGTGGCGATGGCCGTGCCCGGCAGGTCGAGCTTGGGCCGGTTGGGCGACGGGATCCGGTGCAGCAGCCCGGTGGCGGCGATCGCCGCGGGGATGGCGAAGAGCAGGTTCACGAACAGGCACCAGCGCCAGTCGAGCTCGGTCAGGGCTCCGCCCAGCAGCAGGCCCACCGCGCCGCCGGCGCCCGCGATGGCGCCGAACACGCCGAACGCCTTGCCGCGCTCGGACGGGGTGGTGAAGATCGTGGCCAGCAGCGACAGCGCGGCCGGGGCCAGCAGCGCTCCGAACACGCCCTGCAGCGCCCGTGCTCCGACCAGGACGCCGAAGCTCTGCGCCGCCCCGCCGATGGCCGACGCCACGGCGAAGCCCAGCAGGCCGGTCACGAACGCGCGCTTGCGACCGAAAAGGTCGCTGATCCGCCCGCCCAGCAACAGCAGCGAGCCGAAAGCCAGCGCGTACGCGGTGATCAGCCACTGGCGCTGCTCGTCGGAGAAGCCCAGGTCGTTCTGGATCGACGGCAGGGCGATGTTCACGATCGTCATATCCAGCACCACCATCAGCTGGGCGATGCCTATGACGCCGAGGATCAGCCAACGGCGGTCGTAGTGCGGGTCTTCGGCGGCGTCCATGTGCGGTCCTTTACAAAGTGGAGGCTGAGGCTCCGGTTCACCGTAGCACAGAAGCGGAGGTGTGTTCTCCGTATCTGGACTACCCTTACAACTGATGACGAACAAGACGCTCAGACGTGACGCCGAGCTGAATCGCCAGCGGCTGCTCGAGGCCGCCGCCGAGCTCTTCCGCACCCGTGGCCTGGAGATCACGCTGGACGACGTGGCCGAGCACGCGGGCGTGGGCGTGGGCACGGCCTACCGCCGGTTCGCCAACAAGGACGAGCTGATCGACGCGCTGCTGGAGAGCCGGATCGACGCGATGGTGGCCATGGCCGAGCGCGGCCTGGAGGACCCGGACCCGTGGGACGGGCTGGTGGGCTACATCGTCGGAGCACTGGAGCTGCAGGTTCGCGACCGCGGCCTGAAGGAGGTCCTGTTCGCCCCCGGGCGCGGGCGCAAGCGCGTGGCCGGCGCGAAGAGCAGGCTCGCGCCCGTGGTGAGCAGGCTGGCCGCTCGAGCGCGCGAGGCCGGCGTGGTGCGCCAGGACTTCGACACCAGCGACATCCCGATGATCTACCTGATGCTGGGAACCGTGGTTGACTTCAGCCGCGACGCCGAGCCCGAGCTCTACCAGCGCTACCTGGCCATCCTGCTGGAGGGCATCCGCGCCGGCGGGCAGCCGCCGGAGCTGCCGGTGCCGGCGCTGGACATCGCCCGCTTCCAGGAGGCCATGGCCGCGTACAAGAGCCGCTGAGGCGGTCAGGAGTCCTCACCGCGCCGCAGCCGCGCGATCACCTCGTCGATGCGGCGCCGCGCCTCGCCCGGCCCGACCTCGTCCACGTACGGGCCGTCCGCCGGGGCCGCCCACGGAACCAGCACGTCGAACTCCAGCCCGCCCAGCAGCTCGAGGCTGGCGATGTAGGCCTCGCGGTCGCTGGACTCCAGCACCGCGGCCCGCCACGTGCCGCCGCTGCCCAGGTACAGCGAGTCGGCGGTGAACAGGAACCGGCGGCTGCCGTCGTCCCACAGGTAGGCGGTCGATCCCGGCGTGTGGCCCGGCATGGGGATCACCTCGAAGTCGCTGCCCAGCTTGTGGCGCTTGGTGAAGCTGCCGCGCACGTGCATCGTGGGCTCGACCTCCGCGCGGTCGTCCTCGTGCACGAACAGCGGCAGCCCGCTGTCGCGGCCGGCCACCATGGCCTCGTGCCAGTGGCCGAGGTACTGGCGCTCGGCCATCACGTCGCGATCGGCCTTGTCGTTGGCGTACACCAGCACGTCGCCGAGCTCACGCCGGATCAGGAAGGCGCGGACGTGGACCGAGGGGGCGAAGGGCAGGCTCTGCGGCGCCGTGGCCGCCAGACCCTCCACGGGGGTTTCGAGTGTCATCGTGGTCATGACGGACATGGTGCATCCTCAAGTGCACTTGAAGTCAAGGCCTGGCGCCGAATCGCTTTAACACGTACCCAACACGGCCCGGAGTCCCGGCCCCCGTTCCGGGGTAGTACTAGGCGCGTATGAAGCAGCCCCGCGCCGGAACCTGGTTCGCCACCGCCGCCATCGCCCTGGCGGTGGGCCTCCTGCTGGTCGTGGTGCTGCTGCTGACCGGCGCGCTGCTGGACTCGGCCGACGACCTGGTGACCGTGTTCCTGGCCGCCGTGGCCATCGTGGCCCTGGTCGGCTGGTGGCAGGACAAGCTCGAGCGCGCCGCCCGCGAGAGCGCGGCGGCCGCCGAGCGCGAGCAGGCCGACCGCGAGCGCCACGACGAGCACATGCGCGAGGTGAAGACGCGGGCGCGGCTGGAGCGCGCCCACACCGCCGAGCGCCAGTGGGCCCGCGAGCTGCGCAGCCAGCTGGCCCACCTGCACCAGCAGCAGGGCGTGCTCGGGAACACGGGCGACACCCGCGAGCTGGTGCTGGAGACCGCCGTGCGCCTGGTGGAGGCCGACCGCGGGCTGCTGCTCTCACGCAAGGACGAGGACAACGACGGCGACTTCGACATGGTCTGCCAGACCGGGTTCGACAACGACGCGACGCACAGCGCCGTGGCCCAGGAATACGCCGGGAAGGTGCTGCGCCACGACGAGACGGTGCGCGAGGACGACTCGCGCCGGCTGCGCGGCGAAGGCCGCAACCCGGCGGACGACGAGATCGACAACCTGCTGGCCATCCCGATCTTCATCCAGGACGACTTCGAGGGCGTGGTCCTGTGCGCGAACCGCGACGGCGGCTTCGAGGACCTGGACGACGACGTGCTGCTGGCACTGGGCGACCACGCCGGCGCCGTGCTCGAGAACGGTCGGCTGCAGGGTGAGATGCGCTCGACCTACATGGCCATCGTGCGCATGCTTGCCGAGGCGATCGAGGCCAAGGACCCCGCCACCCGCCTGCACTCCGAGCGGGTGGCCGAGTACGTGCGCGGCGTGGCCGACACCCTGGGGCTGGAGGCGCGCCAGCGCGAGGAGCTGCTGATCGGCTCCCTGCTGCACGACGTGGGCAAGATCGGCGTGTCCGAGCGCATCCTCCTCAAGCCCGGCCCGCTGACGCCCGACGAGCGCAAGGCCATCGAGCTGCACTCGCGGATCGGCTACCGGCTGGTGCGCCAGGTGCCGGCGCTGCACGGCATCGCCAACGCGGTGCTGCACCACCACGAGCGCTGGGACGGCCAGGGCTATCCGGACGGCCTGATCGGCGCCGACATCCCGCTGGACGCGCGGGTGATCTGCGTGGTCGACTCCTTCAGCGCCATGACCTCCGACCGCCCCTACCGCGAGGCGATGGACCCGGAGGATGCCTGCCTCGAACTGGAGCGCTGCGCCGGCGAGCAGTTCGATCCGGAGCTGGTGTCGCTGTTCGTGGAGCAGGTGCGGCTGCACCCGCCCGGGGACAGCGACCGCGAGGGCGCGGAGCTGGAGGGCGCGCTGGCCGACCCCGAGGTCCAGGCCCGGCTGGAGCCCGGCGAGCCGGTGGTGGGCTACGGCCCCAGCGGCGCCGTGGACAACCTGACGCTGCTGTACGCGCACCGCCACCTGCACGAGCAGGCCGCCCGCATGGCCGAGGAGGCCGCGGTGGCCGGCGTGCCCTTCTCGGTGGTGCTGGTGGAGCTGACCTCGCTGGCGGAGATCAACGCCCGTGAGGGCTTCGCCGCCGGAGACCGCGCCATCGTCGAGGTGGCCCAAGCGGTCTCCGACGTGGCCGCACAGGTGCGCGGCACGGCCTGCCGCTACGGCGGGCGGAGGCTGGCGGTGCTGGTACCCGCGATCACGGCCGAGGGCGCCACGGCGCTGGGGCGCGACATCGAGAACACGCTGAACGGGGTGGGCCCGGATGTGCGCACCGCGGCCGGTGAGTGGCGCCCGGGCGACCCGCCCACCGCTGCGATCACCAGCGCCCGCCGGGCGCTTGCCGGCGAGCCCCTGACCGCGCCGCCCCCTCCCGCCTAGCTACCGTCGCGGCCGATGCGCCGCGCCATCGCACTGGCCCTGCTGCTGTTCGGGCTCTACGCCTCCACCATCGGGCTGGACGCGTTCCAGGCGTCCGACTACGCCGGCGACGAGCCGCACTACCTGCTGGCCGCGCAGTCGATCGTGGACGACCACGACGTGGACGTGAAGAACCAGTACGCGGCGCGCTCGTTCGAGCTCTACTACCCCTACGACCTGGACAAGCACGGCAAGGAGACCCGCGGCTTCCTGCACGAGCCCCACGGCGTGGGCTTCCCGCTGCTGATCGCGCCCGCGTACGCCATCGGCGGCGCCAAGGGCGTGGAGCTGTTCCTGGCCGCCCTGGCCGCCGTGCTGATGGCGCTGACCTACCGGCTGGCGCTGAAGGTGGTGCCCGACCCGTGGGCGCTGGGCGCCACGCTGGCGGTGGGCGTGTCACCCCCGTTCATGGCCTACGCCACCGCCGTCTACCCCGAGCTGACGGCGGCGTTGCTGCTGGTGGCCGCGGCGCTGCTGGCGCTGCGGCTGGCCGAGCGCGTCTCGCGCCGAGCGGCCTTCGGCTGCTTCGCACTGCTGGGCCTGCTGCCGTGGCTGGGCACCAAGTTCGTGCCCACCGGCATCGTGATCGGCCTGTTCGCCGCCCGCAGCCTGTTCCGCGCGCACCGCCGGACGCTGGCCGTCGGCGCGTCCGAGGCCGCCTTCTTCAGCGTGGCGCTGTACGTGGGCATCAACGAGTCGCTGTACGGCGGTCCCACCCCCTACACCGCCGACGTGGCCGGCGAGACCGCCACCGACGCCGCGTTCCCGCTGGGCTACCTGGAGCGCTCCTACCGGCTGGTGGCCCTGTTCATCGACCGCGACTACGGCCTGCTGCGCTGGGCGCCGGTGTTCCTGCTGGCCTTCGTGGGGGTGGTGATGCTGTACCGCTCGCGCCGCGATCAGCTGTCGCTGGCCATGCCCGGCCTGCACTCGCTGCAGGACGCGGCCACCATGTGCACGGTCGTGCTGGGCGCCCAGCTGCTGGTGGCGGGCTTCCTGGCCCCGACCATGTTCGGCTACTGGTTCCCGCCCCGGCACCTGCTGGCGGCGCTGCCGCTGGCGGTCCCGCTGGTGGGCTGGGGCCTGCGCCGCTACCCGCGCACCGGCCTGGCGCTGGCGGCGCTGACCGCGGCGTCGTCGCTGTGGCTCTACCTGGCGGTGCGGCTGGGCTCGGACGGGCTGGTCGGGCCCCGGCCCGATGCGCCGTTCGGCCCGCTGACCTGGCTGTTCCCCAGCTTCGACGACTCGCCCTGGCCATACGCGCTGGCCGCCGGGATCGGCGCCGCGGTCCTGGCCCTGGCCCTCCTCGAGGCCCGGAACTGGCGCCAGAGCGCCGGCGCCACGCGCGCCAGGTACTCCGGGTAGCTCACGAACGAGCGGCCGCCCGAGCGGCGGCGGTAGCCGATGGGCACCTCGACCGGCTCGATGCCTGCCCCCCACAGCGACAGCGTGAGCACCTGCGCGTAGTTGTAGTCGTGGTTGATGCGGGCCACCCGCAGCGCCCGGGCCGACAGCGCCCGGTAGCCGGTCTGGCCGTCGGTGAGCACGGTGCCCATCAGCGTGGCCACGAGCGCGGTGGTGGCGCGGTTGGCCAGGTCGCGGTGCCAGGTCATGCCCTCGCGCTCGCCCAGGAAGCGCGAGCCCAGCACGTAGTCGGCGCGTCCGCGGGCCACCGGCTCCAGCACGCGCTCCAGCTCGGCCGCGTCGTACTCGCCGTCGCCGTCCAGGTACACGGCGGCCGCGTAGCCTGCGTCGCGGGCGTGCTCCAGCCCGGTGCGCAGCGCCGCCCCCAGGCCGCGCGAGCGCTCGTGCGAGACCACCTCCGCCCCGGCCGCCCGCGCCAGGTCGGGCGTGGCGTCCACGGAGCCGTCGTCCACCACCAGCACGTCGACCGGCATGCCGGCCGCCTCGGCGGGCAGCGCGTCCAGCACCGCGGGCAGGCGCGGCTCCTCGTCGCGCGCGACCACGATGGCCAGGCAGCGCCCGTCGCGCGCCGGGGGAGCGTGCACGAGCGGGTCGCCGGCGGGAATCAGCGCGCGGCCGCGGGCGGCCGACGGCGAGTCGGCGCCCAGCAGGCCGCTGACGGTGTGCGCCAGCTCCAGCACCGAGCGCGGCTCGGCGCTGACCGCTCCGGGCACCGCCCCCTGGCCCCAGACCACGAACGGCACCGGCCGCTCGCCCCAGTCCAGGTGGCCGTGGCCGCCGATGCCGCGGCCTTGGCCGTGGTCGGCCATCAGGATCACGGTGGCGTCGTCGAGCTTGCCGCGCTCGCCGAGGAAGGCCAGGAAGTCGCCCACGTGACGATCGGTGGCCTCCATCTGCTCCAGGTACTCGGGGTTGCGCGTGCCGCGGACGTGGCCCAGCTGGTCGGCGGCCAGCAGCTGCAGCACCAGCAGGTCCGGGTCCTCCTCCTCGACGACCTTGCGCCCGGCCGCGGTCAGCGAGTGGTCGATGCGCTCGGTGGGCTGGACCGAGGTCACCGAGCGCACCACGTCCTCGCCGAACGGGTCCAGCAGGTGGGCGATGCCCACCAGGCGGCCGCGCTTGCCGGCGCGCTCCAGCGTCTGGAACACCGACTCCGCGCGCACGCCCAGCCGCGGCGTGAAGTTCGAGCGCATGCCGTGCTCGGCCGGCGTGGCGCCGGTGAGCATGGACGAGAAGCAGACCACGGTCCGGGCGGGGTAGGCGGGGTCCACGTCCAGGTACTCGGTGCCCTCGCGGGCCAGGCGGTCCATGGTGGGCGTGTGGGCCTGCCACATGCGCTCGCGGTTGGCGCCGTCCACCACGATCACGTACACCCGGCGGGCGCTGGCGGCGGGCACCTCGTCGCGGGCGAAGCGGCCCGGGTACGCGGGCAGCACGTTGCGGTCGAAGCGGCGCCAGGCGATCCAGCCGTACGCGCACGCCACCCCCACCGTCACGGCGATCGCGCCGGCGCTGGTGCCGGTCGGCTCCTCCGCCAGCAGCGTGGCCGCGCTGAGCGCCATGACCATCTTCGGCACCTGCTCCAGCATGTTGCCGCTGGTGGGGTCCGAGTTGGTGGCCACCAGGCGCCAGAAGCGGGTGAAGTTGGTCCACGGCGCGCC
>DASQLM010000059.1:0-5234 GCA_035630015.1 Thermoleophilaceae bacterium | reverse complement strand
GGCTGAAGAAGAACACCTGGAGGTCGTGGCTGTCCGCCAGCGCGTCGGCGAACTCACCGAGCTCGTCGTGGATGCGGTCGAGGTCGCCCTGCTCCTTGGCGACGTCGAACAGCGACCGTGAGTAGACCTCGGCGATCTCTTGCATGACAGCCCTCTAGCCGTCCTTGCGCTCGTCGCCGGCCAGGGCCGAGAAGTCGACCTCCGCCAGCGCCTCGTCGATCAGGCGGCGCTGGTCGCCGTCGTCCAGCGACTTGCGCGTGACCTTCTCGGTGGCGATGACCGTGAGGTCGGCCACCTCCTTGCGGATCTCGTCGAGCGCGCGACGCGTCTCCTGCTCGATGTCGCGCCGCGTGGACTCCATGAGCTCCTCGCGGTACTGCTTGGCCTCGGTCTTGGCCTCGTCGGCGATCGAGTCGGCCGCGCGGCGCGAGCGGGTGACGATGTCGTCGGCCTGCTCGCGGGCCTCCTTCAGCCGCGCGCGGTACTCCTCGAGCAGCTGGTCGGCCTCTTCCTTGGTGGCGATCGAGGCGTCGATGGACTCCTCGATGGCCTTGCGCCGCCGGTCCAGGTTCTCCTGGATCTTCGGGTAGGCGAGCTTGCGCAGGAGCAGCACGCTGGCCCCGAACGCGATCAGCGTCCAGATCATCAGCCCCACGCTGGGGGTGACCAGGAAGTTGCCCGAGCCGCCGCTCTCGGCGGCGAGGACCGTCGTGATGGCGCCCAGGTCGAACATCAGCCGCCCAGGAAGAAGGCGATCAGGCCGAAGATGAACGCGTAGAACACGATCGCCTCGGTCAGCGCGAACCCGAGCCACTGGATCGAGGTGATCTCCTCACGCATCTCCGGCTGGCGGGTGACCGACTCGATCACCTTGCCGAAGATGTAACCGACGCCGATGCCGGGGCCGATGGTGCCCAGGCCGGCGCCCACGCCGAGGGCGATCGACTGCAGGCCCTTTCCGCTGCCCTGTGCGATGACGAATGTTGCGAGTTCTTCCATTGGTGTGGGTCCTTTCGAGTCAGTGACCCTCGGCTACTGCCTCGCCGAGGTAGATAGAGGTCAAGGTGGCGAAGATGAAGGCCTGCAGGCCGGCGATCAGGACCACCTCGAACATGAAGAACGCGATGGCCACGGGCAGCGTGAACACGCCCACCGCTGCGAGGCCGAGGATCACGACCAGCCCGCCGCCCATGAACAGGATCAGCAGGTGGCCGGCCAGCAGGTTGGCGAACAACCGCACGGACAGCGAGATGATCCGCACGAACTGCGAGATGATCTCGATCGGCAGGATCAGGAACAGCAGCCCGCCGGGCGTGCCCGCCGGGATCCAGCCCTTCACGTAGTTGACCGGGCCCTTGGCCCTGATGCCCTCGTAGTGGTAGATGCACACCACCATCAGGGTCAGGATCAGGGGGATCGACACGTTGGCCGTGGCCGCGTAGATGGCGAACGACGGGATCTCGAGGCCCCCGATGTGGATCGGGTGCTCGGTGTTGGTCGGCAACGGGATGTAGCCGATCAGGTTGGAGAAGAGGATGAAGAAGAACAGCGTGGCGATGAACGGGAACCACTTCTTGGCCAGCTTGCGGTCCTCGATGTTCGTGCCCACGATCTGGTTGGCGGCGAACTCGTAGGCGGCCTCGACGGCCGTCTGGACGTTGTTCGGGCGCTGGGTCATGCGCCTGCTGATGAAGATCATGATCCCCGTGGCCAGCGCGGCGGCCAGGAACACGTAGAGCACCGCCTTGTTGATGCTCATGTCCAGCGGCCCGAGCTTCAGGTCGATCCAGGGATCGAGCTTGAACTCGTTCTGGGGCTGGAACTCGTTGTTGCGGCCCTCGGAGCCGAAGATGCCGAACAGGCCGACCGCCATGGCCAGCAGCAGCGCGAACGCGATCCCGACCTTGCCCTTGGTTCCCATCAGCGGCTCTCCTTCGGCGGCAGCGGCTTGCGCGCGGCCTCGTCGAACGGGCGCACGACCATCTGCGCCGCGAAGTAGATCGTGAACAGCGAGATGGCCAGCACAGCGGCGGCCAGGCCGTCCGCGCGGGCGCCGACCAGGCCCACGGCCAGGATCGTGCCCGCCGTCAGCCAGCCGCGCCCGAGCATGCTGCCGGCCAGCACGCCCACGCTGGTGCGCGGATCGTCGGTGGCCTCGGCCTTGCTGTTGGCGTAGTGCTGCACGGCGCGCTGGATCAGCCACACGGCGGCGATGGCCGCGTAGCCCAGCAGGGGCAGCGACAGCGCCAGGAAGATGGGCAGGGCAAGCGCCAGGACGATGAGGTCCAGGTACCGAAGGACGGTCAGGCCTGTTCCGGGCGCGGCTGCGGGTGTGGGTGTATTCAGGGCGTGGGTCGTCAAGGGGTTCCCTGGCGGGCGAGAGACTGTATCTGAGGCCACGCGGGCGTGGCTACTTGGTGACGGCTGTCGCGAGCCCGCCACCGGTTCCCGGCGGTCAGACTACCCGGAGCAGCGCGTCGACCACCCGCTGGTCGAACTGCCGGCCCGAGCCACGGCGCAGTTCGTCGGAGGCGGCCTGGGGATCCAGCGCCTCGCGGTAGGGCCGTCCGGCGGTCATCGCCTCGTACGCGTCGGCCACACCCAGGATCGCGGCCTCGAGCGGGAGCTCGCCGCTGCGGCCGTCCGGATAGCCGCCGCCGTCGGGGCGCTCGTGGTGGCTGCGGATCCAGCCGCCGATGTCGGCGAAGTCGGTGGTCTCCAGCATCCGGGCGCCGATCTCGGGGTGCGAGCGCACCCAGTGCCACTCCTCCTCGTCCAGCGGGCCCTCCTTGGTCAGCAGGTCGTCGGGAACGCCGACGCGGCCCACGTCGTGCAGCACGCCGGCGATCCGCACCCGCTCGACCGAGTCGGGAGGCAGGCCCAGCTCGCGGGCGATCAGCTCGGAGTAGCGGCCCACGCGGCGGCAGTGCGTAGCGCTGCCGGAGTCGCGCACGTCCAGCGCCTCGGCCAGCGACAGCAGGCTGGTCAGGTCCACCGACACGTCCTCGCGACCCTCGCGCGACGGCGAGCCGAGGATGCCCGGGACCTCGGCGCTGGAGATCACCGAGCGGTTGCGGCCCAGGCGCTTGGCGGCGTACAGGGCCTGGTCCCCCGCCTGCAGCAGCGACGAGCCCGTCTGGCCGTGCACCGGGTAGCTCACGATCCCGAAGCTGATGGTCAGCGCGTCCGCGGACCCGCCGGCGAAGTCCTTGGCCAGCCCGGTGCGCAGCCGCTCGGCCAGGATGTATGCCCCGTGCTCGTCGGTGTCGGGGGTCAGGATCGCGAACTCCTCGCCCCCGATCCGGGCGGCGACGTCCCAGCTGCGCTTGCCGGTCTCCAGCGCCCGCCCCACCCGGCGCAGCGCCTCGTCGCCCGCGGCGTGGCCGTGCCGGTCGTTGATGCGCTTGAAGTTGTCCAGGTCGCCGACGATCACGCTCAGGCTCTGCTCGCTCCGCCGCGCTCGCTCGAGCTCCACGTCGAAGATCTCCTCGAAGCCGCGCCGGTTCAGCAGCCCGGTCAGGGGGTCGCGGCGGGCGGCCTCGGTCAGGCTGGCCATGGCGTGGTTGGTGCGCGAGCGCAGGATGGACACCAGCATCCCGGCGCCGACCAGCGTGCCTGCGGTGGCCACCCAGGCGCCGAAGGCCGCGTCGCCGCGGTCCTGGTGCACCAGCTCCGCGGCCACCAGGGCGGCGGTCAGGGCCATCACCATCACGGCCGCGCGCCGGGGCAGGAACCACGCGCCGTAGACGACCGGGAACAGGAACGGCAGCGGCCCGTAGAACGAGCCCTCGCCCCAGTAGTGCATCGCCGCGGCGGCGACCACGGTGGCCACGAGTGTGCCGGCCACGAAGCACCACTGCGGTATCCGGTCGGAGCCCACCAGCGCGCCCGCGGCCAGCACCCCGCAGGCCAGCGTGGTCACGGCCAGGCCGACCTCGTCGACGCCCGCCTCGTGCGGCAGGACGACGATGACCACGCCGAGCGCAGCGGCGACCGAGGCGAACCATGCGGCGCCCTGAGACATCGCCAGCCGGCTACCCGGCACGGCGATTCCCGCATCCAACGATGTGCGCCACCCGAAACGCTGGCGGAGCCCAGGCCGCATCGTGCTTCTCCTGTCCCTGTGTCTGTCTTTTCATCACACGGCCCGGTTCGCCGGGGCGGTTTCGCGACCGTGAGAGACAGGCGTGCCTGCCAGGAATGTTCTCCTGGAGCAATATTAGGAGCGACCCGCCGATCCCGCCAATGCTCGAACAGGCCCAGATAACGCTCACCGCCCGCCCGCGCGGCTTCCACCTCATCACCGACGAGGTGCTTGCTGGCGCGCCCGCACTCGACCAGGTGCGCGCCGGCCTCCTGCACCTGTGGATCCAGCACACGTCGGCGTCGCTGACCGTGAACGAGAACGCGTCCCCGGACGTGCGCCGCGACCTCGAGTCGTGGGCCAACGAGGCGGTGCCCGAGGACGCCCCCTACTGGACGCACACGCTCGAGGGCGCGGACGACATGCCCGCTCACGTCAAGGCGTCGCTGATGGGCCCCTCGCTCACGCTGCCCGTCACCGACGGCCAGCTGGCGCTGGGCACGTGGCAGGGCATCTACCTGTGCGAGCACCGCGACCGCGGCGGCGAGCGCCGGCTGGTGGCAACGCTGATGTCGTAGGCGTCCTCGCCCTATGCGAACATGTGTTCGTATGAGGTGGAAAGGCCAGCAACTCGAGGCCGAGCGCGAGCACACTCTCCCGGGCTACCGCGAGCCGGCCGCGGTGCGCACCTTCGACGCGCCCGAGGCCCTCGACACGCGCTTCTACGAGGTGCGGGCCAAGTCGGCGCTAAACCGGGTGCCGAAGGCGTCGCGGATGCCGTTCCGGTGGACCATCAACCCGTATCGGGGATGCGCACATGCCTGCATTTATTGCTTCGCTCGCCCCACCCACACCTACCTCGACCTCGGCGCCGGGCGCGACTTCGAGAAGGAGATCGTCGTCAAGGTCAACGTCCCGGAGGTGCTGAGGCGCGAGCTGGCGCGGCCGTCGTGGAAGGGCGAGCACGTCGCGCTCGGCACGAACACCGACCCGTACCAGTGGGTCGAGGGCCGGTACCGGCTGATGCCGGAGATCTGGCGGGCGCTGGCGGACTCGGGCACGCCGGCATCGGTGCTGACCAAGTCGCCGCTGCTGCTGCGCGACGTCGACGCGATGAGGCGCGTGCCGCGGATCAGCGCCAACCTGTCCA
>DASQLM010000058.1:0-3233 GCA_035630015.1 Thermoleophilaceae bacterium | reverse complement strand
CGCCGACCTGACGCGCGGCCTGCGCGTGGTCACCCCGTCGGGCGTGCTGGTGGTGCGGCCCGTGCCCTCCACCTCGACCGGCCCGAGCGTGCGCGAGATGGTGCTGGGCAGCGAGGGCCGGCTGGGCCTGATCACCGAGGCCACCGTGCAGGTGCGCCGGCGGCCGCCCGAGCGCCAGATCCTGGGTTACCTGTTCCCCAACTGGCGGGAGGGGCTGGCCGCGATGCGCGACATAGCCGCCAGCGAGGCGGAGCCGTCGGTGACCCGCGTGTCGGACGCGCCCGAGACCGCCTTCTCGTTCGCCACCAGCAAGGCGCCCACCCCGCTGGACCGGGTCAAGTCCAAGGCGCTGCAGCTGCTGCTCAAGCGCAAGGGCTGGGACCTGGAGCAGATGTGCCTGTCGTTCATCGGCTACGAGGGCACGTCCACCAACGTCAAGCTCCAGCGCGCGCTCACCGAGCGGATCGTCAAGCGCCACGGCGGCATGTCCATCGGCTCCAGCCCCGGAGAGCTGTACGACCAGAAGAAGTTCGACACCCCCTACATCCGCGACTTCCTGCTGGACCGCGGGGCCCCGGCGGACGTGTCCGAGACCTCGGCGCCGTGGAGCGAGCTGGGCAACGTCTACGACGCCGTGCGGGCCGCGGGGCAGGGGGCGTTCCGGGAGCTGGGCGTGCCCGGCTACCTGATGTGCCACCTCTCCCACAGCTACCACGCGGGCGCCTGCCTGTACTTCACGTTCGCAATCACGCCGTCGGGCGAGCGCGACTCGCTCGAGGAGTACGACGTCGTCAAGAGCGCCATCCAGCAGGCGTTCGTGGACTCGGGCGCCACGCTCTCGCACCACCACGCGGTGGGCACCGAGCACGCGCGCTGGCTGGAGCAGGACATCTCGGGCCCGGGCGTCCGGATGGTCGAGGCGCTGCTGCACGGCACCGACCCGGGGGCGAACCTGAACCCCGGCAAGATCGTCAAGTAACCGAAAACAGGTGGAAACCGGCCCTGGGCCGGGGAGTACTAGAGGTATGCCCCCCGCCGCCGAGCTGGACGAGCGCTGGACGCGCACCGCGCCGGCAGCCCGAGTACGCGAGTTCCTGGTCTGCGGCGTGCTCGGCCCCTGCATGGACCTGTACACCCGCCGCCGGGTGCGGGGCCGCGAGCGGCTGAAGGAGGTCGAGGGGCCCGTGGTGCTGGTGGCCAACCACGCCAGCCACATGGACACCCCCGCGCTGCTGCGCGCCCTGCCGGGCAAGCGCCGGCGCCGCACCGCCGTGGCCGCGGCCGTGGACTACTTCTACACCAAGCGCCGCAACGCGCTTGCGGCCTCGCTGGTGTTCGGCACCGTGCCCGTGGATCGCGACGGCGGCGGCCTGAGCGAGGACGCCACGGGCCACCTGCGCGACTGGGTGGACTCCGGCGGCACGCTGCTGATGTTCGCCGAGGGCACCCGGACCAACGACAGCAAGGTGGGGCGCCTGAAGTCCGGCGCCGCCGTGCTGGCCGCCCAGCAGGGGGTCCCGCTGGTGCCCGTCTACGTCTCCGGCACCAGCGAGGCGATGCCCCGCGGGCACCACTGGATGGTCTTCCGCGACCGCAGGCCCTGGGGCACCCGCCACCCGATCGAGATCCGCTTCGGCGAGCCCATGCGCCCCGCCGAGGGCGAGGAGCCCGGCGACACCATGGAACGCGTCCGCCTGTTCCTCGCGGAGTCGGGGGCGGCCACCGAGCCCGACCCGCGCGTGGCCCGCACCCGCGAGCCCGTCTGACGTGGCCCGCGTCTTCCTGACCGGCGGCAGCGGCTTCATCGGCGGGGCGCTGATCCCGCACCTGCACGAGCAGGGACATGAGGTCGTGGGCCTGGCCCGCTCGGACACCGCTGCCCGGACGCTGCGCGAGCGCGACGCGGAGGTCGTGCGCGGCAACGTGCTGGACGAGGCGTCGATGGCCGCCGGCATGCAGGGCTGCGAGCTGGCCTACCACGTGGCCGGCCTGAACAGCCACTGCCCCAAGGACCCGGAGCTGATGATGCGCGTGAACGTGGACGGGCCCCAGAACGCCGTCCGCGCCGCGGCCGCGGCCGGGGTGGGACGGGTGGTGTTCACGTCCTCCGCCGCCACGCTGGGCGAGGTCGAGGGCACGGTCGGCACCGAGGGCTCCGCGCACCGGGGCTCCTACCTGTCGGTCTACGACCAGTCCAAGCACGAGGGCGAACAGGCGGCATTCGCCGCCGCCGCGTACGAGGAGGTCGAGCTGGTGGCAGTGAACCCCTCGTCGGTCCAGGGCCCGGGCCGCACCCACGGCACGGGCGCCATCGCCATCGCCTATCTGAACGGCAAGCTCCCGGCGTTCCTGGACGTGCCGGTCAGCATCGTGGACATCGACGACTGCGTGGAGGGCCATCTGCTGGCCGCCGAGCACGGCGCGGCGGGCCAGCGGTACCTCCTGAACGGGGCCACGATCCCGTCCACGCGCGCGCTCGAGATCGTGAGCGAGGTGGCCGGCGTCGAGCACAAGGTGCGCATGATCCCGCCGCCGGTCGCCCGCGCGGTCGCCGCGGCCAGCGACGGGGTATACAGGCTCAAGGAGGGCACCTCGCCGCTGTGCGCCGCGCGCGTGCGCACGCTGCTGCACGGGCACCAGTACGACGCCTCGCGCTCCGAGCGCGAGCTGGGCCTGACGTACATGCCGGTCGAGCGCACCTTCGAGCGGATCGTGCAGTGGGCCGCGGCCGAGGGCCTGGTCGAGCAGCCGCTGGCCGTGGCCGGCTGAGCCGATGCCCGAGCCGCGCCACGGCATCTTCCTGGCCCCGTTCGACGAGTTGTCCGAGCCCGCCAGGGTGGCCGAGCTGGCGGCACGCGCGGAGCAGGCGGGCTGGGACGGCTTCTTCGTCTGGGACCACGTGGAGTACCGCGACCCGGTGCGCGGCGTGGCCGACCCCTGGATCACGCTGGCCGCCGTGGCCGTGGCCACCGAGCGCGTGACCATCGGGCCGATGGTGACCCCGCTGGCGCGGCGGCGCCCACACCAGCTGGCCCGGGAGACCGTGACGCTGGACCGCCTCAGCGGGGGCCGGTTGGTCCTGGGTGCGGGGCTGGGCTCGCCCAACACGCCCGAGTTCCGGCCCGAGCGCTTCGGCGAGGAGGGCGACCCGAAGGCCCGGGCGGTGCTGCTGGACGACGGCCTGGAGAAGCTGGCCTCCTACTGGGACGGCGACTTCGAGCCCCGGCCGGTGC
>DASQLM010000057.1:0-9688 GCA_035630015.1 Thermoleophilaceae bacterium | reverse complement strand
GTGTTCGCCGGCACCGGCGTGCCGTCGATCAAGGAGATCGGCCTGGGCCTGGCGGTGGCCATCGCCCTGGACGCCACCATCGTGCGCCTGGTCCTGGTGCCGGCGACCATGGAGATCATGGGCCACTGGAACTGGTGGCTGCCCCGGCCGCTGGACCGCGTGCTGCCGCACACAAATTTCGAGGCGCCGCAGCCCCAGGGCACCTGACACCCTGCGGGAATGGACGCGCTGCCCTTCTGGCCCGCCGGCACCGCCGCCGTGCTGTGCGTGGCGGGCCCGCACGCCATCCCCGTGTCCACCGCCGTCCGCGCCGGTGACCGCCGCGTGCTGCTGGCGCTGGGCGGCCGCCGCGAGACGCTGCGGCGGCTGCGCCGGGACCCGGCCGCCGCGCTGTGCGTGATGGCCGAGGGCCTGGCCTTCACCGCCAAGGGCGAGGCGCGCGTGGTCAAGGAGGGGGTGGAGGCCGCGCCGGCGCTGGTCGTGGTCGAGCTGGCGGTCGCCGAACTGGTCGACCACCTGGCCGACGGGCGCACCGAGATGCAGGCGCCGCCGGCGTGGCAGTGGCTGGACCAGAAGGCCGCCGAGTCCGAGCCGCTGATCCGGGCGGAGCTCGAGGCGCTGGCCGCCTAGCCCTCCAGGTCAAGTACGCGCCCGCCGCCCGGACCTGGGGGATACTCGGCGCAATGGCACCTTGCCCGTCCTGCGGTGGCGAGAACCCGGCCGAGGCACGCTTCTGCATGACCTGCGGCGGCGCGCTGGCGAGGCGCTGCCCCTCGTGCGGTGAACAGGCGCCCGCCGAGGCCCGATTCTGCATGGCCTGCGGCGCCGGGCTCCAGGACGGGGCAGCCGCGCCGGCGTCGGCCGAGCCTCCGGACGAGCGCCGCCAGGTCTCCGTCCTGTTCGCCGACCTGTCCGGCTACACGGCGGTCGCCGAGGGGATGGACCCGGAGGCCGTGAAGTCGCTGGTGGACCGTTCGCTGCTGCGGCTCGGCGCCGAGGTCGAGCGCTTCGGCGGCACCGTGGACAAGTACATCGGCGACAACGTGATGGCCCTGTTCGGCGCGCCGGTTGCGCACGAGGACGATGCCGAGCGCGCGGTGCGGGCGGCGCTGGGGATGCAGGAGGCGATGGACGAGGTGAACGGCTGGCTGCCGCGCGACACCACGTTCGCCCTGCGCGTCGGCGTGAACACGGGCGAGGTCATGGCGGGCGCCGTCGGCGACCGGTACACGGTCACCGGCGACACCGTGAACGTGGCCTCGCGCCTGGAATCGGCGGGCCGTCCGGGCTCGGTCACGGTGGGAGAGCGCACCGTTCGAGCCACACGCCACGCCGTGGCCTACGAGGCGCTGCCGCCGCTGACGCTGAAGGGCAAGGCCAAGCCCGTTGCCGCCTGGGAGGCGACCGGCCTGATCGAACCGCGGCCGCTGCGGCGGCCGGCATCCGCGGAGTCCCCGCTCGTGGGCCGTGAGCGGGAACTGGAGGTCCTGGCCGGCTGCGTCGCGCGGGTGGTCCGCGAAGGGCGCGCGCACATGGTCACGCTGGTCGGTGAGGCCGGGGTCGGGAAGTCGCGCTTGCTGCGCGAGCTGGAACAGCGGCTGGCCGCGATCGAGCCAGGGGCGCGCATCCGGACCGGCCGCTGTCTGCCGTACGGGTCCGGAATCGTCTACTGGGCGCTCGGGGAGGTCATGCGCGGCGAGGCGGGCATCGTGGACTCCGACAGTTCCGACGCCGCGTGGGCCAGGCTGCGCGACCACGTCGGTGGGGTGCTGGACGCGGCGCCCGAGGTCGTCGACGCGCGCGCGGCCCAGATCGGCGCCTCGCTGGGGCTCGAGGTACCGGCGTCGCTGGCGCAGCCGGAGGCCGACCCGCAGCGCAGGCGCGAGGAGTTCTTCTCGGCGCTGCGGATCGTGCTCGAGGCGTCGGCGGGGCAGGGGCCGGTGGTGCTGGCCTTCGAGGACATCCACTGGGCCGACGACGGGATGCTCGACGCCATCGAGCACCTGGCGCGGTGGGTCCGGGCCCCCCTGCTGGTGGTGTGCCTGGCGCGCGACGAGTTGCTCGAGCGCCGCTCGGGGTGGGGCGGCGGGCGGCTGGGTGCGACGCAGCTGTTCCTGGATCCGCTGAGCGACGCCAGCGTGCGTGAGCTGGTCACGGCCCTGCTGGACGGCGCGGAAGGGCCTCCCGGTGAGCTGGCACCGCTGCTGGCGGAGCGTTCAGGCGGCAACCCCCTGTTCGCGGAGGAGATGGTCCGGCGGCTGGGGGAGGAGGGCGTCGAGGGGGTGGCGCAGCTGCCCGACTCGGTGCAGGCCGTCCTGGCGGCCAGGCTCGACGCGCTCGAGCCGTTCCAGCGCCGCCTGGTGCAGCAGGCCGCCGTGGTGGGGCGCACGTTCTGGGAGGGCGTGCTGATCCCGGTCGCGGTGGCGGAGGGCCGGCCGCTGGCGCCCGCGCTGGGCGAGCTCCAGGAGAAGGACATCCTCGCCCCCGGGGCGGAGAGCCTCTTGGCGGGCGAGCGCGAGCTGGCCTTCAAGCACGTGCTGATCCGCGACGTGGCCTACGGCCAGCTGCCGAAGGCGGCGCGCTGGCGCAAGCACGTGGAGGTCGGCCGCTTCATCGAGGAGCGTGCCGGGGACCGGACCGACCAGGTGGTGGCCCTGCTGGCCGAGCACTACGGGCGGGCGGCGGTGCTGTGCGCGGAGGCCGGGGCCGGCCCCGAGGAGGGGGCCGAGGTCACCGCGCTCGCCGTGAGGTTCGTCGAGGACGCGGGCGACGCGGCGGCGCGCCTGTACGCGAACCGTGAGGCGATCGCGCACTACGGGCAGGCCGTGGAGCTGGTCCGGGACGAGGATCCGGAGGCGGCCGCGCGGATCGGCGAGAAGCTGGGCGACGTGGCGCTGCGGATGGGACGCCTGGACGCCGCGCTGGGGGCGTGGGAGACGGGCCTGGAGCACCACCGTGACCACGGCGACGTCCGCCGCGTGGCCGACCTGCACCGCAAGATCGGCTCGGCGCTTGCCGTGAAGGGCGAGAGCAGGGCGGCCACCGAGAACTACCAGCACGGGATCAACCTGCTCAAGGCCGCCGAGCCCTCGATCGAGCTCGTGCGCCTGTACGAGGAGGCCGCCCGGCTGTACCTGCAGACGGGCGACAACATGCTGGCGATCTACGCCGCGGAGAAGGCGCTGCGCCTGGCCGAGGAGCTGGGGGAGACCGGTGCCGCCAGCCGGGCCCACGGGATCTTCGGCCGCGTCTTCGGCCGGGTCGGTGACAACGAGAAGGCCCGCGCCAACCTGGAGCGCTCGGTCGAGCTCGCCCGCGGGCTCGACCAGGGAGAGACCATCGTGGCGCTGCTGGCCCTCGGCCGGCACTTCGAGCTGTCGCAGACGGATGCCCACGCGGCCCGGGACGCCTACCGCGAGGCGCTGGAGCTGGCGGAGCGGATCGGGGACGTGCCGAACCAGGTCGAGCTGCACGCGGCCGTGGCGCAGCTGGCCGCCTACCGGGCCGACTGGGACCAGGTGCTGCTGTCGACCGACGCCAGCACCGCGCTGGCCGAGCGCGAGGGGCTCACGTCCCAGCTGTGCCTGCCGTTCGCGTTGCGGGGCCTGCTGTCGTGGCGCGATGGGCGGCTCGACCTTGCCGAGGACCAGTTCCGCGAGGCCCACTCCCGCGCCGAGCAGATGGGCTGGTCCGAGCTGGCGTTCCACGCGCTGTACGGGCTCGCGCTGGTGTTGCGCGACCGGGGGGACCTGGCCGAGACGGTTGCGGTGCTGGGGCAGGCTGCCGAGATCTGCGAGCAGGCGGGCCTGGCGGCCCAGTCGGTCCAGGCGGTGGCCATGCGGGCGGTGGTGCAGTCGCTGGACGGGCTGGGCCCGCAGGCGCGCGAATCGGCCGCCGTCGCGGCGGAGCTGGCAGGGCCCCTGAACTACCCGATCGGCTGGGCCGCGAGCCTGGAGGCGAATGGCGCCGTCGCGCCCGACCCGGCCGAGGGCGCGCGCGTGTTGGGCGAAGCCAGGGATCGCTGGATCGAGCTGGAGCGCCCGCTCGAGGCCGCCCGGTGCGGCCTCCTGGCCGGCTCCCGCCTGCGCGACCAGGACCCGCCGGAGGCGCGGCGCCTGCTCGAGGAGGCGTGCCTCGAGTGCGAGCGGGTGGGGGTGCCGCACCTGGCCGAGCGGGCCAGGGCGGAGGCGGGCCTGTAGGCGCTAGGCCGCCGCGGCCTTGGTCGCCGGCGCCGAGCCGGCGGCGGCCACGTCGCCGCGCGCCAGCGCCTCGTGGCGCCAGCGCACGTAGTTGGGGCCGAACTCGGCCAGCGGGCCGCGCATGGCCGGGCCGGATGCGCGCGAGAGCGCGGCCATCGTCCTGAGGGTGCGCCGCTCGTGCGCGGAGAAGGGCAGACCGAGCCGCTCTCGCAGGCGGTCGGGCAGTAGGCCGACGGTGGCCACGCGCAGCTGGGCGGCCATCGGCCTGCGCAGCAGCCGCCACACACCCGGCCGCAGGCCGGGCACGTTGGGAGGCGGGGCGGCGTTCAGGGTGTCCAGCACCTCGGGGACGGCGGGGGTCCACTCGAGTTGCTCGTCGACCACCGCGTCGAAGTACTCCGGGAAGTCGGCGGCGCGCTCGGGCAGATCGCGGTAGCGCACGCCGATCAGGCGGCCGACGCCCATCCACTCGCGCCAGAACGCCTCCTGCTCGTACGGCGACATCGGGGTGGCGAACACGCGGTAGCCCTCGAACACGGAGTGGGCCAGCGTGGCGTGCACCCAGGCGAACGCGTCCGGCTCCATCGCGGAGTAGCGCGAGCCGTCGCTCCTGGTCCCCTTGATGGTCTTGTGCATGCTGCGCACGCGCGCGCCGATCTCGCCGGCCAGCTGCGGTCCGCCGTAGATGGTCCCGTGCACGTAGTCGAGCGTGCGCAGCAGACGCCCCCAGGGGTCCTTGACGAACGACGAGTACTGGTGCACTCCGTGGCCCACGGTGGGGTGGGCAACCTGCAGCAGCGTCGCGAAGCCGGACGTGTTCAGCAGCCGTACGTCGTTGAAGGCGCGCCAGACCGGCGATCCCGATGTGGGGGCCAGCTCGGCGTACTCGTCAGGGGACGGCAGGATCGACGTCATGGCCAGACCTTCTCGCGGCCGCCCGCGCGGCGAGTGTGGCGCATCCCCACTCGCCCGGGTGAGGGGGTGGCCGCGCCACCCCCTGCCGCCCGGCGCTGCGTTAGCGTCCGCCGGGTGAGCGAGGAGCGGCTCCGAGCGCTGGTCGACTCGCCGGGCACGGTGGCGGATGCGCTCGCCTTCTTCGACTCGCTGGAAGCGGTCGAGCCCGAGGCGATGATCGGCGAGTGGGACGGCGGGCTGGTGCCCACCGGCCACCCCGGCGAGGGGATGCTGGACAACCTGCGCTGGCAGGGCAAGGCCTTCCGCGGCGCCGACGACGTGGACCCGATGGTGTGCTCGGACGACGGCGGCGAGCGCGCCGCCAGCGACGTGATGGGCTCGGCGACCCTGCGGCGCGTCGAGTACCGCGGCGTGAGCACCGCGACGATGGTCTACGACCAGCACCCCGTGTTCGACCACTTCCGGCGCGTGGACGGCGACACGGTCATCGGCGCGATGGACCGCAAGGGCGAGGACGCCCCGCTGGTGTTCTTCCTGCGCCGGCGCCCGTGAGCGACGCGCCTGTGGCCGTGCGCGCGGTGCGCGTGCTCGGCCGCGCCGGCGTGCTGCGGCCGGTCGACCCGCTGACCGGGCTGCGGATGGGCGGCGCGCTGCGGCGCTGGGGCAAGGGCCTGGCCGGAGTGGTGGCTGCCGCCGCCGCCCGCGACGGCGACCGGATCTCCCTGATCGACGAGCTCGGCCCGGTCACGGCGGCCGAGCTGCACGAACGCTCGAGCGCCCTGGCGCTGGCGCTGGCCGAGCGCGGCGTCGGCCCCGGCGACGGGCTGGGCCTGTTGTGCCGCGACCACCGCTTCTTCGCCGAGGCCGCGGTGGCGGCGGGCAAGCTGGGCGCCGACCTGCTGCTCCTGAACACCTCGTTCTCGGGGCCCCAGCTCCAGGACGTGCTCCAGCGCGAGGGCGCGCGCGTGCTGGTGCACGACGCCGAGTTCGACGGCCTGGTGGAGCCGACGCCCGGCTCCGTGCTCCGTGTACTGGCCTGGCAGGACGAGCCCGACCCGGGCCGGCCGAGCATCGACTCGGTGATCGCGGCCGCGCCCGCGGGCCACCCCGACCCGCCGGCCGAGCCCGGGCGCACCGTGCTGCTGACGTCCGGCACCACCGGCACGCCCAAGGGCGCGCGCCGGCCGCCCGAGGCGCCCACGTCGGCTCTGGTCTCCGTGCTCGAGCGGATCCCGCTCCGCCGCGGCGACCGCCACTTCGTGGCCGCGCCGCTGTTCCACGCCTGGGGGTTCGCCCACTTCGGCCTCGGGCTGCTGCTGGGCTGCGAGGTGGTGCTGCGCCGCCGCTTCGACGCCGAGCAGACGCTGGCCACGATCGCGCGCCAGCGCGTGACCAGCGTGGCGATGGTGCCGGTCATGGGCCAGCGCATGCTGGCCCTGCCCGACGAGGTGCGCGCCCGCTACGACTGCTCGCGGCTGCGGCTGATCGCGCTCGGCGGCTCGGCCATCCCCGGCGACCTGGCCGTGCGGCTGATGGACGAGTACGGCGACGTGGTGCACAACGCGTACGGCTCCTCCGAGGTGGCCATCGTCTCGATCGCCGGTCCCGCGGACCTGCGCGCCGACCCCGCCACCGCGGGACGGCCCGTGACCGGAATCGAGTTGCGACTCCTGGACGCCGACGGGCGCGAGGTGCCGGCGGGCCGGCCCGGCCGGATCTTCGTGGGCAGCGAGGCCGCGTTCGAGGGCTACACCGGCGGCCAGACCAAGGAGTCGCTGGACGGGCTGATGTCCAGCGGCGACCTGGGCTCGCTGGACCCCGAGGGCCGGTTGCGGATCGAGGGGCGCGACGACGACATGATCGTGTCCGGCGGCGAGAACGTGTACCCACGCGAGGTGGAGGACGTGATCGGCTCGCTGGACGGCGTGCTCGAGGCCGCGGTGGTGGGGGTGGACGACGAGGACTTCGGCCAGCGGCTGAAGGCGTTCGTCGTGCCCGACGGCGACGGGGCGCCCGACGCGGACGCCGTGAAGCAGGTGGTGCGCGACCGCCTGGCCCGCTACAAGGTCCCGCGCGACGTCGAGTTCCTGGACGAGCTGCCGCGCAACGCGACCGGCAAGGTCCTCAAGCGCGAGCTCCGCTAGAGCACCAGCACCGGCTTGACCACGCGGCCCGCGCGCGCCGCCTCCACGGCCTCCCCGATCCGGTCGAAGGGGAAGGTCTGCACCAGCCGCTCGAACGGGAACCGGCCGGCCGCGTGCAGTTCCAGCAGCCGCGGGATGAACCGGCCGGGCACGGTGTCGCCCTCGATCACCCCCGTCAGCGAGCGCCCCTGCAGCAGGTGGCCCTGGTCCACGGTCAGCCGGTTCCGCGGCCCGCGCCAGCCCACGGTGGCGCAGTGGCCGGGCGCGGCCAGGGCGCGCAGGGCCGCGGTCAGCGCGTCCTGGCTGCCCACCGCGTCCACCGACAGGTCCACGTGGGCAGGCGGGCGCTGGGATGCGTCGAGGGCGTGGGTGGCGCCGAGCTCCTCGGCCAGCTCGCGGCGGCGGCCGTCGGGGTCGATCGCCACGATCGGGTCGCACCCGGCCACCGCGGCGGCCATGACGGCCGACAGCCCCACGGCGCCCAGGCCCACCACCGCGATCCCCTGGCCCGGCCGCGCGTCCAGCACCTCGAACACGGCCCCCGCGCCGGTCTGGACGCTGCATCCCAGTGGCCCGAGCAGTTCCAGCGGCGCCTCGGTGGACACCGGGATCGCGTTGCGCTCGCCGGCCAGCGCCAGACCCGCGAACGAGGACTGCCCGCAGAAGCTGCCGTGCACCGGCCCGTCTGCGCCGGACAGGGTCGTGGTCCCGTCGGCGCGGGCGCCCGACGCGTTCAGTGCCGCGAACCGCTCGCAGTAGGCCGGATGGCCCGCGGCGCACCGCGGGCAGACGCCGCAGTGGTCGTAGGTCAGGACCACGCCGTCGCCCGGCGCGACCGCCGTGACGCCCTGCCCGACGGCCTCGACGGTGCCGGCGCCCTCGTGGCCCAGCACGATCGGCAGCGGCAGGCCCAGCGCGCCGTCCGCGGCGGCCAGGTCCGTGTGGCAGATGCCCACCCCGGCGACCCGCACCAGCACCTCGCCCGCGCGCGGCGCGTCGACCTCCACCTCTTCCAGCGCGAAGGCGCCGCCCTGTTCGCGCAGAACGGCCGCCGAGGTCACGCGGTGATCATCGCGGCCGCCGAGGTGCCCGCGGGTGTTGCGCGGCCACATCGGGTGTCGTTAAGGGAGTGTGTGGGCCAGCAAGGGTGTCTATGCGCCAAGGGTAGGTTCCCCGGGTGAGCTCGGAGGAGAGGAGAGCGCTCACGCCGTGGCCCTCGTTCGCGCGCGCGGACGTGCCGCCCGGCCTGTGGGTGGCCAACGCGGGTGCGACCGCGGCCCTCGGGATGCGCACATTCGCCCAGCTCCTGACACCCGGGCTCTCGTGGCGCAACGAGCTGCTGCGGCAGTTCGTGTTCGCGTTCCGGGTCACGCTCCTGCCGGCGTCGATCGTCGCGTTCGTCGTCGGCTTCGGGACGATCGGGATCATGGGTGGATCGCTGGCGTCGGCCTTCGGCGCTGTGGACCGGGTCGCACCGGTGGCGCCGCTGGTCTTCCTCCGCGAGCTCGGCCCGCTGCTCACGACCTCGATCGTCGCGGGCACGCTGGGCGCAACGATCACGGCGGAGCTGGCCGCACGGACGATCCGCGAGGAGCTGGTCGCGCTCGAGGTGCTGGGGATCAACCCGGTGCGCAACCTCGTGCTGCCGCGGGTGGTGGCCCTGACCCTGTGGATGCCGGTGCTGGCGCTCCTGACCTTCTGGGCGGGCATCGCCGGCACGTTCACGGCGACGGTGGTGCTCTACGACGCCACTCCTGAGGCCTTCGCCGGGCAGCTGCTCGGCCTGACCAACTACATCGATCTGTGGGGCAGCGTGGTCAAGCTCGCGCTGTTCGGCGCGCTGGTTGGCGTCATCGCCGCACAGAAGGGGCTGCAGGTCGAGGGCGGGGCGGAGGGCGTCGGGCGCGCCGTCAACGAATCGGTCGTGACCTGCTTCGTGGCGATCGGGATCGTGACCGTGACCTACACGCAGCTCTTCCAGGCGTTCTTCCCGGAAGTGAACTTCGGCGGATGAGCCCTCCGGAACGGTCACCCTCCCCGGTGCGGCGCGCCATCGAGGCGCCGGAATACGTGCCGGTCATCGATCCCCTCGGCACGTTCACCTCGTTCGTGCTGAGCGTGCTGGGCGCGTTCCGGCTGCTGCCGCGGTACTCGGGCGAGGTGCTGCGCCAGGTCGGGATGCTCGCGGCCGGGAGCGTGCTGGTGATCGTGCTGATGGCGTTCGTGGCCGGCACCAGCTGCGGGATCGCGGCCGAGGCGTTCGGCCAGCAGATCGGGGCCGGCGTGGTCGGCCCGCTGTTCAGCTCGTTCTGCGTGAACCGCGAGATCGTGCCCTTCGTCGTCGGCTTCATCGTCGCGGCGAAGGTGGGCGGCGGCATCGTGGCCGAGCTCGGGGCGATGCGCGTGAACGACGAGATCGCGGCGATGGAC
>DASQLM010000056.1:0-2264 GCA_035630015.1 Thermoleophilaceae bacterium | reverse complement strand
GTGAACTCCGCGTCGCGCTCGGGGGTGGCCGCGTAGGCCTCCTCCCAGCCCTCGAGTGGCGTCTGCTGGTAGGCCTGGCTCATCGTTGGCAGCACGATAGTCGGATGTCCTAGTATCTGCAACGCGCATGAGCGAACGGCTTCCCTTTGACCCCATCGCCGAGGCCGCCCGCCAGTGGGAGGCCCACTGGGGCGCCGAGCCGGTGGCGGCCATGACCGCCGTCACGTCGATCATGCGTGTGCAGCAGATCCTGCTGGCGCGGCTGAACGCGGCGCTCAAGCCGTGGGAGCTGTCCTTTCCCCGCTACGAGGCCCTGATGCTGCTGTTCTACAGCCGCCGCGGCTCGCTGCCGCTTGGCAAGATGGGCGCGCGGCTGCAGGTCCACCCCACCAGCGTGACCAGCCTGGTCGACGGGCTGGAGGGCATGGGCCTGGCCCGGCGCGAGCCGCACGAGCACGACCGCCGCACCACGCTGGCCTCGATCACCCCCGAGGGGCGGAGGGTGGCCGAGCAGGCCACGGCGGCGCTGCACGACGCCCGCTTCGGGCTCGACGGCCTGGACGACGACCAGCTGGCCGAGGTCTCCGGGCTGCTGGACCGCCTGCGCGAGGGCGCGGGCGACTTTGCGCCGGCCTAGAGCGCCCGGTCGAAGAAGCCGGCGACCCGCTGCTCGTACTCCCGCGGCCGCGCCTCCAGGCCGCCGACGTGCCCGGACTCGGGGATCTCCCAGATGGACCTGCCGCGGCCGGCCTCGCGGTAGAACGCGCGGTTGAAGGTGTGCTCCTCGCCCCCGGTGCCCTTGGTGGCGTAGATCAGCAACATCGGCCTTGGCGCGATCCGGCCCACCAGGTCGTTCAGGTGCGGCGGCGGCGTCGCGTTTCCGAACACCGCGGTGCCGGCGGTGATGCCGGCCATGGTTGCCGCGGTCAGCGTCGCCGACCCGGGCACGCTGCGCAGCTCGCCGAACGAGCGCGCGGCCGCGCCCTCGCTGGCCACCGCTCGGATGCGGCGGTCGTGCGCGGCGGCCTGGAGGAAGGTCTCCCCGCCCACGGACAGGCCCAGGCCCCCGACCCGGCCGGGGTCCACGTCCGGCCGCGCCCGGAGGAAGTCGACCGCCGCGCGCAGGTCCAGCTCGCCTTCGTTCCAGGCGTAGGAGTTGGGATCGCCGTCGCTGTGGCCCTCGCCGCGGCGGTCGAAGATCAGCACCCCGTATCCGTGGCGGGCCAGCATCCGGGCATGGGGCTGGCTGCCCTGGCGGCCGAAGGCCACGATCACGGCGGCCCCGTTGCGCGAGGGCACGTACGAGCCGTGCAGCCGGAGTCCGTCGCTCGTCCGGAAGCGGACATCGGTGTCACGGCCGCCGAGGTCGATCCGCTCGACCGGGGGCCGGGCCGCGTGGGTGATCACGTACGCCACCGCAACGGGAAAGACGACGAACTGGAACACGACGAAGGCGGCGACCCCGATACCGGCCCGCCTCAGCACTCGGCGCGCCGGGCCACCGTCGCGGTTGCGGGTGGTCCAGAGGGTCACCACGCCCAGGCCGATCAGCGTGAGCCCGGCGGGGATGGCCAGCAGGCCGGTGAAGTCGTCGCCCGTGGGGCCGACCTCCCTGGCGTAGTGCACGGCCTCGAGGCCGGCCACGATCCCGAAGACGCCCACCAGCAGGTCGATCGCGGCGCGGGCGCCGTCACCTGTCCGCGCGGTCATCCAGACGGCGGCGCCGAGCCCCGCGAGCGGGACCAGCCCGCTGACCAGATGGTCGCTGGGGGAGGTGCCGGGCTGGGGCTGGAGGAACGAGTCGTCGGCCACATGCAGCGCCACGAGGCCGGTGGCGACGAGGAAGATGATGCGTGATCGGCTCATGTCCCCATGCTGCTCCGAGAGCGGGATCGGGACATCGGGCGAACACCCTGATCCGACCCCCTGAAACGACCCGGTGCCCGCCTGGGGGCGGGCACCGGGGTGCTGCGATATGTCGAGCGAGGGGCTACGCCGTCGCCGGCTCCACCTCACCCTCGTGCTTGACCTGGGGCAGCCAGCTGAGCTTCCTGGGCAGCCACCAGTTCTTGTCGCCCAGGAGCTTCATCGTGGCCGGCAGCAGGACCCCGCGGATGAGCGTCGCGTCCAGCAGGACCGCGAACGCCAGGCCCAGGCCCATCTGCTTGAACATGATGAACGAGAGGCTGCCGAAGATCGCGAACACGGCGACCATGACGACGGCCGCGCTCGTGACCACACCGGCGGTGTTCTTGACCGCGTAG
>DASQLM010000055.1:0-8409 GCA_035630015.1 Thermoleophilaceae bacterium | reverse complement strand
CTCGTCCAGCGGCCCGGGCACGTCCCGCACGGTGGGGTCGTAGCGGCGCTCGATCTCGGCCTTGATCTTCGGGATGGCGCGCACGTTGATCTCGTTCACGCCGTCGTGGTCGCGCTTGCGCGAGGCCCCGGCGCGCGTGCGTAGTCCCATCGACGCGTAGGTGTGCGGCAGGTCGTGCTGGGCGTGGGCGTTGGAGAACAGCAGCAGGTCCTGCAGCGCGTTGGCGTCGCCGCTGCGGGCGGTGTCGTAGAAGTGACGCCAGGACTCGGGCACGGGCCGGCCGCGCTCGTAGTCGGCGAAGGCGGTGAAGTACGAGTTCGAGAAGTCGGTGATCACGTACGCCATCCACTGCTTGTGGCGGAAGAACCGCGGGCGCCGGCGGCTGAGGTCCTTGCGCAGCATCTCGGTGATGCGCAGATAGGCCAGCGAGGCGATCACACGGTGGTCGCACGCGGCGTCCAGGCGCTTCCATTGGCGCCGCAGCTTCGACTCGACGCGCCTCACACAGGCCAGGCTGCCGTCGCGGCACCCCGGCACCGCGTGCGGCTGGACCCCGGGCCTGCCCGGCAGCGGCGGCAGCGTGCGCTCCCACGGCACGTTCACGGGCTGGGGCAACTCGGGCAGCTGGGCGTGCGCGCTCGCGCACCCGCCTCCCAGCGTGAGCACGGCGACCGTCGCGGCCAACATCCCCGAGCGGCTCATCGGCTGCCTATACCCCGCTGGAACGCGAACGTACCGTCGGGACCCGACCTAGACTCGATCCCACCGTGGCCGCCATCGACCCGCTGACCACGCTGGAGCGCTGGTGCCAGAGCGGCGCCGGCTACCGCGTGCTGCACGTGTCCGACGACCGCGCCGTGGTCGAGCTGCTCAGCTGCCTCGGCCAGCCCGAGGACCGGATCGAGTCCAGCGATCCGCGCCTAATCGACCGGCTCCGCCGGGAGGCGCGGGAGGGCTAGTCGTCGTCGGGCTCGTCGCCCCCGCGCCCGCGGCCGCGACCCTTGCCGCTGCTGTCGTCCCCGCCCCCGGAGCCGCTGTTGTCGTCTTCGGGCTCCGCCGCATCGTCGTCGCCTCCGCCGGACTGCGGCTGCACCGGCGCCGGGACGCTCGGCTGCGCCGGCTGCTGCTGCTGTGGCTGCGCGGGTGTCGCGGGCGTTCGAGCCGCGCGCCTGCGGGCGGCGGCCCGGCGGCGGGCGCGCGCCCGGCGGGCCTTGGCCCGGCGCTCCCGCCCGCGGCGGGCGGCCGCGCGGTCGGCGGCGTCCGACGTCGTGGGCGTGGTCGCCGGGGCCAGCTGGCTGCCCGCGGTGATCGGCTCGTCGGACAGCCCCACCTCCTGGTCCACGAGCTTGCTGACGCCCACGCCCGCCCCGCCGGCCAGCATCAGGCCGAGTGCCGCCACGGTGACCCAGGCGGCCAGGGGCAGCCGGCTCATCGGCGCTCCTCCCCGGTCCAGCTCAGGACCGCGCGGGCGCCCCCGCCCTCGCGGTTGACCAGCTGCACCTCGGCGCCCCACTCGCGCGCCAGCTCGGTGGCGATCGGCAGCCCCAGCCCGCTGCCCTTGGGCCCGCGGCGCCCGGCCGAGCCGCGGTGGAAGCGCTGCAGCACCAGCTCCTGCTCGCCGTCCTCGAGCCCCGGCCCGCGGTCCAGCACCTCGATGCGGTCGGGCCCCGCCAGGATCTCGACCACGGTGCCCGGCGTGGAATAGCGCAGCGCGTTCTCCACCAGCACGTCCACCGCTCCGTCCAGCGCGGCCCGCGAGCAGGTCACGCCGCCCGCGGCCTGGCCGGCACGCACGTCCAGGGCGATGCCGCGTTCGTCGGCCAGCCCGCGCCAGCGCAGCCGGGCGTCGCGGGCGGCCTCGCCCAGGTCGATCCACTCGGGGTGGGCGCTGCGCTCTCCGGCGCTGCTGAGCAGCAGCAGCTCCTCGACGATGGCGGTCAGGCGGTCGACCTCGGCCAGGCCGGCATCGATCTCCTCCCGCACGGCGGGCTCGGCCGTCTCCTGGCGCGCCTCCTCCATGCGCAGCCTGAGGCCGGTCAGCGGCGTGCGCAGCTGGTGCGAGGCGTCGGCCACGAACCGGCGCTGGGCGTCCAGCGACTCGGCCAGCCGCTCGGTCATGGTGTTGAACGCGCGCGCCAGCGAGCGCTGCTCGCGCGAACCCTCCACGCGGGCGCGTTGCTCGAGGTCGCCCTCGGCAATCAGTCCCGCGGTGGCGTCCAGCCGCCGCAGCGGCCGAGAGATGCCGCGCGCCAGCAGCGCGCCCACCCCCAGGCCGATCAGCAGCACCACCGCGGCCAGCGCCGCCAGGCCCAGCAGCGAGCGGCGCTCGGCGCGGCCGATGGCCGCGGCGCTCTGGGTCACGCGCACGGCACCTGCGGGCCGGCCCGAACGCAGGACGGGCACGGCGGTTGCCAGGATCGTCTCGTCCAGCGTGCGGCTGTCGCGCGTCTCCTGCACGGCCTGGCCGGCCAGCGCCGACCGGATCTCCGGGCGAGAGCGGTAGGAGCTGCCGCGCGGCGCCTCGCCCGTGCTGTCGGCCAGCACGCGCCCGCGCGCGTCGACCACGGTCACCCGCCCGCGGGCCGAGCCGCCGGCCGTGCGGGCCAGGCGGTCCAGGGCGTCGCGGTCGGTCAGCAGGTCCGACGCGGTGGCGGCCACCACGTCGGCCTGCGAGCGCGCCTGGGAGCGCACCTCGGTGCCCACGCGGTCGTCGACCCCCAGCGCCAGCGGCAGGCCCAGCGCCAGGATGGCCAGCAGCAGGACGTAGGCGAACGCCAGCGAGAGCGCGGTCCGCAGGCTCACCCGGCCATCTCCTCGGGGGTGCTCATGCGAAAGCCGACCCCGCGCACGGTGCGCAGGTAGACGGGCTCGGCCGGGTCCTCGCCGAGCTTGCGCCGCAGCTGGCCCACGTGCACGTCCAGGGTCTTGGTGGACCCGAACCAGTTGGAGTCCCAGACGTCGTTGAGCAGGTCCTCGCGCGAGACCACGCGGCCGGCGTCGCGCATCAGCCGCTCCAGCAGGTCGTACTCGCGCCGGGTCAGGTCCAGCGCGGCGCCGTCCAGCGTGACCTCGCGCCGGTCGGGCACCACCTCCAGCGCGCCCAGGCTCATAGGGTCCAGGCGCTCGGGATCGCGGTGGGCCCGGCGCAGCACCGCGCGGATGCGCGCGATCACCTCGGCCGAGCTGAAGGGCTTGACCACGTAGTCGTCGGCGCCCAGCTCCAGGCCCACGACCCGGTCCAACTCGCTGCCGCGGGCGGTGAGCATGACCACGGGCACGTCGTGCTTGCGCTGGAGCTCGCGGCAGACATCGCGGCCGTCGCCGTCGGGCAGGTTCAGGTCCAGCAGCACCAGGTCGGGCTCGATCCGGTCGGCCAGCTCCAGCGCCTCGGCGGCCGTGGCGGCCGTCACCGCCTCGAACCCCTCGCGCGTGAGCGCCTTGGCGAACGGCTGCGAGATCGACAGCTCGTCCTCCACGAACAGGATCCGCGTGCGCTCGCCCACGCGGCCAATGTAGAGCCCTCCCCCGCCGGGTGGAAAGGGCTTACCGGATGCTTACCCGCCGCTTCGGCCCGCCTTGGAGGCCCTCGATCACGGTGATGGCACCCGAGCGAAGGAGAAGGACATGGGCATCATGAGCAAGCTTGCGATGGGACTGGCGCTGGTCGCGCTCGGCGCCGCCGGCGCCGTGGCGGTGGCCCAGCCCGGCAGCGACGACCCGGCTCCGGCCGCGGCGACCATCGACACCGGCGGCGACGACCGCACCACCACGACCGACACCACCGACACCACGGAGGCGCAGACCACGCCGACCGTGACCGAGCGCGAGCGCCGCGCGGACCGTCAGCGCCGGCGGGGCCGTGACGACGACAGCCGCGGGCGCGGTCGCGGAGGCGACGACGGCGCGGTCCGGTCCCGGGATGACGACGGCGTGCGCGACGACGATCGCTTCGACGACGACCGCCGTGGCCGGGGCAGCGACGACGGCCCCGACCACGACCGCTTCGACGATCACGGCGGCGACCGGCCCGACGGCGTCTCGGACGACGGCCCCGGCGATGACCGCGGCGGCGACGACAGCAGCGGCCGGGGCAGCGGCCGGGGCAGCGGCGGCGACGACTTCGACGACCACGGTGGCAGCGGCCACGGTGGCGGCGACGACGACGACAGCGGCCGCGGGCGCGGCCGGGGCCGCGGCGGCGACGACGACTGAGCCGCACCGTGGCGCAGTCGTAACCCACGTCACCCGATCGTGTCCCGCCAAGGGGCACGATCGGGGCGTGCCATCAAAAAGTCTCACTGAGGGCGACAAAGTGCTGACGCTGGATCGCCGTCCGGTGGCCTGGCCTGCAAGCGCCCCGCTCAACGAGCGCATTGGCCTCGTCCTTGAGCGCCAGCACGGAGTGATCTCCACGCTGCAACTGTGGGCCTGCGGGCTCAGCCGCCAAGCGGCGGCCGCGCGGGTGCGGTCCGGAACGCTGCGCCGCATCGCCCGCGGCGTCTATGCGCTGGGCCACTCGCAGCTGCCGCCCTACGGGCCTGTGGCGGCCGCACTCCTCGCGTGCGGCGGGCTGGCAGCCTCGCATCGGACGGCGGCGTCGCTACGTTCATTGCGGTACGACGGCCGGAGGATGGTCGATGTCTACGCGGGCACGCTCACGGGACGACGCCACGGATGGGTGATGACCCACTCCGCCGCCAGGCTGCGGCCCGGGGACATCTCGATCGTCGCCGGCCTCCCCGTGACCTCGGTCGCCCGCACTCTTCTGGACTGCGCCCCGGCGCTAGGCCGCCGCGGCACGGAGAAGCTCGTGGCCGAGGCGGAGCGCCTGAACGCGTTCGACCTGCGCGCCGTCCATGACCTCCTCGCCCACGTGGGCGGCCACCGCGGCGCTGCGACCCTGCGCAGGGCCGTGGCCGACGCGGCGTCGGCGCGCGGCCAGACCGCCTCGGCGGCCGAGGACGCGCTGCTGGCCGCCTTCCGGGCGGCCGGGTTGCCCGAGCCCGGGTGCAACGCGGCGATCAGGCTGGACGACGGCTCCTTCGCGCATCCCGACTTCCTCTGGCGCGCACAGCGCCTGGTGGTCGAGGCCGATCCGCGCGGCACCCACGACACCACCCTCAACTACCGCAGCGATCGCCGCCGCGACCGCGCGCTCAAGCGCGTGGCGGATCTGGACACCATGCGCTTCAGCGACGAGGACCTGGCCGACCCAGCTGCGTGTGCCGGCGAGGTAGCCGGACGCCTTACTTGACGCCCGACAGCTTCAGGTACGCCCGCAGCGTCCTGCGGCTCTTCGCCGCGGTCTTGTTCGCGACCGCCACGTAGCGGACGCGGCCCTTGCGGACCTTGTAGACGAGACGGCGGCCGCCCTTGGCCCTGCGGACGTAGAGGCCCTTGCCGATCGACTTCGCCCGCCCGCGCAGCTTGCGGGCCGGCGCGCCACGGCTGATGCGCACGCGGCCCGGGCTGATCGTGCCGTGCCCGAGGGCGTTGGAGGCCAGCAGGGCGGCGCGGCCCCTGCGATCGAACACCGCGGCCACGCGCGCCTTGCGGTTGCCCTTGCCGGTCACACACCAGCGGAACACGCGACCCTGGCGACGCGAGGGCTGGCCAGCCCGCTGGAGCATCGAGGCGGCGGCCAGGCCCAGGCGCTGGCGGCCCATGCCGTTGCGGGTGAACTGGCCGCGGGCCGACCGGCAGGCCTGGTTCTTCACGCCCTCGGCGCGCTCCCACATCTGCAGGTAGGCCTCCGAGCCACGCGCCATGTCCTTTACGATCTGGCTGCCGGCCTGGCGGCGCAGGTCCTCGATCCAGTCCGGGTACAGGCCGTAGTGGGCCACGCCGTCCTTGTTGATGTCGAACGTGCGCGTGCCCGACTTCTGGCGCTCGATGATCTGCTTGCCGTCCCAGGACTTGAACGGGTACTGGACCGGGTTGGGGCCCTTGCGGGCGTTGCCCTGCGCCCCGAAGCCGTTCATGTCCGCCCCGTAGCCGAAGCCGAAGTAGTACTTCTTGCGGTTGGCCTTGGAAGCCTCTTCGCGGTACTTCTTCACGAACGACTTGGAGTCACCGGCGTAGGGGGTGATCACACCACCCAGGTTGTAGATCCGCGGCACCACGTCCGGTGTGCTCCAGCTGTGGCTGGACACCACGCCCGAGTAGCGCTTGGCCTCCAGCAGCGACATGACCGACTTGCGTGCCCGCACGCCGAGGTGGTCGGGGTCCACGATCATCCGCTTGGCCATCATGCGCCGGATCACGTGCTCGCCGAGGTCGGTCAGCCCGCGGGCGTTGCAGTTGGAGTTGCGCGGGTACACGGGCGCCACGCCCAGCGGCAACAGCGACCCGATCGCGTTGCTGAGCAGGTCGTTGTGGTCGTGGTCGTACAGGCCGACCTGCTGGCGGTCGACCTCGTCCGGGGGCCCGTTGCAGGCCTGCATGGCCCAGTACTTGCCCGTCCGCAGCTTGTTGCCGTTGTTGACGACCGCACCGGTGTCGCCGCTGTCCCCGGCCACCCCGGCCAGGGCGTTGTCGAACTTGTTGATCAGCTCCATCTGGCGCACGCCGAGGCGGTAGGCCTCGTCCAGCCCGCGGTCGATGTCGCCTTGGTCGCACTGGGGCGCGTCGTTGTAGACGCGGCAGCCGAACGGCTCGGACACCTCGATGCCCATGACCACGGCCATCTTGCCCTCGTTGACGACACGGCGGGCCTGGTACGGGTCGGTGACGATCCGGTAGAAGCCCTTGCCGGGACCGCCGGCCTGGGCGTCGATGTAGTTCTCCATCTCGCGCATCCGCCGCGCCTGGAGGCGGACCGCGTCCATCTCGTCACACGAGTTCTTTTTGAACGGATAGACCTCGCAGAGCACGGCGTTCTCCACCAGCAGGTTCACGAACACCCGCTGGCCCGCCCGCCAGGAGCGCTCGAGCCACTTGTAGTAGCTCTGCTCATGGGTCAGCGACTTGGCCGCCGGCCAGTCCTTGAACGTGGGCCAGCCCGTCGGGTCGTGGGAGCGAGCGGGGGTCTTGTAGGACAGGACGTTCTCGACGAGCGCCGCACCGCCGCGCGCCAGCTCGTGATCGGGGCAGTCAACGAGCGCCTTGGTCACGCCGTAACGGCTCCAGGGCTTGCCGCAGTGCGCGCGGCCGCCCAGGAACTCGAACGCCATGCCGTGCATGTGGGCCTCGAGGAAGCCGGAGGTCTCGGTGTACGGCGTCGAGCCCTTCGACGGCCGGCCGGTCACGTTGGTCTCGATCTCGGGGAAGGCCGCGCATCCCGAAGCCTTCTCCATGCTGAACTGGGAGCCCGGCCCGGCGGCTGCCGCCGGAACCAGCACCAGCCGCCCGCCGGCGCCGACCGACAGCACCCGGTCGCCCAGTGCCAGCCGGAAGGAGTTGCCCTGCACCGTGACCACCCAGTCGGCGTTGGGTCCCGAGTCGCCGGCCGGCGCCACGTTGCCCTGGCCGTTGCGCGCCAGGTAGTCGCGCGCACGCCCATAGACCATGTACCGGCCCAGCTCAGTGGCCTTGAGGAAGAACGGCTCGGCCCCGGCCGTCTGCGGCGAGGTGGCCGCGTAGCCGCCGGCGGACTTGACCACGGCGCGGCCGGCGGAGCTGGAGCGCAGCGAGAAGCACCCGCCCGCCAGCGCGTAGCGCGCATCGGGGCCGGCGGTGGGCGCGGCCGACTGGGCCGCGGCGCCCGACGGCGCGAGCAGGAGGCCGAGCAACCCGAACACGAGCACGACGACGATGCTGCCGGTCCTGCCCCGGGCCTCCACGGGGTCGATTAGACACGGCGCGGCACCCCACCGCAAGGGGGAAGTGGTGCCAGGAAACGGGCATCGTGCCCGTTTCCTGAAGGGCGACGCTGAAACTACTGCCGCTCGGAGAGCGCCCTGTCGATCTCGCGGCGCTGGTCCTTGGCCTTGAGATCGCGCCGCTTGTCGCCCTGGTCCTTGCCGCGGCCCAGCGCGATCTCGACCTTGGCCCGGCCGTTCTTGAAGTAGACCCGGGTGGGCACGAGCGTGAGGCCCTTCTCCTGGACCGAGCCGGTCAGCCGGTCGATCTCGTACTTGTGCAGCAGCAGCTTGCGCTCGCGTTCGGGCTCGTGGCCGTCGCGGGCGGCGGGGCCGTAGGGCGCGATGTGCATGTTCACCAGGTACACCTCGCCCTTGCGCACGAAGGCGTAGGCGTCCTTGATCTGCACGCCGCCGTCGCGCATGGACTTGACCTCCGAGCCCTGGAGCTGGATGCCCGCCTCCATCCTGTCGCTGAGGTGGTAGCGGAAGGAGGCCTGCCGGTTGGTGGCGATGTCGCCCGGCGCCGCCTTGCGTTTTCCCTTACCGGCCATGCCTTCCATTGTGGCGATATACGATGGTCGCGTGAGGCGGGGTGCCCTGGGACTGG
>DASQLM010000054.1:0-8248 GCA_035630015.1 Thermoleophilaceae bacterium | reverse complement strand
CACCGCGGTGGTGCGGATGGCGGCCGAGTCCGAGCCCGCCTCGGGCTCGGTGATGGCCATGCCGGCCCAGAGGCCGTCGTAGCGCTCGGCCTGCTCGGCGTCCGCCACCGCGGCGATGGCCGAGTTGCCCAGGCCCTGGCGGGGCATCGACAGCAGCAGGCCGACGTCACCCCAGCAGAGCTCCATGATGCCAAGCACCGTGGAGAGGTTGGAGCCGTTGCGGTTGCCGCCGCCGTCGCCGTTGGAGCTGCGGCTTGCGCCGCTGGCCCCGGCTCCCGAGGAGCCGCCGCCGTCGTCCATGCCGTCCAGCAGCGCGGCCAGGGCGTCCAGCTCCTTGGGGTACTCGTGCTCGGCCTGGTCGTACTTGCGCGAGATCGGCCGGAAGATCTCGGTGGCCACCTGATGGGCCTGGCCCACCAGCGGCTTGAACTTGGATGGGATCTCCAGGTTGATCATCAGACGAGCAGAGCTCCTTCCATCACGCCGGCGGCGCGCAGGTCGCGGTACCAGCGTTCGACGGGGTATTCCTTGACGTATCCGTGGCCGCCCAGCAGCTGCACGCCGCTGGAGCCGATCTGCATGCCCCTGTCGGTCACCAGCTGCCGGGCGATCGTGGCCTCCTTGGCGAAGCTCTTGCCCAGGTCGGCCCGCGACGCGGCCCGCAGGGTCGTGAGCTTCATGCCCTCCAGCTCGATCGCGATGTCCGAGACGGTGAACGCCACCGCCTGGCGGTTGGAGATCGGCTCGCCGAACGCCTGGCGCTCGTTCACGTACGGGATCACGTAGTCCAGCACGGCGCGGCCGGTGCCGATGGCCAGCGCGGCCCACGCGATCCGCGACCGCTGGATGCACTCGGAGTACACGGACCGCTCGGCGCCGCCCAGCAGCGCGTCGGGGCCGACCTTGACGTCGTGCAGCGCCAGCGTGCCGGTGGCCGCGGCGCGGACGCCCATGGCCGGGTCGGCCTCCACGGCCAGGCCCTCGGTGGCGGACTCGACGATGAACAGCGCCGGGCCCTCGCCGTCGATCCGCGCGGCCACGACGAACAGCTCGGCGTCGGCCGCCCGCAGCACCAGGGACTTGGTCCCGTTGAGCACGAACCCCTCCGGGCTGCGCTTGGCCACGGTGTCCAGCTCGAGCGGGTCGAACAGCACCTTGGGCTCCTGGATCGCCAGGGCCGCGGCGGGGGCGTCGTCCTCGGTGAACGGTGGCAGGTACTTGGCCTGCTGGTCGGCGTCACCCCACAGCGAGATCGCGGTGCTGACCGCGCCGGGGCCCAGGATGGCCGCGGCCAGCCCCATGTCGGCGTGGGCCAGCTTCTCGGCGACCAGCACGGAGGTCACGGCCGAGCGCTCGGTCATCACGCCGCCCAGCTCCTCGGGCACGCCCAGCATCGCGGCGCCAAGCTCGTTGGACTGGGCCAGCACCTCGGCGGGGGCCTTGCAGGCGGAGTCGGCGTCCTGGGCGATCGGGCGCAGCTTCTCCGCCCCGAAGTCGCCGAACGCCTCCTGCAGCATCTTCTGCTCGTCGTCGGGCTCGAGGTCGAACAGCTTCGGCGCCGATGGCGTGGCCTGGCGCGCGGGCTTGCCCAGCTTGGTGGCCGCGGTGAACGTGCGCCCCGCGGTGGCCGCGGTGCGGAACCCGTTCTTCGAGCCCTCGTAGATCAGCCGCTCGACGGGCTTTCGCAGCCCGGCGCGGTCGATCACCTCCAGCCCGGCCAGGGCGCGGAGGCCCCTCAGGCCGAGGCCCATGCTTCGGTCGGCGACGCTCACGACTTCCTCCTCGTCTTGACGGATTTCACGGTCCCGTCCAGGTGCGGCACGTCCTTGCGCGAGCGCACCGTGAAGCGGGTGGTGGTGCCGGACGTCTCGGACCCGAAGGTCACGGTCGCCGGCAGCAGGATCGGCTTCTTGAAGGCCACGTCGACCTCGTAGGCGTCGGGCAGCCGGCCCTCGAGGGCGGCCAGCGACCGGGCCTTGGTCCACATGCCGTGCGCGATCGCGCGCGGGAACCCGAACAGCTTGGCCGACAGGTCGTGCATGTGGATCGGGTTGCGGTCGCCCGAGGCGGCGCCGTAGCGCCGGCCCAGGCCGCCGTCCAGCTTCCAGTCGGCGGACGTGGGCGGGGGTTGCTTGCGCGAGGTGCTCTTCTTCTCCTCGCCCGACCCCTTGCCGCGGCGCAGGTTGGTGGAGAAGTCCTCCCACACCAGCTCGCTACCGACGCGGGCCTCGCTGACCAGCGTGAACTGGCGGCCCTTGGGGTGGTCCTCCGGGGGGGTGGCCCGGACCGTCAGGTTCAGCGTCTCGCCCACGGCGATCGGCCGGTGCTGCACGATCCGGTTCTCGATGTGCACCAACCCGACCGCGGGGAACGGGAAGTCGCCCGAGGTCATCAGCTCCATGTGCAGCGGGAAGGCCAGGATGTGCGGGTACGTGGCGGGCAGCGTCTCCGCCAGGCGGAACCCGCACACGCGCGCGTAGCGGGCCAGCGCGGCGGGATCGACCTGCACGTCGTCCAGCCGCAGGACAGTGTCGGGCATCGGGCCACCGCCGCCGCCCACGAAGGGCAGCCGGGAGGCGCCGGGGATCAGCGGCGCGGCCGCGCGTGCGTAGGTGCCGACCATCTCAGGCCCCCAGCAGGTTCTGGCCGCAGACGCGGACGGTGTTGCCGTTCAGGCCGGTCGAGGCGGGCGAGGCGAACCAGGCGATGGCCTCGGCCACGTCCACCGGCAGGCCGCCCTGCGAGAGCGAGGACATGCGCCGCCCGGCCTCTCGGACCGGCACCGGCATCGCCGCGGTCATCTGGGTCTCGATGAACCCGGGTGCGACTGCGTTGATGGTGGCGCCCGCCTTCGCGAACACCGGGGCCATCGAGTCGACCATGCCGATCACCCCGGCCTTCGACGTCGAGTAGTTGGTCTGGCCGTTGTTGCCCGCGATGCCGCTCATCGAGGACACGGTCACGATCCGCGCGTTGTCGTTCAGCACCTCGCCGGCCAGCAGCTGGTTGTCGATCCGCTCCTGGCTGGACAGGTTGATGTCGATCACCTGGTCCCAGCGGCCCTCGTCCATCCCGGCGATCGTCTTGTCGCGGGTCACGCCGGCGTTGTGGACCACGATGTCCACGCCGCCGTGCTCGGCCTTGAGGTGGTCGGCGATCACCTTGGGCGCGTCGGCGTCGGTCACGTCGACCTCCAGCGCAGATCCGCCCAGCTCCGACGTCACGGTGCGCAGGTCGTCGCCGAGCGCCGGGATGTCCAGGCCCACCACGTGGGCGCCGTCGCGGGCCAGCACCGCGGCGATCGCGGCGCCGATGCCGCGCGAGGCGCCGGTGACCAGGGCCACCTTGCCGTCCAGCGGCTTCTCCCAGCTGACCTCGGGGGGCTGGCCGGCCTGGCCGATGCGCACGACCTGGCCGGACACGTACGCCGACTTGGGCGAGAGCAGGAAGCTCAGCGTGGAGCCCAGCTGCTGCTCGGCGCCCTGCTCGACGTACACGAGCTGCACCGTGCCGCCACCGCGCATCTCCTTGCCCAGCGAGCGCGTGAAGCCCTCGAGCGCCCGCTGCGCGGTGTGCTCGGACGGCGACGCCGTGTCGGACGGCGGGGTGCCCAGCACCACCACGCGGCCGTTGGGCGCCACCGCGCGGATGGCGGGGTGGAAGAAGCGGTGCAGCTCCGAGAGCTGCTCGCTGGTGGTGATCCCCGACGCGTCGAACACCAGCGCCTTGAACTTGTCGCCCGAGGGCGCGGCGGAGTTCCACAGCGGGGCGTCCAGGCCGGCCGCGGCCGCGGCGTCGCGCAGCTGCTCGTCCATCTCGGTCGCGGCGCTCACGCCGGCCTGCGCCAGCACCGCCACGGTGGGACCGCCCAGCCGCCCGCCCGGGGCCGCGCCCACCAGGGCGCTGCCCTTGAGCACGGGGTCGCCGGGCGAGTAGCGCTCCAGCGGCGTGGGCACCGGCAGCCCCAGGGTGCTGGCCAGCGCGTTGGCCACCGGCGCGTTCACGATCTGTGTGTAGAGGTCTGCCATCAGTTCTGCTCCTTCTCGAGAATGGCCACCACGCCCTGGCCGCCCGCGGCGCAGATCGAGATCAGCCCCCGGCCGCCTCCGCGCTCGTTCAGCGCCTTGGCCAGCGAGGCCACGATCCGGCCGCCGGTGGCGGCGAACGGGTGGGCGGCGGCCAGCGAGCCGCCGTTGACGTTCAGCTTGCTGCGGTCGATCGAGCCCAGCGGCTCGTCGCGGCCCAGGCGCTCCTTGCAGAAGACCGGGTCCTCCCAGGCCTTCAGCGTGGCCAGCACCTGGGCGGCGAAGGCCTCGTGGATCTCGTACAGGTCGAAGTCCTGCAGCGACAGGCCCTGGCGCTCCAGCAGGCGCGGCACCGCGTACGCGGGTGCCAGCAGCAGCCCCTCGCCGCCGTGGACGTAATCCACGGCCGCCGTCTCGGCGTCCACGAAGTGGGCCAGCACGTCCAGGCCGTGCTCGGCCGCCCACTCGTCGCTGCCCAGCAGCACCGTCGAGGCGCCGTCGGACAACGGGGTGGAGTTGCCGGCGGTCATGGTGCCGCCCTCGCCGCCGAACACCGGCCGCAGCTTGGCCAGCTTCTCCTCCGTGGAGTCCGCGCGCAGGTTCTGGTCGCGCTCCAGCCCCAGGAACGGGGTCATCAGGTCGTCGTAGAAGCCGCGGTCGTACGCGGCCGCCAGGTTGCGGTGCGAGGTCGCGGCCAGGGCGTCCTGGTCCTCGCGCGCGATGCCCCACTCCTTGGCGGTGATGGCGGTGTGGCCGCCCATCGACTTGCCGGTGCGCGGCTCCTCGTTGCGCGGGATCTCGGGCACGATCTGCCCGGGGCGCAGCTTGGCCACCAGCTTCAGCCGGTCCACGTTGGACTTGGTCCGGTTCAGCTCCAGCAGCACCTCGCGCAGCTCGTCGTTCACGGCGATCGGCGCGTCGGAGGTCGTGTCGGCGCCGCCGGCCACGCCGGAGTCGACCTGGCCCAGGGCGATCTTGTTGGCCACGGCGATGGCGGCCTGCAGGCCGGTGCCGCAGGCCTGGCCGATGTCGTACGCGGGCGTCTCGGGCGACAGGCGGCTGCCCAGGACGGTCTCGCGCGTCAGGTTGAAGTCGCGGCTGTGCTTGAGCACCGCGCCCGCGACGACCTCGCCCAGGCGCTCGCCCGTGAGCGAGTAGCGGTCGATCAGGCCGTCCAGCGCGGCGCTGAGCATGTCCTGGTTGGAGGCGTTCGCGTACACGCTGTTCGAGCGCGCGAACGGGATGCGGTTGCCGCCGAGCACGGCGACGTTGCGGCCTGCATTCATTTCGGTTCTCCTGGTTCGAGGGAAGCGGTGCGCGCACGGAGCCCTGGGACCACCGTCGCGATCAAGAGCTCGGCGGCGTCCGCCGCCGGGATCGGCTCGCCGGAGCGCAGCCACCAGCGCGCCAGCGCCTCGGCGGCGCCCAGCACGGCGGTCGACAGCGCCTCCACCTCCACGCGTGCCTTCTCGCGCGCGCGGGCGGGGAGTTCGGCCAGCAGGGTGGTGGCCACCAGCGCGACGATCTGCTCGCGGTGCTCGTGCACGCGCTGGGCGATCTCACCGCCGGTGGGCAGCGTCTCGTCGAACAGCACCCGGAAGGCACCGCTCTCGCTGGACACGAAGTCGAAGAAGGAGCGCAGGCCGACCTCGGTCGCGTCGGCCGGGTCGGCGGCGGAGCCGACCGCGTCGCCGACGGTCTCCAGCAGCCGCTGGGCGTCCTGCTCGAGGCAGGCCAGGTAGATGCGCTCCTTGTTGCCCCAGTAGGCGTACAGCAGCGGCTTGGTCACGCCCACCTCGGCGGCCACGCCGTCCATGGTCACGCCGGCGTAGCCGTCACGGGCGAAGCGCGCGTGGGCGACGTCCAGGATCTGGCGCTCGCGCTCGGCCCTGGGCAGACGGCGCGGCGATGGGGCGGCGGCGGCCATCGCGGGCCAGTTTATACATATAGAAATTTCTATGCGGGTAACAAGCGCTGCTGCGACCGGCCCGCCGGCTGCGGGGCCTGGCGCAGCCACTCCAGCATCACCTCGTACACGCGCGGGTGATTGAGCAGATGGAAGTGGTTCAGCCCGCCCAGGTGGCGGGTATTGTCCAGCTCGAAGGCCACCTTGCGCCCGCTCCGGCTTTGCCCGGCCGAACTCGGGTAGAGCACCAGCAGGTCGCCGATCACGCGCCCCAGGGGGTGGCGCGAGTCGCGTGTGACGGTGGCCCCTATGACGTAGTGCGCGGCGGTCTCGAGCAACGGGATGTCGCCGCAGGGGTCCGGCCCCCACGCGTCGGGGTCGTGGCCGTGCCAGTCCTCGTCCACCAGCGCGCCGTAGCGCAGGTCCTTGATGCCCACGCTGCGCTGGGCCAGCGCGCGGGCCAGCGGCCTGGACTCGGGCAGCCAGTTCAGGGCCACGCCCGCGCGGGCGGCGGTCCGCTCCAGCGGCGCCCCCAGGTGGGGCGCCCCCAGCGTCACCACGTTGCGCACCCGCCCGACCCAGGCACGGCCGTCCTGCATGCCGTAGTGGCAGGCGCTGCGGTTGATCAGCCCGCCCATCGAATGGCCAACCAGCAGGATCTCCTCGACCGGGACCGGCCAGCAGGCGTCCAGCTGGTCCATCAGCTCGGCCAGCCGGCGGCCGTTCTCCGAGATGCGCAGGCCGGTGTTCATCCGCAGCTTGACCGGCGTGAAGTCCAGGTCGGCGCGCAGGCGCGACCCGTGCCAGCTGCCGGCGTCGCCGTGGTGGCGCTCGGCGGCCAGGTGCCAGCCGGCCTCGGACTCGCACAGCCCGTGGGTGAACAGGGCGACCCGCGGCGTGGCAGCGGGGAAGGCACGGGCCACGGCCTCGCTGTCCATCGGTACCTCGCGACCGCCCTCGCGCACCGACATCCGCACGGCCAGCGGACTGCCCTCGCGCTCCAGCGCATCGCCGAAGGCGCCGCTCAGCGCGGCCACGGCGTGGGTGCCCGCGCTCGTCTCCGACAGCGGGGGAGCATCGGCCGCCTGGCGCAGCGACAGTGCCGTGCCGCCGGCGCGGATCAGCGCGCCCCCGACGCCCCGGAGGGCCGTGTAGACCCCCGCTGAGATGGCGTCGTGCGCCAGCTTCGCCGGCTTCCCACCGGGGCCCGAGGCCCCGAACGAGCGGTCGGCCACGGCCTGGTGGACCTCGGCGATCCGGCTCGCCGCCTGGCCGAACCCTGTCGCGGCGACGCCTCCTACCGCCCGGACTTCGTCGGCACGAGAAGATTGCATGAATCCATGTAACACGGGATCATGGCTCACTTCAACCTAGGATCGACCAATGGCGAATGGGGCGGATCCGACCCTGACGATCGACCAGCTGGCGCAGCGCACCGGTATGACCGTGCGCAATATCCGGGCGCATCAGTCCCGCGGCCTGCTGGACCCGCCGGAGGTGCGCGGGCGCACCGGCTACTACGGGCGCGCGCACGTGGAGAGGGTCGAGTTGATCCGCCGCCTCCAGGCCGACGGCTACAGCCTCGACCTGATCGGGCGGATGATGCTGACCGCCGGGGACCAGAGCCCGGAGGCCCTGCGCTTCGCCGAGGCGCTGCGCCAGCCCTGGGCCGACGAGGAGCCGCGGGTGGTCAACGGCGCGGAGCTCACCGAGCGCTACGGCACCGACGACCCCGACCTGCTGGCCAAGGCCGAGGAGCTGGGCCTGGTCCGTCCGCTGGGCGACGGGCACTGGGAGGAGATGAGCCCGAGGCTCGGGCGGGCCGGGGCCGAGCTGACCGATCTGGGCATCCCGGCCAAGGAGGCGCTGAGGCTGGTGGCCCGCGTGCGCCGCAACGCCGACAGCGCAGCCCGCAGCTTCGTGCACCTGTTCGTGGAGGAGGTCTGGAAGCCGTTCCAGCGCGACGGCAGCCCGGACGAGCGCTGGCCCGAGGTGGTGGACGCGCTGGAGCGTCTGCGGCCACTGGCTTCGGACGCGCTGATGGCCGTCTTCCTGATGGCCATGGAGGAGGAGGTGGAGGAGGCGCTGGGGCGTGAGCTCAAGCGCGCTCGCAGGGACGCGAAACGGCGGCGGTAAAGCCGCTATCCTGAATCGCTGACCCTGCGGCCGGCGGGGTTTTTGTTTGCCCCCGGCCGTTCACCACCGAGGAGTCGAGGAGCCATGGCTCGCGGAGACGTGCGAATCGCCGCCACCCTGGAGTGTCAGGAGTGCAAGCGGCGCAACTATCAGACGCAGAAGTCCAAGCGCAACAATCCTG
>DASQLM010000053.1:0-6405 GCA_035630015.1 Thermoleophilaceae bacterium | reverse complement strand
CGTGGACGCAAAGGTCGCTGACATCCGCTCGCTGCCGTTCGACGACGACGCGTTCGGCCTGGTGGTCAGCTTCGAGACCATCGAGCACGTCGAGGAGCCCGAGCGGGCCCTGGACGAGCTGGCCCGCGTCCGCGCGCCGGGCGGGCACCTGCTGATCTCCACGCCCAACGCGTCCGAGTACCTGGTCGAGAACGAGTACCACGTGCGCGAGTTCGGCCACGACGAGTTCGTGGGGCTGCTGCGTGAGCGCTTCGGCGCGGTCCGGCTGCTCTACCAGCACAACTGGCTGACCTCGGCGGTGCTGGACGAGGACGCCCTGCGCCAGGCCGACGGCGACCGGGCGCTCGAGCTCGACCTGACCAAGGTGGCCGGCGTGGAGCCCCGGGGCGAGCTCTACCTGCTGGCGCTGTGCGGGGACGACACGGATGTCGAGCTGCCGCCCACCGGGGTCATGGCCGGCACCGACGAGGCCCACCTGCTGGCCCACCGCCTGGACGACGCGCTGCGCACGCAGCAGCGGCTGAACCAGGAGGCCCAGGACGCCCATGCCCGCTTCGAGGAGATCCGCGAGACGGCGCGCTGGATGCGGTCCACCTGGTCGTGGCGCCTGACCAAGCCGCTGCGCCTGCCCGGCCGGCTGCGGCGCAGGGACCGATGAGCGAGGCCACCGTCACGGTGGCCATCCCGGTGCTCGACGGCGGGCAACGGCTGGCCCAGACGCTGGAGGCCGTGCGCGGCCAGCGGGTCGAGCGCGAGCTGGAGCTGCTGGTGGCCGACTCCGGCTCCTCCGACGGCTCGCGTGAGCGCGCCCTGGACGCCGGGGCGCGGGTGATCGACGTGCCGCGAGGCGAGTTCTCGCACGGCGGCACGCGCAACCTGCTGGCCCGGGAGGCCGCGGGCGCACACGTGGCCTTCCTGACCCAGGACGCCACCCCGGACGGCGAGCGCTGGCTGGCGCGGCTGCTGGAGGGCTTCGAGCTGGCCGACGACGTTGGCCTGGTGTTCGGCCCCTACCTGCCGCGCCCGGACGCCAGCCCGATGGTGCGGCGCGAGCTGGAGTCGATGTTCGCCTCGTTCGCGCCCGACGGCCGGCCGCGGGTGGACCGCTCCGGCGGGCCGGCGGAGGATCGCCCCGGTGAGGACCGGCGCCTGTTCTTCACCGACGCCAACGGCTGCGTGGCCCGGAGCGCCTGGGACCAGGTGCCGTTCCGGGCGGTGTCCTACGCCGAGGACCAGATGCTGGCGCGCGACCTGCTGGCGGCGGGATGGGCCAAGGCCTACCAGCCGGCCGCGGGCGTGGTGCACTCCCACGACTACCCGCCGCGGCAGCTGCTGCGGCGGTCCTTCGACGAGGCCCGCGCGCTGCGCGAGGTGCAGGGCCACCGGGCGCACGGGGGCCCCGTGACGCTGGCGCGCGTGGTCCAGCGCCACGTTCGCGACGACCTGGCCGACGCCGGCCCCGGGCGGCTCTCACTGCTGGGGCGCTCGCTCGCTCATCACGCCGCGAAGGCCGTAGGTGCCACACTCGGATCTCGCGCGGACCGGGTGCCCCGCCCGATCCGCCGCCGGCTGTCCCTCGAGGGCCGCGACGGCTTCGAACCACAATGCTGAACCGCCTGCTCAAAGACCTCCCGCGCCGCGCTGCGCTGACCGTCCAGACCTACGGCTGGCTGGACCTGCTGGCGCGGGTGGCCACGGCGCCCCTGCGCCCGTTCGGCCTCGACCGCGGGCTGCGGCGGCGGCTGGAGCGGCGGTCGGAGATGCGCGAGGCGCGCGACTGGTACGCGCGCAACGGCCGGCCGGTGCTGGTCGTGATTCCCACCTTCGGCCCGCCGGAGGTGACCTTCGCGGCGGTCGAGGGCGTGCGGCGCACGTGCGACACCGCGCGCACGCGGATCGTGGTGGTCGACGACGCCAGCGCCCCCGAGCACCGCCAGAAGCTGCGCGGGCTCGAGGGGGCCGAGCTGGTGCAGGCCGAGCAGAACGCGGGCTACGCCGCCAGCGTGAACCGCGGCCTCGAGCTGGCCCGTCCCGGCGAGGACGTGGTGGTGCTCAACAACGACGTCACGCCCCACCGCGGCTGGCTGCCCGCCCTGCAGATGGCGGCCTACGACCAGGACGACGTCGGCGTGGTCGGCGCCCGGCTGCTCTACCCCGACGGCCGCATCCAGTCGGCCGGCTCGTACCGCAACCTGGAGGCGCCGGAGTGGTTCGACCACCGCTACCGGTTCCGGCCCGAGAACCACGGCCCGGCCCAGGTCGGCGCCGACGCGATCGCGGTCACCGGCGCGTGCATGTACCTGCGCCGCGACCTGATCGACGCGATCGGCCCCTGGGACGACGGCTACGCGATGGGCTACGAGGACGTGGACTACTGCCTGCGCGCCTGGGACGCGGGGCGCTCGGTCCGCTACGAGTCGCTCTCGGCGCTGACCCACCTGGAGTCGCCCACGCGCGGCGCCACCCAGGGCGAGCGCGAGCTGGGCTCCCAGCGCCGCTTCTGGGACCGCTGGGGCGGTTGGCTGGACGACCGCCCCGTGCGCACGCCCGACGGCGCGCTGCGCGTGGTCTACGTGACGGAGGACACCGGCGTGGGCGGCGGCCACCGGGACATCTTCGAGCACCTGAACCACCTGCAGGAACGGGGCCACTCGGTGGCGCTGTACTCCCTGGGCGGCCAGCCCGAGTGGTTCGACCTCGAGGCGCCGGTGCACACGTTCGGCACCTACCGCGAGCTGACCGCGGCCCTGGAGCAGGAGGACGCGATCAAGGTGGCCACCTGGTGGGGCACCGCCGAGTCGGTGTGGCGGGCCTCGGTGCGCCGCGGCCGGCCGGTGTTCTTCGTCCAGGACATCGAGACGTCCTACTACCCCGGCCGCAGCGGCCGCCAGGAGCGCGTGCGCAACGAGGTCCTGGCCAGCTACCGCCAGGAGTTCCGGTTCATGACCATCGCCGACGTCAGCGTGCAGAAGCTGGCCGAGCTGGGGCTGACCGCCGAGCTGGTGCCGCCCGGGATCGACCTGGACACCTTCCGCCTGCTGGGCGGCGAGCGCCGCGACGACATGGTCCTGGCGCTGGGCCGCGCCAACCCGCTGAAGAACTTCCCCCTGACCGTGGCCGCCTGGGAGCGGCTGGAGCCGCGCCCCGAGCTGTGCCTGTTCGGCGTCGAGCCCGAGCTGGCGCCCCCGGGCCGCAGCCGCTACGTCCAGCGCCCCAGCGACGAGGGGGTCAACGAGCTGCTCAACCAGGCCACGGCGTTCGTGCAGACGTCGGTGCACGAGGGCTTCTGCCTGCCGCCGCTGGAGGCCATGGCCGCCGGGGCGCCGGTGGTGTGCACCGATGCCAACGGCAACCGCGACTTCTGCCGCGACGGCCAGAACTGCCTGATGGTGGAGTCCGATCCGGAGGCGGTGGCCGCGGGCCTGCGGCGCGTGCTGGGCGACGCGGAGTTGCGCGCCCGGCTGGTGGCCGGCGGGCTGGAGACGGTCAGGGACTACTCGTGGGAGCGCCGCATCGACCAGCTCGAGCGGTTCCTCACGCGCGTGGCCGACGAGCGCCCGCAGGCCAGCGGAGCGTTGCCCGGCGGCCGCGTGGGCGAGGGCTCGTGAGCGACGCCCCGCTCCCCCCGCCCGTCGAGGCCGACCTGCACGCGCCGGCGCTGCGCGACTACTGGCGAGAGCGCGCGGCCCAGCACACGGGCGACTCCTACGTGGGCGTGCCTATGTCCAAGTTCCCCGAGGACCTGCGCGTCTACGAGCACCTGCTGTGGCTGGCCAAGCCCGACGTGGTCATCGAGCTGGGCGTGCAGCACGGCGGCAGCACGCTGTGGCTGCGCGACCGGCTGGCCGCCATCGCGCACTACACCGGCCGCGCCGGCCGGGTGCTGGGCGTCGAGCTGCACGACCAGGCGGCGCGGGCGAACATCGAGCGCGCCGACCCGGGCTGGCGCGGCATCACGCTGATCCAGGGCGACGTATGCGATCCCGCCCTGCCCGCGCGCGTCCGCGAGCTGGTGCCCGAGGGCGCCTCGTGCCTGGTGATCGAGGACACCGCCCACGTCTACGACACCACCCGGGCAGCCCTGGAGGGATTCGCGGGCTTCGTGCCGCCGGGCGGCTTCATGGTGGTCGAGGACGGCTGCGTGGACGACGAGGAGCTGCGCTTCGACGACTGGCCGCGGGGCGTGCTGCCCGCGGTCCGCGAGTGGCTGGAGACGGAGCCTGGGCGCGAGTTCACGGTCCGCCGGGACCTGGAGCTGTACGGGGTGACCTGCCACCCCTCCGGCTTCCTGCAGCGCGCCGGCTAGACGTTCTCGGCGATCCGCGGCGCCTCGCGCGCGAACAGGTAGATGCCCAGCAGGCAGACGACCGCCGAGATGCCGATCGGGATCAGCATCAGGTCCCAGCCGCCGATGGCCTGCGGGGCGCTTGGCGCGCTGGGGTCGATCAGCCAGTGGCGGCTCTGCTGGAGGATGCACGCGATCGGGTTGCACATCACGATCTCCCGCGCCGTGTCGCTGGGTATGACCTCGATCGCGTACAGGATCGGCGAGCCGTAGAACAGCAGCTGCAGCACCACCTCCCAGATGGGCTGCACGTCGCGGAAGCGCACGTAGAGCGCGGACACCAGCATCGATGCCCCCACGGCCAGGGCCACCAGCAGGAACAGCAGGAACGGGAAGCCGATCCAGGTCCAGTTGGGCTGCACCCCGGTGGCCACGATGAACACGGCCACCGCGCCCAGGTTGGTGATGAGGTTGAAGAACGAGGTCAGCACCGTGGCCAGCGGCACCACGATCCGCGGGAACTGGATCTTGCGCACCAGGTTCTCGCGGTCCAGCACCGAGGTGACCGCGGAGCTGGTGGCATCCGAGAAGTAGGTGTAGAGCACGATCGAGGACAGCAGCACCGCCGGGAAGTACTTGACGCCCTCGTTGAACTTCACGAACTCCGTGAACACCACGTACAGGACGCCGAACAGCATCAGCGGCCGCACCAGCTGCCACAGGTAGCCCAGCGCCGAGCCGAAGTAGCGCACCTTGAACTCCATCAGCGCCAGCGACCACGTGAGCGCGACGAAACGGTTCAGCTCGCCCGCTCCGAAGGCCGACGGCCCGCGGATCTCCTTCAGCGGCAGCGTGTCGGAGGTGGCGCTCACCGCGGCCCCCGGTCGATCGTGAGGTCGTGCGCCAGGTCCACGAGGCCGCCCCCGGGACGGGCGCCGGTGACCACGATCGTGGCGATGTTCTCCAGCCGGTCCACCGGCGCCTCGCCGCCGCCGCGGCGGGTGATCAGGGTGGACAGCGCGTAGCGGCCCGGGGCCAGCGCGTTGTCGAAGGCCACGCGGAACACCACCTCCTCGCCGGCGGCGAATGTGCCGCTGGTCTCGCGCTCGGTGGCGGAGTTGGCCACGAACACGTTCTGGCGCTCGGCGTTCACGAACGCCACCGAGAAGTCGGGGTCGCGCAGCTCGCGCTCGAACCGGACGCGAGCGTGGAACGAGCAGCGCGCGCCCTGGGGCAGCGCCTCGGTGCGCTGGCCGTGCTCGTCCTCGATCCACGCGTCGGTCACCCGGGCGCCGCCGTCGCCGCCGCGCTGGCCGCCGAAGGCGGTGGGATCGGCCGACGTGCCCGGCTCGAAATTCAGGTCCATGTAGCGGTCGGCCACCACGGAGGGGTCGCCCAGCGTGACCACGCGTCCCTCCTCCAGCAGGACGGCGCGATGGCAGAAGCGCTCGACCGCGGCCATGTCGTGCGTGACCAGCACGATCGTCTTGCCCTCGTCGCGCAGGCGGAAGAACACGTCGAAGCACTTCTGCTGGAAGGACGCGTCGCCCACGGCCAGGATCTCGTCGATCAGCAGCACGTCGGCGTCCACCTGGACCATGACCGCGAACGCCAGGCGCACCTGCATGCCCGATGAGTAGTTCTTGAGCTTGAGGTCGATGAAGTCCTCGAGCTCGGCGAACGCGATCACCTCCTCCACGCGCTCGCGCGCCTCGCGCGGGCTCAGGCCCAGCATCACCCCGTTCAGGATGATGTTGTCGCGCGCCGCCATCTCCTGGTTGAAGCCCACGCCAAGCTCGATGAACGGCGACACGCGGCCGGCGATCCTGATGCTGCCGCCGTCAAGCCGGTAGATGCCGGCCAGGCACTTCAGCAGCGTGCTCTTGCCGCTGCCGTTGCGGCCCACGATGCCGAAGAACTCGCCCTGCTGGACGTCGAAGCTGACGTCGCGCAGCGCGTGCAGGCGATCGGCGCTGCGCGCCGCGCGGGGATGCAGCAGCCGCTCCTTGAGGGTGGAGTAGCGCTGGTGAGGAAGGCGGAAGGTCTTGTCGACGGCCTCGATGGAGAGCGCCGTGCCCGGGCCCGAGGCGGTCCGCTCCTCCGCGTCGTGAGAAGCGATG
>DASQLM010000052.1:0-2501 GCA_035630015.1 Thermoleophilaceae bacterium | reverse complement strand
ACGCCCCCGCCGCCGCGCGTGCCGCCCGCGCGTGATCCTGGCGCTGGAGACCAGCTGCGACGACACCTGTGCCGCCGTGGTGGGGGCCGACGGCCGGATCGCCTCGAACGTGATCTCGTCCCAGGGCCTGCTGCACGCGCGTTACGGAGGCGTGGTGCCCGAGGTGGCCTCGCGCCACCACCTGGAGCTGATCGACGCGGTGACCGCCGACGCGCTGGAGGCGGCGGGCGTGACCCTGGACGACATCGATGACGTAGCCGTGACCCGCGGCCCCGGCCTGATCGGTGCCCTGCTGGTGGGGGTGTCCTCGGCCAAGGCGCTGGCCGCGGCCCGCGGCCTGCCCCTGACCCCGGTCGACCACCTGCACGGCCACGTGGTGGCCAGCACCCTCGGTGACGAGCCGATCGCGGCCCCCTACCTGTGCCTGGTGGCCAGCGGCGGCCACACGTTCCTGGCGCGGGTGGACGACCCCGGCTCCTACCGGGTGGTGGGCCAGACGCTGGACGACGCCGCCGGCGAAGCGTTCGACAAGGGCGCCCGCCTGCTGGGGCTGGGCTATCCGGGAGGCCCGGCGCTGGACCGCCTGGCGCGTGAGGGCGACCCGGACGCGTTCGACTTCCCCCGCTCGGCCCCCGGCGACGGCCTCGACTTCAGCTTCAGCGGCGTCAAGACCGCGCTGCTGTACGCCATCCGCGACCTCGGCGAGGATCAGGCCGCCGAGCGCCGGGCCGATCTGGCCGCCTCCTACCAGCGCGCGATCGTCTCGGCACTGGTTGCCCGCACCGCCCAGGCCGTCGGTCGCGAGAAGACGGCGCGGCTGGCCATCGGCGGCGGGGTGGCCGCCAACAGCGAGCTGCGCGCCACGCTGAAGGAGCGGGCGGCGGAGCTGGGCGTGCAGGTCTGGATTCCGGCCCGCGAGCTCTGCACCGACAACGCGGCCATGATCGCCGCGGCGGCGCGCTTCACCGCGCCCGTGCCCTACCCCGACTACCTGGATCTCGACGCCGCCGCGAGGCTGGCCGCGTGAAGCTGACCTTCTACGGCAAGGCCGGATGCCACCTGTGCGAGGAGGCCTATTCCGAGGTGCGCCGGGTCCAGGACGAGGACTGGTTCGAGCTGGAGGTACTGGACGTTTCCCTGGATGCGGGGCTGAACCGTGAGTACGGCGCGCGCGTGCCGGTGCTGGCCGTGGACGGGCGCGAGGTGCTGGAACTGGGCTTCGACGCGGGCTCGGTGCGCTCGGCTCTCGGTAGAGTGGGGCCGTGAGCTTCCGCGAGCCCATTGCGGGCGCCCCTGCCGCTGTGCCCTCTCCGGGCGAGCGCCTCTCGATCGGCGTAGCCGCCCGCCTCTCGCGCTACCTCCAGGTGCTGACCCAGGCCAAGAAGATGGGCAAGGACACCATCTCGTCCCAGGAGCTGGCCGACTACACGCACGTGAACTCCACCCAGATCCGGCGCGACCTGTCCGGCTTCGGCAAGTTCGGCAAGCGCGGGGTGGGCTACAACGTCGACTCGCTGGTCTCCCAGATCCGCAAGATCCTGCGGACCAGCGGCCAGCACAACATCGCCCTGTTCGGCGCCGGCCACCTGGGCCAGGCCATCGCCGGATCGAGCATCTTTGCCGACCACGGCTTCCGGGTCGTGGCGCTGTTCGACACCGATCCGGAGAAGATCGGGACCCAGGTTGGCGAGAACCTGACCGTGCGCTCGGCCGCCGAGCTGGCACTGGTGGTGCAGGAGGAGGAGATCGTGGTCGGCGTCATCGCCGTGCCCACCGACGCGGCCCAGCAGGTGGCCGACGAGCTGGTGCGGGCCGGGGTGAAGATCATCTTCAACTACTCCGAGGCCCTGCTCCAGGTGCCGCCCGAGGTCACCGTGCATGCCTCCTCGCCGGCCGTGGACCTGCTCTACGCGCTCTACTTCTACCTGGCCTGAGATGTTGGACATGGCGCGAGCCCGGGAGGTGTTCGACGCCTCCGAGGACTTCACCGTCGGTATCGAGGAGGAGTTCGGCATCCTGGACCCCGAGACCCGGGACCTGGTCCCGCGCTTCGTGGAGCTGCGCGACGCGGCCCAGGCGGATCCGCTGCTGGCCGAGTCGGTGGCCGGCGAGCTGATCGAGTCCGAGATCGAGATCACCTCGGGTCGCGGAGCCGACCTGGCCGACGCCATCGCCCGCCAGCGCGAGCACCGCTCCCGCCTGTTCGCCCTGGCCGCACGCCAAGGAGCGATGCTGTCGGCCACGGCCACGCACCCCTGGAGCCCGTGGCAGGACCAGCGCGTGATCGACACCGACCACTACCACCGGGTCGAGGAAGGCCTGAAGTACGTGGCCTGGCGCAACAACACCTTCAGCCTGCACGTGCACGTGGGGGTCCGCGGGCCCGACCGGGCCGTCGCCGTCTGCGACCGGCTGCGCCCGATCCTGCCCGAGCTGCTGGCCCTGTCGTCCAACTCGGTGTTCCTGGACGGCCGCGACTCCGGCCTGCAGTCGGTGCGCTC
>DASQLM010000051.1:0-16078 GCA_035630015.1 Thermoleophilaceae bacterium | reverse complement strand
CCTCCTGGCGCAGGCCGTCGGCCATGGCGTGCACCGCCCACTTGGTGGCCGAGTAGAGCGATCCCGCCAGGTGCACGCGCCCGGCCACCGAGCCCGTGACCAGGAAGTGGCCCGCGTCCTGCTTCTTGAAGTGCCCCAGGGAGGCGCGGATGGACAACGCGGCGCCGTAGACGTTGGTGTCGACCATGGCGCGCCAGTGCTCCGGGCTCTCCTCCAGGAAGCCGCGCGAGGCCCCGAAGCCGGCGTTGGCGAAGAACGCGTCCAGGCGGCCGAACTGCTCGAGCGCCGCGGCCACGGCGGCCTGCTGGTCGTCCCACTCGGTCACGTCGCAGCGCACCGCCAGCGCGGTGCCGTCGCCCAGCTCGGCGGCCAGGTCGTCGATCTTGTCCTGGGAGCGGGCGGCAAGCACCACGCGCCAGCCGTCGGCGGCCGCGGCGCGGGCGGTGGCGGCGCCGATTCCGCTGCTGGCGCCGGTGATCAGGAGGACGGGACTGTCGGAGGAAGGCATGCCTCTGGTCTAGCATGCCGCCGCCATGGCCTCCGACATGCCCACGCTGACCAACCGCCCCTCGGCACGCGCCCTGGCGGCGACCTTCACCTTCACCGGCACGCTGCACTTCGTGCGCCCGGCCATGTACGAGGCGATCATGCCGCCGTACCTGCCCGCCCACCGGGAGCTGGTCTACCTGAGCGGGGCGGCCGAGGTGGCGGGGGCCATCGCGGCGCTGTTCCCGCGGCTGCACCCGTTCGCCCGCTGGTGGCTGATCGCGACGCTGGTGGCGGTGTTCCCGGCCAACGTGCACATGGCAATCAACCCCGACGACATCAAGGGGCTTCCCGACGTCCCGCAGTGGGCGCTGTGGCTGCGCCTGCCGATCCAGGTGGCCTTCGTCGCGTGGGTGTGGCGCGCCACGCGACCCGCCGACTAGGAGGAGCTCAGCCCGTGCAGGCCCGGGGGACGGGGGTGGGGTTGCGCGAGTACAGGCTGCCCTCGCCGGCGCGGCCAACCACCTTGCACCAGGTCAGCCCTCCGGTGCGGAACCGCACCACCGCCCGGTAGGGGTAGCCCGTGAAGCCGTAGGCCTTGTCGCCGTCGGCGTTGATCACGCGCGCCGTGACGGCGGTACACGAGTAGCGGCCGACCTGCCCCCTCCTGGCGCCGAGGGTGCACTCCACCCTGCGGGCCCTGTTCAGGCCTCGGCGGCTGTTGGAGTCGGCCAGGATCCGGGCTCGCAGCACCGCGACCGCCGCGGGCGGATCGTCCCGTGGTCCGACCGCGGTCCGCGGGCGCTGGATGGCGTTCACGCGCTTGATGTCGGCGGCGAGCGCCGCCGCGCGCTCACGCCGCTCGGTCTCGCGGTTGTCCTGGCGGATGTCGGCCAGCACGGGGATCAGCAGGATCACGCCAACCACGAGCACGGCCGCCGCCACGCCGGCCGCGATCCGGGCACCCCGGCCCATCCGCGCCCACAGCCAGCCCGGGACCTTCGTCAGCCCGGGAAACGGCTCGTAGCGGTCCCCGGGCTCCCGCGCCATCGCTCAGGCCGCGGTGGGCACCTTGCCCAGGATGTGGTCGGCGGCCTTCTCGGCCACCATGATCGTGGGTGCGTTGGTGTTGCCTCCGGGCACGACCGGCATGACCGACGCGTCCACCACGCGCAGGCCCTCGAGACCGTGCACCCGCAGGTCGGGATCGACCACGCCGCCGGCGTCCGCAGGGCCGATCCGGCAGGTGCCCACCGGGTGGTAGATCAGCTCGACGCGCTGGCGCAGGTCGTCCTCCAGCATCTGGCGGTCGGTCACGTCCGGGCCGGGGAACAGCTCCTTGCCCAGGCTCTGCGCGTACGGGCCGGAGTGCGCGATCTCGCGCGCCAGCTCCATCCCGGCCAGCATCGACTCCACGTCCTCGGGCTCGCCGAGCGCGTTGGGGTCGATCAGCGGGTGGTCGGACGGATCGGAGGAGCGCAGCGTCAGCTGCCCGCGCGACTTGGGCGTGACCAGCACGGGCCCGATCGTGCACGCGTGGCCCTCGTAGACGCTGGCGCCGTGGTCGACGTAGTAGGCGGGGGCCATGTGGAACTGCACGTCGGCGGCGGGCAGGCCGGGACGGGTCTTGACGAAGCCGAACGCCTCGGCCACGGGCGACGTCAGCGGCCCGGACCTGCGCAGGACCCACTCCAGCATCGCCCGCGGCTTCTCCGCGTCCAGCAGGCTGGGCCCGTCGTGTGCGTCCCAGATGCAGACGCAGAAGGGGTGGTCGTGCAGGTTCTGGCCCACGCCGGGGAGGTCGTGACGCACGTCCACGCCGACGTCGGACAGATGGCCGGCGGGGCCGATGCCGGAGAGCATCATCAGCTGCGGCGACCCGTATGCGCCCGCGCACAGGACCACGTCGCGGTCGGCGCGCACGGTTTCGCTCTTGCCTCGGCGCCCGGAGATCTTCACGCCGGTCACGCGGTCGCCGTCCAGCTCGAGCCCGAGCACGGTCGCGTGGGTACGCACGGTCAGGTTGGGACGTTTGATGTTGGGCTTGAGGTAGGCGTCCGCTGCGCTCCAGCGCTTGCCGCCGTGCTGGGTCACTTGCGCCGGGCTCACACCGTCCTGCTCCGGGCCGTTGTAGTCGCGGTTGTACGGAATCCCCGCCGCCTCCGCCGCGGCGTAGAACTGGTTGGTCAGATCATGTGGCGAGCGAACCTTGGCCGTGCGCAACGGGCCCCCGGCGCCGTGGATCTCGTCTGCGCCGGCGGCGTGGTCCTCGGCGCGGCGGAAGTAGGGCTCCACGTCCTGCCAGCCCCAGCCGGCGGCGCCCTCGCTCTCCCACAGGTCGTAGTCGATCGGCCGGCCGCGGACGTAGAGCATCGCGTTCATGGACGACGAGCCGCCCAGCGACCGCCCGCGGGGCGAGTACAGCTCGCGTCCGGCGCACCCGGGCTGGGGCACGGTCGAGAAGCCCCAGTCGAGCTTGGTGTGGAACTGCTTGCCGAACGCCGCCGGGATCTTGATGTTGGGGCTGCGGTCCTTGCCGCCGGCCTCCAGCAGCAGGACGCGGATGCCCGGATCCTCGGTCAGCCGGGCCGCGAGGGTGCACCCGGCCGATCCCGCGCCGACGATCACGTAGTCGTACTCGCTCTCGCTCACTCGCGGCCGAGGCTACTACTGCACCCTTCCTCACGCTCGACCGTGTTCGGCGGCTGCGAACCGTCGCCCGGCCGCACCCGCTCGCTCGCCGATGCCCTGGCATCGACTCCGCTCCCGGCCACGCCCGTGCTCGGTTCTCGCTCGCCGAGCCACGGCCGAGCCCTCGGACGGCTGCACTAGCGTGACCGCCTTGAGCGAAGCCGAACAGGCCGACCGGCGCCAGGAGCTGCTGGCGCTGGGCGCCGCGCTGGTCACCGTCGTGCTCTGGGCCAGCGCGTTCGTGGGCATCCGCGCCGCGGGAGAGGACCTGACCGGCGGCGCGCTGTCGCTGGGCCGGCTGGTGGTGGCCAGCGTCGTGCTCGGCGTGATCGTGCTGGTGCGCAGCGAGAAGCTGCCGGCGCGGCGCGACCTCGGCCTGGTGCTGGCCTGCGGGGTGCTGTGGTTCGGCATCTACAACGTGGCGCTGAACGAGGCCGAGCGGCGCGTGGACGCCGGCACCGCGGCCATGCTGGTCAACGTCGGCCCGATCCTGATCGCGCTGCTGGCCGGCTGGCTGCTGAAGGAGGGCTTCCCGCGCACGCTGCTGCGGGGCATGGCGGTGGCCTTCGCCGGCGTGGTGGTGATCGGGCTGGCCACCTCGCAGGACGGCCTGACGGCCAGCACGGGCACCGTCCTGTGCCTGGTCGCCGCCGTGACCTATGCCGGCGGCGTGGTGGCCCAGAAGCCGCTGCTGTCGCGCAGCTCGGCGCTGGCGGTCACCTGGGCGGCCTGCACGGTCGGCGCCGTGGTCTGCCTGCCGTTCACGCCCAAGCTGATCGAGGAGGCCGGCCACGCCTCTGGCGGCTCGATCGCCTGGACGATCTACCTGGGCGTGTTCCCGACCGCCATCGCCTTCACCACCTGGGCCTACGCGCTGACGCGCAGCACCGCGGGCCGGATGGGCTCGACCACCTATCTGGTGCCGCCGCTGGCGATCTTGATGGGCTGGGCGATCCTGGGCGAGACGCCGCCCGCGCTGGCGCTGCTGGGCGGCGTGTTGTGCCTGGCCGGCGCGGCGATGGCGCGGCGAAAGCCGCCGGTTGCGGCCTAGCCGCGCTCGGCGGCGTCGCGCGCCGGGGCGGACTCAATCACGCCCAGGATCTCGCGCACGCGGCACACCAGCAGCCGCTCGTCCTCGACCTCGACCCACACCCCGGCCGAGCGGGGGAACACCACGTGGTCGCCGGGCGCCACGGGCATCTTGAAGTCGGGCACGTCCGGCGGCCCGTCGCCCACGGCCAGCACGATCCCCTCGTTGGGCGGCATCTCGCTGCTGCCCTGGGGGACCAGCAGGCCGGACTTGCGCAGGCGGTCGGGATCGAGCTCCTTGATCACCACCTGGTCGAACAGCGGGCGCAGCACGTCGGGCATGCCCGCACACGCTATTAGTCTCGGTCCCGGTGCCCGACTACGGCCAGACCCTCCAGTTCGGCGTGTTCATCACGCCCACCGCCGCGGACGCCGGGCAGGTCCTGGCCTTGTCCCAGCTGGCCGACACGCTCGGCCTGGACATCCTGAGCTTCCAGGACCACCCCTACCAGGCCCGGTTCATGGATACCTGGACGCTGCTCAGCCACGTGGCGGCCCAGACCAGCAACGTGCAGCTGGCGCCCAACGTGGCCAACCTGCCGCTGCGTCAGCCGGCGGTGCTGGCCAAGAGCGTGGCCACCCTCGACATCCTCAGCGGCGGGCGGGCGCAACTGGGCCTGGGGTCGGGGGCCTTCTGGGACGGGATCGCCGCGCTGGGCGGCCGCAAGCTGACGCCCGGGCAGGGCGTGGACGCGCTGACCGAGGCACTGGACGTGATCCGCGCCATGTGGTCGGGCGAGCGGTCGGCCACGGTCGAGGGCGAGCACTACTCGCTCACGGGCGCGCACCCCGGCCCGCCACCGGTGCACGACGTCGAGATCTGGCTGGGCGCCTACAAGCCCCGGATGCTGGCCCTGACCGGCGCCCGCGCCGACGGCTGGATCCCGTCGATGGGCTACGCCGACCGGCCTGCGCTCGGCGAGCTGAACGAGCGCATCGACGAGGCGGCACATGAGGCCGGGCGCCACCCAAGCCAGATCCGCCGGCTCTACAACGTGAACGGCGGCTTCGGTGGGGGAGCGGGATTCCTGGAGGGCAGCCCCGCCGCCTGGGCCGAGCAGCTGACCGAGCTGACGATGGAGCAGGGGATGAGCACCTACATCCTGTCCGTGCAAGACGACGCGACGCTGCGCCGCTTCGCCGACGAGGTGGCGCCCGCGGTCCGGGAGCTGGTGGACCGCGAGCGGGGACGCCATGCCGCCGGGGAGGAGGCCGCTCCGCCGGCGCCGGTCGCGACCGGGAGCGGTGCCACGCCGTTCGCGGTGACGCCCACCGAGGACGACGGCACCCGGGTGGCCGCCGAGCCGGTCTGGGACGAGTCGACCCGCCCCGAGGGGCCGTCGCCGAGCCCCGACGCCCGCTACACCCCCGACCAGCAGGCCGCGGGCCGGCATCTGATCGACGTCCACGACGGCCTGCGTGCCGAGCTGGATCGCCTGCGCCAGATGGTCACCCAGCTCGCTGCCGGCAGCGTGGACCCGACGACCGTGCGCTCGTTCCTGAACCGGATGACGATCCGCCAGAACAACTGGACGCTGGGCGTCTACTGCATGTCGTATTGCCGTGTGGTAACCGGCCACCACACGCTCGAGGACCAGAGCGTGTTCCCGCACCTGCGCAGCCGCGACCCGGGACTGACCGCCGTGATCGACCGCCTGCAGGAGGAGCACGAGGTCATCGCCGACCTGCTGGAGCGCATCGACGCGGCTATCGTCGGCCTCGTGTCCTCCGAGGGGATCGAGGACGTGCAGGCAAGCGTGGACGCCCTGACCGACGCGATGGTCTCGCACCTGTCCTACGAAGAGCGCGAGCTGGTGGAGCCGCTGGCGCGACACGGGTTCGCCTGATGGCCGGCCCGCGCCGGGTCGTGGCCTACGCCGACGGCGCGGCCGACCTCGGGGCCTCCACGGCCTTCTACACCGACGTGCTGGGCTTCGAGCTGTCGATGGAGGACCCGGTACCGGGCCTGACGGCCCCGGAGAACCGCACGGCGCAGGTACTGGTGCTGCCGGAGGGCTTCGAGGACACTCCGCCGCGCTTCGGCGTGGACCTCGGCGATCCGGACGCGGTCGACGCCGCGCACGCCGCCGCCGTGGACGCAGGCCTGCGGATCGTCTACGCCCTGCGCACGGAGCCCTGGGGCGTCCGCCGCTTCTTCGTCGAGGACCCCGGTGGGACGGTGGTCAACGTCCTGGCCCACCTCTAGCCGGTTCCAACGCCTCATAATGTGCGTTATGGAAACCCGAAGCGCGTTTTCGGCGATCAGCCCCTGATACGCACCACCACCCGAGTCGGCCGAGTGGGCCGGCCGAGGGAGACGTAGTCACGCACCGTGCCGCGGTGTGAGCAGAAGCCGCACACCAGGTCGTCCGCCAGTGCCATCGGCGCCGGCCCGATGGCGGCCGGCGCGTCGCAGGACGGGCACGCCAGCGTTCCGGTGGCCACCTGCCGGGACGAGTGCGCGCGGCGCAGCTCGTGGTGCTCGGTCAGCCGCTCGACCGGTTCGGGCCGTAGCGGGCCCGAGCCCTCGGTTTCGCGGTGCAGCGCCACGTCACGCAGCTTAGAACTCCCCGACACCCCCCAAATGTCGGGGGAACATGCACGTCACGGTTAGCACGAGCCGGCGGTGGGGATAGATCAGACATATGCACTCCGATGCCCCCGGAGCCGCTCTGGCATACGACCCCGCCCACAGTCGCCATCCCTCAGCGGAGGCGCAGTTGATGGCGAACCTGTCCCACGGCCAGCCCGGTGCGCGCGATCGCCTGATCGAGCACCACATGCCGCTGGCCCGCCGCCTGGCCGCCCGCTACCGCCACTCCGGCGAGGCCCTGGACGATCTCGTGCAGGTCGCCTGCCTGGGCCTGATCAAGGCCATCGACCGCTACGACCCCGAGGCCGGCCCGTTCCCGCGCTTCGCGGTCCCCACCATCACCGGCGAGCTCAAGCGCCACTTCCGCGACAAGGGCTGGGCGATGCGCGTGCCGCGCGACCTGCAGGAGCGCGCCATGAGCATCGGCGACGCGGTCGACCACCTGTCCACGGACCTCGGCCGGTCGCCCACGCCACGAGACGTGGCCCGCTTCACCCGCCTGTCGCTGGAGGACGTGCTGGAGGCCATGGACGCCGCCAGCGCCTACACGCCCATGAGCCTGGACTCGCCCCAGCCCGGCAGCGAGGACGACGACGACCACGCGCTGGTGCACCACCTGGGCTGCGAGGACCCCGGCTACGGGATGGCCGAGCTGCGACCCAGCGTGGCCCCCGCCGTACGCGCGTTGCCCGTGCGCGAGCGCGAGATCCTGCGGCTGCGGTTCGTCGAGGACATGACCCAGACGGAGATCGCCGACCGGGTCGGGATTTCCCAGATGCACGTATCACGGCTGCTGCGCCGCTCGCTGGACAAGCTCACCCGCGCCACGGCCGGCGCGGCGGCAGTCCTGGACTGAGCGCCGGCCGGTCGTTCGGGCCGATCTCTAGCTTCAGGGCGTGGCACACACAGAGTTGGTGATCCTGGGCCTGCTCCTGGCCGTGGCGGGGCTGGCCGTGGTGGCGCGGCTGATCCGCGTCCCCTACCCCATCCCGCTGACCATCGGCGGGCTGGCTCTCGGCGCGCTGCCGCAGGTGCCTAACGTGACGCTGGACCCCGACCTGGTCCTGCTGATCTTCCTGCCGCCGCTGCTCTACAGCGCGGCCTTCTTCGCCAACCTGCGCGAGCTGCGGGCGAACCTGCGGCCGATCACGGGCCTGGCGGTGGGCCTGGTGGCCGGGACCATGGCCATCGTCGCCGTGATCGGGCACGAGGTCATCGGCCTGCCGTGGGCGGCGGCGTTCGTCCTCGGCGCCGTGGTCTCGCCGGCGGACGCGGTCGCCCCCGCCGAGATCCTGCGGCGCCTGAACGTGCCCCGGCGCGTTATCACGATCGTCCAGGGCGAGAACCTGACCAACGACTGGACCGCGCTGGTGGCCTACAAGTTCGCGGTAGCCGCGGTGGTCACCGGCAGCTTCTCGCTGCTGGAGGCCGGCCCGGAGTTCGTGTTCACCGGCGTCGGGGGCATCGCCATCGGCGTGGTCGTGGGCATCGTGATCGCCGCCGTGCGGCGGCGGATCGACGATCCGCTGACGGACATCACCATCTCGCTGCTGACCGCGTACGCCGCTTACCTGCCGGCCGAGGAGATCGGGGCCTCCGGCGTGATCGCGGCGGTGACCGTTGGCGTGTGGCTGGGCTGGCAGTCGTCCGAGCTGACCGACCACAGCACCCGCCTGCAGCTGTTCGCCATCTGGGAGGTGCTGCAGTTCCTGCTCAACGCGTTCCTGTTCATCCTGATCGGCCTCCAGCTGCCGACCGTGATGGACAACCTGACCGGCCGCTCCACGGGTGAGCTGGTGGCGTACGGGGCGCTGATCTCGGCCACCGTGATCGTGGTCCGGATCGTGTGGGTGTTCGGCTTCACCTACCTGCCTCGCCGGGTGCGCGGGCGCCTGGCCGGGGAGGCCGGCGAGCACGACCACCAGCCGGCCAGCGAGACCACGCTGGTGGCCTGGTCGAGCATGCGCGGCTCGGTGTCCCTGGCCGCCGCGCTGGCCATCCCGCTGACCGTGGACGGCGGCGGCGCCTTCCCCGAGCGCGACCTGATCATCTTCCTGGCCTTCTGCGTGATCCTGGCCACGCTGGTCGGCCAGGGCCTGCTGTTCCCCGCCGTGATCAAGGCGGTGGGGATCGAGGACGACACGCGGGACATGGACGAGGAGCTGAACGCGCGGCTGGAGATCGCCTTCGCGGCCACGGACCGGATCGAGCAGATCGCCGGCGAGGAGTGGGTGAACGACGGCACCGCCGACCGTGTGCGCAACCTCTACGAGTACCGCCAGCGCCGCTTCCGCTCGCAGGTGCGTGGCCGCGAGGACCACGAGGACGAGACCGACTACGAGGCCCGCGCCGACGGCTACCGGCGCGTCATGAACGAGGTCATCCGCGCCCAGCGGGTGCGGCTACGCGCCCTCCGCGACGAGGGCGCGATCACCGACGAGGTGCGCCGCACGATCGAGCGCGACCTCGACCTCGAGCAGGCCCGGCTGGACCCCAGCGGCCCCGGGTCCTAGCGCTTGAGGGTCATGTTCTTCGTGACCGTGCCGAGCGTCTTGCCCAGGCCCACTCGCACCTGGACCTTGTTGCTCTTCTTCTTGACCCGCTTGCGGGCCTTGCGCCCCAGCTTGAGCGAGTACCGCTTGGACTTGCCGTCGGCCAGGTTCACCGACTTGCCGGCCAGCAGCTTGGCCTTGCCCTTCTTGGGCCGGGTGTAGAGCCGGACCTTGCCCTTGCAGCGTGCCTTGGTCAGCGTCGAGCACTTGACCTTCACGCTGACCTTGCCCTTGCGCATCCGCAGGGACTTGCCGGAGATCGAGGCCATGGCCCTGCCCTTCGGGTTCTTGGGCGTCACCGGCGCCACCGGCTTGCACGCCTGGCTCGCCCTCGCGCTCGCCCCTGCCGGGCAACTCTGCCAGTCGAACTGGATCAGCGGCTGGTAGTTGGGGTACTGCCACGAGCCCCCGCTGCTCGTCCCCGGCGCGTTCTTGGGATAGGAGAACTCAACCTTTGGCGTAGCGGCCGTCGTGGCCGCGTCGGAGGTGTGCGGGCCGGTCGAGGCCAGCGGCATCTGGCCCGGCCCGACGCCGCTGACCGCGACGCCGTCGCTCCAGCCCGAGAGCCGGCCCTGGGCCTTGACGACCTGCACCGGCAGGTTCACCACGCTCTCGGTGACCGCGTTCGGGGTGGGCTGGAACACAGGACCCTCGACGACGCCCGTGCAGCACTGCTGGTCGGTGATCTCGTTGGGGTTGTTCGGGTTGGTCTGGTAGAGGGCGCGGATGATGATCACCCGCAGCGGGGCCGGGTTGGGGCCCGACCTGACCCGCACCTTCGTGATCGTTCCGGCCGGCGTGGCGAACTCGCTCCCCAGCGACCACATCGTGCAGGTGCTGGGTCCGGTCACGAACGGCTGGTAGGTGAAGTCCGGCGGATAACCGGGCGTCCAGCGCGTCTCACAGCCAAACCCGGCGTCCGACGGGCGGCTCAGGTTGTCGCCGCGGGTCAGCGAGAGGGCGCTGGCCGAAGCAGGCACCAGCGTGAGAGCGGCGAGCAGTACGACCCCGCCTGCCAGAGATCGAGAGAGCATGGGGCCAAGGTAGGTCTGGTCCCGGCATCGCGCCACTAGCAGGGGTGCTAGTTCTGAGGGCCCACGAAGAGGCTCTGGGTGGCTCGCCCGAGCATGCCGCGCTCGTCGCGGAGCATCGTGTCCGACATGCCCACCCCGTCGGGCTCGGGGTAGGTGGACGCCTCGAGGCCGACCCAGTGCCCGTCGGGCGGCCGGCGCAGCGTCACGGACACGTCGGCGTTGATGAACATCCACTCGCGGTAGTGCAGCGGCGAGCTGACGCCGTTGCCCGAGTCGGCGGCCACGAGCACCCGGTGCAGCGGCTCGGGCTCCTCGCCCGCCACCAGCGGCACGCGCATGCGCATCCAGGCCAGCGCCGGCCCGGGCTCGGTGAAGGCGCCGTGGACGAACCGGACCTCCATCGCGCTGTGGTAGCCGACGTCGGAACCCGTGGGAAAGAACGGGACCTCCCTCCCCTCCTCCGGGCCCGGCACCGCGGCGGGCTCCGGGGTGGCCGCCTCGAAGACCATCGGCTCGGTGGTGCGCATCCGCCAGGCGCGCGCACGCATGATCGGCCGGCCCTCGTGGGACATCGTGCCCTCCACCAGCTCCACGCTGCGGCCGGGGCGCACGACCTCCGCGGTCACGGCCAGCTGCGCGATGGGAACCGGGCCCAGGATCTCGAACGTGGCGCGGGTCAGCCGGCCCGTTTCCAGCGCCCCCGCGCGGTCGAGCTCGCGCCCCAGCAGCGCGCACGGCGGCCCCGCGTGCTGGCTCCCGGGATCCCACGGGCCGCGCGTGAGCTCGGTGGCCCGGTAGCCCTCGCCCTCGGGCACGTAGAACGCCTGCTCGCTGGACACGCCTGGATCCTATGGTCTGCCAGACTGGCGGCCGTGGCCAAGCAGAGGCAGATGAAGATGCAGATGCAGGCGGGCGCGCTCCAGGCGATTCCCCTGCTGGAGAGCCGAACGGACGAGCAGCTCAAGAGCGAGTCGAAGCACCGCGTGGCGGCCAAGGCGCTGCTGGGCGCGCGGGCTGCCGAGAAGTACGACGCGAAGGCCGCGCGGGCCTACTTCAACGAGGCCCTCGCCGGTTGCCACCCGCAGGAGCGCCCGGCGCTGCGTCAGATGATGCAGGCGTCGATGGCGCTGGCCGAGAGGCGCCCGGACGACCTCAAGGCCGCGGTCGAGAAGCTGGGTCAGGAGGCGCCGTCCAACCGCCAGCTGTTCCTGCTGCGGATCATGGGCCTGATCGCCCCGCCCCCGGGCGCCGGCGCGCTTACGCGCGTACGCGGCATCGCGATCCTGGTCACCGCCGTGGTCGTGCTGCTGGCCGTGGGCTTCGGCCTGGCCAAGCTGGTGGCGCTGCCCTTCGGCGGCGTCGGCACCCTCGGCGGCGTGCTCGGCGGGTTGATCATCGTGGTCGCCGCGCTCGGCGTGCTCACGCTCCTCGGCCGCAGGCGCCAGGCCCGCGCCGCCGCGCAACGCTCGGGCTAGCCGCCCGAGACCTTCGTCGCGCGGATCACCACCGGCTCCAGCGGCGTGCCGGAGCCACCGCTGGACGGGTCCCCCAGCTGCCCGATCCGCTCGACCACCGAGAGGCCCTTGGACACCCGGCCGAGCGTGGCGTATTCGGGCGCCAGGTCCGGCGCCTGCCCGGTGACCACGAAGAACTGGCTGCCGGCGCTGCCCGCGGGCTCCGCGGCGGTCTTGGCCATGGCCACCATGCCGCGCTCGTAGACGGTGTCGGACGGAGGCTTGTCGGTGGTCGTGTAGCCCGGTCCGCCCTGGCCCGAGCCGGTCGGGTCGCCGCCCTGGATCACGAACCCGGGGACGATCCGGTGGAACGCCGTCCGGTCGAAGAACCCCGTGCGGGCCAGCGCGACGAACGATGCCGCGGTGGCCGGTGCCGCCTTCTGGTCCACCCGCACGGTGAACGCCCCGCAGTTGGTCCAGAACGTGACGTCGTAGCGCTTGCCGGGCGCCAGGCCCGCGGCCGGCGGGCGCTTCTGGGTCCCCTCGGGACGAGGCTTGGGCGCCTCGGCCCGGCGACAGCCGCCCGCGGCCGCGTCGGCTCCCGTGGTCGTGGTGGTGTCGGCCCGCGTCGAGCCACCGCCGGTCGAGCCGGCGTCGTCGTCGCCGCCGCAGCCGGTGAGGACCAGCGCCGCGGCCAGCCCGAGGAGAAGCACTCGTCGCACGGAGCGCAGAGTAGCCAGGCCCGTTCCCGCGCCCTAGGTTGTGCTGACCCCGTGCCCGCCCTCTCCCCCCTGCTCGACGCCTACGACCAGCTGATCCTGGATCTGGACGGGTGCGTGCGGGTGGGCGACACCGCCGTGCCGGGCTCGCCCGAGGCCATCGCGGCCCTGCGCGCCGCGGGCAAACGGGTGGCCTTCGCCACCAACAACTCCTGGCACTCGGGCGAGGAGCAGGTACAGAGCCTGTGGGCCATCGGGGTGCAGGCGTCGCTGGCCGACGTGGTCACGGTCGGGGGCGCGTTGCAGCACCTCCTGGCGGAGACGCGCACGGGCCGGGCGGCGTACGTGATCGGAACCGACGTCCTGCACCGCCACGTCTCCGACGCCGGCCTCACGGTGGTCAACGGCGCCCCCGACGCCGGCGTCGCGGCCGACGTGGTGGTGGTTGGCGGCACCGACCGGTTCGACTACGCGCTCCTGCGCGACGCGGCGCTGGCCGCGCGCCACTGTGGCGACCTGGTGGCCACGGCCCGCGACCCCACGCTGCCGACGCCCGACGGGCCCTGGCCGGGCACGGGCTCCCTGCTGGCGGCCGTCGAGGTGGCGTCGGGACAGACCGCCGCGATCGTCGGCAAGCCCGAGGCCCAGCTGATGCTGGCCGCGCTGGACCGGCTCGGTGAGGGTCGCACGCTGGTGGTGGGCGACCGGCTGGACAGCGACGTGGCCGCGGCCACCGCGGCTGGCCTGGACGCCGCCCTGGTGATGAGCGGCGCGGGGACGGGCGAGGCGGCCGCCGACGCGCCTCAGCCGGTGGCCACCGCCGAGACGCTGGCCGAGCTGGTCGGCGTGACCGCCTCGTAGTCGACGCCCACAAGCCGGCACGACTCGGGCGTGACCATCAGCCCCGCGGCGGCGGCCGCCACCAGGCCTTCGGCCGGCTCGACGCCGCGGTGCTCGTGCAGGTGGGCGGCGCAGACCGCGGCCACGAAGTCGGTGTGCCGGTTGCCGTGGACCGCGACCGCGCCGGATGCGCGCAGCTCGGCCCGGAGCAGCCCCAGGATCTCCTCCAGCGCGGCGGCGCCGTCGGCGGTGACCGGCACCGGCACGTGGTGCCACTGCAGCCCCGCCGCCTCGTACGCGGGCAGGTTGTGGCGCGTGGCCATCGTGCTGATCACCGTCCGCACCCGCCGCGCGGCGAGCCAGGCGATCTCACCCTCGCGGCGCTCGGGCCGGTGGCTGCGTCCCCCTCCCCCCGGTCGCTCCATGGCCAGCAGCTTGCGCGGCCGCGCCCACCATGCCCTGTGTGGCTCGATCATCCTGTGCCTCCCCGGTTGCCGGTCGTGACCGGTCAAGCCCCGGGGACACCGGGTCTCGCCCCCTCCCCGTCCTAAACTGGCGCACATCCGACGGCTGCTGGTCCTCTGCAATCCGACGGCCGCCGGCGGGCGCGCCGTGCGCCGCCTGCCCGAGGTCGAGACCGAGCTGCGCCGGCTGGGCGCGGACTTCTCCACCGTGCAGACGCTGGACGCGGGACACGCCCGCGAGCTGGCCGCGGAGGCGGGCCGGGAGGGCAAGACCGTGGTCTCCGTCGGCGGTGACGGGCTGTTGCGGCCGCTTGCCGCGGCCCTGCGCCACACCGACGGCGCGCTGGCCGTGATCCCCGCGGGGCGCGGCAACGACTTCGCCCGCGTGCTCGGCGTGCCCGAGGACCCGCTGGTGGCCGCGCGGATTGCGGTCCAGGGCACCGAGCGGATGATCGACGTGGCCGAGGCCGGCGGGGAGGCCTATCTGGGCATCGCCAGCCTGGGCTTCGACTCCGACGCCAACCGGATCGCCAACGAGTCGCGGGTGATCCGCGGCAACATGGTCTACCTGTACTCCGCGCTGCGGGCGCTCGCGTCGTGGAAGTGCGCCTCGTTCACCGTGACGGTCGACGGTGAGCGCCACGAGCTCCGCGGCTACTCGGTGGCCGTGGCCAACTCGAAGGCGTACGGCGGCGGGATGTACATCGCCCCCGACGCTGAGCTGGATGACGGGCTGCTGGACGTCGTGGCCATCAGGGAGGTCTCGCGCCTGCGCTTCCTGGCCAACCTGCCCAAGGTGTTCCGTGGCAACCACCTGAACGAGCCCAGCGTGTTCACGCACCGCGGCGCCGAGATCACGGTCGAGGCCGAGCGGCGCTTCCGCGTCTACGCCGACGGCGACCCGATCGCCGACGTGCCGGTCACGATGACCGTCGACCAGCGCTGCCTGCGGGTGGTCGGTCCCGCGTGAGCCCCAGCCTGACGCGCGGCGCCGCCCGCACCGTCCGCTCGCTGTCCCGCCGCCTCGGCCGCGGCGGCGGCACCACGCTGCCCGGCCGGCTGCTGCTGCGCGCCGACCCCGATGCCATGCGCGAGATGTCGGAGGAGCTCGACGACGGCTCGGTGCTGATCTCCGCCACCAACGGCAAGACCACGACCGCCGCGATGGTGGCGGCCATCCTGGAGGCGGACGGGCGCGCGCTGGTGCACAACCGCGCCGGATCGAACATGGGCTGGGGCGTGGCAACCGCGCTGCTGGACGCGCGTGGCGGCCGCGGCCAGACCGGCCTGTTCGAGGTCGACGAGGCCTGGTTGCCCACCGTGGCCGAGGCGGTGCGCCCGCGCGCCTACCTGCTGTCGAACCTCTTCCGCGACCAGCTGGACCGCTACGGCGAGCTGGAGACGCTGGCCGACCGCTGGGCAGAGCTGGTGGCGGCCGAGGCGGCCGCGCCCGGCCGGTCGGTCCGGTTCGTGCTGAACGCCGACGACCCACTGGTGGCCGACCTGGGCCGCGGACACGACGGCGCCGTCTACTTCGGCGTGGGCGACCGCTCGCAGGCCCTGCCCGAGCTCCAGCACGCCGCCGACTCCAAGCACTGCCGCAACTGCGGCACCCCGTACGTCTACGAGGCGGTGTTCATGGGGCACATCGGCCACTACCGGTGTCCCAACTGCGGGCGCGAGCGTCCCGCGCCCGCCGTCGAGGCGACCAGCGTGGAGCTGCAGGGCATGAAGGGCGCCCGGATCGAGCTCTCGACCCCCCAGGGCGTGCTGGACCTGACGCTGCGCCTCCCCGGCCTCTACAACGTCTACAACGCCGTCGGCGCCGTGGCGCTGGCCCTGGAGCTCGGCGCGCCGCTGGCCACGATCGGGCCCGCGCTCGAGGGCTTCGGCGGCGCCTTCGGCCGCGTGGAGACGATCGCCGTGGAGGGACGCCCGGTGTCGATCCTGCTGGTCAAGAACCCGGCCGGGGCCAACGAGGTGCTGCGCACGCTGACCCTCGAGGACGGCCAGGTGGACCTGTGGCTGGCGCTGAACGACCGGATCGCCGACGGCCGCGACGTGTCCTGGATCTGGGACGCCGACTTCGAGCTGCTGGCCGGCCGGGTGCGCCGGGTCACCTGCTCGGGCACCCGCGCCGAGGAGATGGCGCTGCG
>DASQLM010000050.1:0-2229 GCA_035630015.1 Thermoleophilaceae bacterium | reverse complement strand
TGATGCCCAGCCGCTTCTGCCTGCCCGACGAGCTGGGCAACGAGGCCTGGCAGCGCTTCGGCGACCACGCCCCGGGCTGGGAGCGGGTCCAGGCCATCGTCGACTACGTGCACAACCACCTCGAGTGGGTCGCGGGGGCGTCGAACCCCTGGACCACCGCCGTCGACGCCTACCGCGCCGGCCAGGGCGTGTGCCGCGACTTCGCCCACGTGGCCATCACCTTCTGCCGGGCGCTGAACATCCCAGCGCGCTACGTGTGCGGCTACATCCCGCTGATCGACGCCCCGCCGCCGGTGGAGCCGATGGACTTCGCGGCCTGGTTCGAGGTCTACCTGGACGGCGAGTGGCACACCTTCGACGCCCGCAACAACACCCAGCGCGTGGGCCGGGTCGTGGTCGGCCGTGGCCGCGACGCCGTGGACGTCGCCGTGCTCACGTCGTTCGGGCCCGTGGAGCTGACCTGGTTCGAGGTCCGCGCCGATTAGGCGCGGACGCCGCTACTTCGTCGCCGCGTCGACCGCGCGCTCGAGCTCTGCAGCGCTGTAGGGCCCCTCGATCCGCGCGGCCACCTTGCCGTTCTTGTCGATGGCGAACACCCACGGCTCGGTGGGCAGGTTGTAGGCACGCACCTGCGGGCGGTAGCCCTTGTCCACCTGGTTGTCGTTGAAGATCTCCATCTGGATGAACTCCACGTCCTTGCCGCGCTTGGCCTTGACCTGCTCAGCCACGTCCACGACCGGGCCACAGACCCGCGTCTGGCACAGGGCGGGTGTGGCGAACAGCAGCACCACGGGCTTCTTGCCGACCACGTCGCGGAAGTTCTCGGCGTGCAGGCTCGAGGGCGGTAGCCGGGTGTCGATCTTCTTCACGTCGCCTCCGGCCGATGCCACCGTCGGGGTGTCGATCTTCGGCGCCGGGTCGCCCACCGCGGGGACCTTGCCATTCGCCGTCACGTCGGCCTGGACCGCGGAGCTGACCAGACGGCCGTCCAGCTTGGCCACCGCCACCACCTGGTAGCGGCCGGCCTTCGGGAACTTCAGCTGCGCCGCGTAGATGGCCTTGGCCGCGTCGGGGTCGTCGGCGGTCGACTGGCTCTGGAACTGGGCGGGCACCTTCAGCGACTCCCACTTGGCCACCACCGGCCCGCTGGTCTTGCCGCCGGCCGGCGCCACGTACAGGGCCACCGGCACGTCGGCGATCTGGGCCCGGGCGCGGTCGAACAGCGCGAACCCGTAGCGGTTCTGGCCGGGCGTCAGCTGGCTCTGCGTGGGGGCCAGCACCGGTCCGGCGCCGCTGGCCTCCTTGCGCAGCGCGGCCACGCTCTGGCCGCCCTTGGGGAAGTCCGCGGCCTTGGCCGGAGGCGGAGGAGCCTCGGCGCCGTCGTCGGAGTCGTCGCCCCCGCACGCGGCCAGGGTCAGCATCAACATCAGCATCACGAAGAGCAGGCGGCGCACCGCGCGAACCCTAGGGGACGGCTGCGGGCGGCGCGGAGATAGGCTCGCGCGCAGTCAAACGGAGGAGGAGCAGGTGTCGGAACGTGCCGCGCTGGTGACGGGTGGATCGAGCGGGATCGGGCTGGCAATCGCCCGCATGCTGGGGTCCGAGGGCTACGGGATCACGCTGTCCGCGCGCCGGCCCGAGAAGCTCGAGGGCGCCGCCACCGAGTTGCGCGACGAGGGCTTCGACGTGGAGGCCGTGCCCGCCAACATGGCCGACGAGGCCGACCTGCAGTCGCTGCTGGAGCGCCACAAGGAGCGCTTCGGCCGTCTGGACGTGCTGGTCAACAACGCGGGCGTGGGCATCGGTGGCCCGTTCGCCGAGGCGGAGACCAAGAAGGTCGACATGCAGATCGCCGTGAACCTGCGCGCGGTCTACCTGCTGACCCGCGACGCCATTCCGCTGCTCAAGGAGGCCGGCGCCGAGCACGGCAAGGCGCTGATCGTGAACACCGCCTCCATCGCCGGCAAGCACGGCCAGGGCTGGCTGAGCGCCTATTCGGCCACGAAGGCCGGTGTGGTAGGGCTGAGTCAGGCCCTCTACAAGGAGCACGCGGGTGACGGCATCCAGACCACGGCGCTGTGCCCGGGCTTCGTGGCCACGGCCATGACCGACTGGATCGAGGGCCAGGTGCCCAAGGACCAGATGATCCAGCCCGGCGACGTGGCGGGCGCGGTCAGGTACGTGCTGTCGACATCACCGGCGTGTCACGTGCCGGAGGTGCAGTTCGTG
>DASQLM010000049.1:0-11085 GCA_035630015.1 Thermoleophilaceae bacterium | reverse complement strand
GCCCGACGGGGGCGACGGCGGCCGCGGGGGGGAGGTCGTGCTGGTGTGCGACCCGTCCAAGCGCGACCTGGCCGAGTTCCACCGCGGCGGGCACTTCCGCGCGGGCCGGGGCGGGCACGGAGAGGGCTCCCAGCGCCACGGCGCCGACGCGGACACGCTGGAGGTGCGGGTGCCGCCCGGCACGTCGGCCGAGGACGCCGAGCGCGGGGTGCGCTGGGACCTGGTCGAGCCGGGCCAGCGCGCGGTGGTGGCCGAGGGCGGTGGCGGCGGGCGCGGCAACAAGGCGTTCGCCCGCTCGACACGCCAGACGCCGCGGATGGCCGAGCGCGGCCTGCCCGGCGACGAGGGCAAGCTGACGCTGAGCCTGCGGCTACTGGCCGACGCCGGCCTGGTGGGCCTGCCCAATGCCGGCAAGAGCTCGCTGCTGGGCCGCCTGACCGCTGCCCGCCCGAAGGTGGCCGACTACCCGTTCACCACCATCGACCCGGTGCTGGGGGCGATCGAGGCCGACGAGCGCCAGCTGGTGGTGGCCGACATCCCCGGGTTGATCGAGGGCGCCAGCGACGGGGCCGGACTGGGACACGAGTTCCTTGCCCACGTGGAGCGCTGCCGGCTTCTGATCCACGTGGTGGACCTGGCGCCCCTGGACGGCTCCGACCCGGTGGCCAACCACGCCACCGTCGAGGCGGAGCTGGCCGATCACGGCCACGGCCTGGCGGAGCTGCCGCGGCTGCTGTGCCTGTCCAAGGCCGATCTGGTCGAGCCGGAGGTGGCCGAGCAGGCCGTCGAGGAGTGGCGCGGGCGGCTGGGCGACCGGGTGGTGGGGGTGCTGGCCACCTCGGCCGCCACCGGTGACGGCGTGGCCGAGCTGCGCGACACCATCGTGCGTGTGGTGCCGCCCGAGGTCGAGCTGGGCGAGGTGCGTACCGACGTGGACGCCACCCACCGCGTGTTCCGCCCTGCGGCCGATGACACGGTGAACGTCACGCGCACCCCGACCGGCGCCTATCGCGTGGAGGGCGCACGCGTGGAGCGCCTGTTCGCCCGCCACGACCTGGAGAACGACGAGGCGTTGCGCTACCTCGAAGACCGGTTGCGCTCGATGGGGGTGCTGCGCGCGCTCGCGGCGGCCGGCTTCACGCCGGGCGACGACGTCGAGATCGCGGGCGTGGTGTTCGAGCTCGATCCCGGCGCGCCGCTACGCTGACGCGCCCATGAGCGCCCGACCGATCATCGTCTGCGTCCTGGCGGGCGCACTGGCACTGGCGGCCGGCTGTGGCGGCGGCGAGGACGACCGCGGCCAGGCACAGCAGGTGGTGCGGGACTTCGCGACCGCCGTCAACGAACGCGACGGCGAGCGCTTCTGCAAGGAGCTGACCACCCGCGAGTACGTGGAGCAGGTGACCCAGGCCAAGGGCGACGGTGCCATCAGCCAGTGCGAGACGCAGATCAAGCGGGTCCGCCAGCCGGAGCTGAAGGTGGTCCGCGTGGTCAAGACCAGCATCGACGGCGACAAGGCCACCGTGACCGCCCAGCTCGAGCACCGGGGCCGCACCCAGCAGCAGGTCTTCCGCCTGGTCAAGGAGGACGGCGACTTCCGCCTCACCAGCGGCGCCTCGAACTGAGATGGCGACCGTGGTGGTCAAGCTGGGCTCGAGCATCGTGGCCGACGCGCGGGGTGAGGTCCGCACCGAGGTCATCGACCCGCTCTGCGCGGAGGTGGCGGCGCGCCACAACGCCGGCGACTCGGTGGTCATGGTCACCTCGGGGGCGATCGCGCGCGGGATGCGGATCATGGACCTGCCGGCTCGGCCCGCGTCCATGGACGAGCTCCAGGCCGCCTCCGCCGTCGGCCAGGGCCCGCTCTACCAGGTCTACGAGGGCCTGCTGGCCCAGCGCGACGTTCCCAGCGCGCAGGTGCTGCTCACGTTCTTCGACATGTCGGCGCGCAGCCACTACGTGAACGCGCGCCACACCCTCAAGAAGCTGTTGGACTGGCGCGTGGTGCCGGTCATCAACGAGAACGACACCACCACGACCGACGAGATCTCCTTCGGCGACAACGACTTCCTGGCCGCGCAGGTGGCCATCCTGCTGGGCGCCGAGCGGCTGGTGCTGCTGACCGACACCGACGGGCTCTACACCGCCGACCCGGCCAAGGACCCGGCCGCCGAGCCCGTGACCGACGTGACCTCCTTCGAGCAGCTGGAGGCGCTGGACATCGGCTTCTCCGCTTCGCCGCTGGGCTCGGGCGGGATGCGCTCGAAGGTGGTGGCGGCCGAGATGGCCACCGCGGCCGGGATCCCGGCCACGATCGCGCGCGGCACCGACGCGGCCCAGGTGCGGTCGGCGCTGGCCGGCCAACCCGCCGGCACGCGCTTCCACCCGCGGGCCGAGCGCGTGTCCTCGTTCAAGCTCTGGCTCAAGTACGCCAAGCCGGTGCAGGGCGTGATCTCGGTCGACGAGGGCGCCGCCCGGGCGCTGACCGAGCGCGGCACCAGCCTGCTGCCGGTGGGCATCGTGGGCGTGGCCGGCGACTTCGACGCCGGCGACGCGGTCGAGGTGCGCGCCGCGGGCGATGGCGACCGGCCGATCGGGAAGGGGATCGTGAACTACTCCTCGTCCGAGCTCGAGCGCGCCCGCGGCCTGAAGTCCGAGACCGTGCGCGAGATGTTCGGGCGCCCGGCGGAAGAAGCGGTCCATCGCGATTATTTCGTTCTGGAGTAGCGCTGCGCGCCCAATAGGAGCAGCCCCGCCGCCAGGCCCCATGCAGCCGCGGTCACGCTGAGCAGCGTCACGCCGGATGCGCTGACCACGAACGTGAGGAGTGCGGCCTCGCGTTCCCTCGGCTCCGCCAGCGCGGTGGCCAGAGCGGGGCCGAGCGCCGCCAGCAGGGCCAGGCCCGCGACCGTGGCCAGGACCTCGGGCGGTGCCGCCGCCAGGAAGGCGCTCGCCGCCGCGGCGCTGAGCCCGAAGACCATGCAGGTCACGCCGTTCGCGGTGGCGGCGACCCACCGCCGCCCCGGCTCCGGATGTGCCTCCGGTCCGGCCACCAGCGCGGCGGTGATGGCCGCCAAGTTCAGCGCGTGGCCACCGAACGGCGCGGCGATCACGGTGGCCACGCCGGTGGAGGTCACCGCCGTGCGCCAGGGCGGCTTGAAGCCGAAGCTGGTCAACACGGCCATCCCGGTGAGGTTCTGTGAGGCCATCGTGACGATGAACAGGGGCACGGCCAGCGCCAGCATCGGCCCGACCCGGAGGTCAGGGGCAACCAGATCGAGGTGGGGCGCCAGCCCCGACGCCGGGCCGAGGTCCAGCGGCTCGGACACCACGACGGCGGCGATGGCCACCACCAGTGCGGCGGGTACCGCCCAGGGCCGCGCGAACAGGAGCAGCCCCGCCCAGACCGCGATCACCGGGAGGACCAGCTCCGGCGCGCTCTCGACCGCGGCGAACGGCTTCAGGCACAGCGGCAGGAGGACCCCGGCCAGCATGGCTGCGGCCAGCGTTCGGGGGATCCGGGTCACGGTCCGCTCCAGCCACGGCCAGAGCCCGGCCAGGGTCAGCAACACGCCGCAGAGCAGGAACGCGCCAACTGCCGTCGCGAACCCGCCGTCGGGCACGCCCGCGGTGGCCAGCAGCGCCGCGCCCGGGGTCGACCAGGCGATCGCCATCGGCAGCCGGGTGCGCACCGCCAGCACGACCGTGAGCGCGCCCATCAGCACCGACAGCACCATCAGGCCGGAGGCGGCCTCGGCCGGGGACGCTCCCACGCCGCGCAGCCCGGCGAGCACCACGGCGAACGCGCCGCCGAAGCCGACGACCCCGGAGACGATCCCGGCTCCGACCGCCTGCCCGTCGCCGGGCCTCACGCGGACGTGTCCAGGTACAGGATCCAGTCCAGGGCCTGGCTGGCCTCGATCGCCGTGTAGCGGTGGGGCACGTCGGCCGCGAACACCACGGCGTCGCCCGGACCCAGCTCCTGCTGCTCGCCCTCCGGCCCCACCCGCATCCGCCCGCTCACGCACAGCACCAGCTCCTCGGTGCCCGGCAGGTGGGGCGAGCCCTCGTGGTCGGTGCCGGCGGGGAAGTCCAGGTCGAACACCTCGGTCCGGCGCACCCGGCCCTCGGTGTGCAGCAGCCACCCGGTCATGCCCGAGTCGCCCGGCATCGGCTCGCTCGCCCGCGCAGGCAGCCGCCGCACGCGCGGTCCCTCCTCGCCGCCCAGGAGGGAGCCGAGCGGAACGCCCAGCGCCAGCGAGAGCCGCCACAGCGTCTCCACCGACGGGTTCCCGCCGTCCGCTTCGATCCGGGCCAGGATGCTCTTCGACAGGCCGGCGGCGCGGGCCAGGTCGCCCAGCGACATCCCGCGCTCGGTGCGGTGCGCGCGCAGCGTCCGGCCGATGCGCCGTGTCACCTGGTGGAGCGGCTGATCGTTCGCTTCAGTCAACGGACGTGCATCGTAATGCACAGTGGCCGCTAGTCGGAGGCGAATGTACGTTGGCGCCATGACATCCGCCGCCGCGCCCGCACCCAAGTCCCAGACCGGCCTCCAGATCCACCTGCTGCTGGTGGTGCTCGCGCTGGGATGCCTGCTCGTGCAGGTCTACCTCGCGGGCCGGGGCGCGTTCGGAGCGTCCACCTACGAGGCCCACGAGAACTTCGGGCACCTGCTCGAGCCGGTCGCGCTGGTGCTGCTGATCGCCACCATCGCCATCCCGGCCACCCGGAACAAGGGCGACATCATCCAGGCGGTCGCATTCATCGTCCTGCTGATCGTGCAGACGCTCCTGGCCGAGGCCGGCGCGTCGCTGGCGGCGTTCCACCCGGTCAACGCGCTGCTCATGATCGGGCTGGTGCTCGGGATGCTCCTCAAGGACCGCCGCCTCCTCACCAGCTAAGTACCCTTGGCCTCGATGGCCACAAGGGTTCAGACGGTCGACGACATCTGCCTGGCCGCGCGTGACGCCGCGCGCGAGCTGGCCGCGGTCGACGGCGCCACCCGCGCCGCCGCGCTGCACGCGATGGCGGACGCCATCGATGCGAACACCGGCGAGATCCTGGCGGCCAACGAGCGCGACATGGAGGCCGGCCGCGCGGAGGGACTGAGCGCCGCGTTGATGGACCGGCTGGCGCTGGACGCGGCGCGCCTGGCGGGCATCGCCTCCGACGTGCGCACCATCGCCGGCCTGCCGGACCCGGTAGGCGAGACCCTGGACGGCCACCGGCTGCCCAACGGCCTGGACGTGCAGCGCGTGCGGGTTCCGCTGGGCGTGGTCGCGGTCGTCTACGAGGCGCGTCCCAACGTGACCATCGACTGCTCCGCGCTGTGCATCAAGTCGGGCAACGCGATCGTGCTGCGCGGCTCCTCGATGGCCGCCAACTCCAACGCCGCGCTGGCCGAGGTGGCCGCGTCCGCGGTCGAGGAGGCCGGTCTGCCCGCGGGCGCCATCTCGCTGGTCACCGGCGGCGACCGCGATGAGCTGCGCCAGCTGGCCACCCAGGACGGGGTGGTCGACCTGATCATCCCGCGCGGCGGCGAGGGCCTGAAGAACGCGCTCAAGGAGCACGCCACCGTGCCCGTCATGTACGCCGCCGCCGGCAACTGCCACGTGTACGTGGACGCGTCGGCCGACCAAGACGACGCGCTCGACATCATCGTCAACGCCAAGGTGCAGCGGCCCGGGGTGTGCAACGCCGCCGAGACGCTGCTGGTGCACGCCGACGCCGCCGCGAGCTTCCTGCCGCGGGCCCTGCCGGCCCTGCGCGAGGCCGGGGTCGAGCTGCGCGTGGACGGCCGCGCCCGCGCCGCCGCGGGGCCGCTGGCCGACTCGCTCACCGACGCCGACGAGGACGACTGGGCCACCGAGTACCACGCCCTGATCCTGGCCGTGAAGGTCGTGGACTCCACCGCCGACGCCATCGCCCACGTGAATCGGTACGGCTCGGGCCACTCCGAGGCCATCGTGACCGGCTCCACCGCCTCGTCGCAGGCGTTCACCACCGGTGTGGACGCCGCCTGCGTGTACGTGAACGCCTCCACCCGCTTCACCGACGGCGGGGTGTTCGGCATGGGCGCCGAGATCGGCAACTCCACGCAGAAGCTGCACGCGCGCGGGCCGATCGGCGTGCGCGAGCTGACCAGCTACAAGTTCGTGGTCCACGGCACCGGCCAGGTACGGGAGTAGGGCGCTGCGCCGCGGGGTTTTCGGGGGTGCGTTCAACCCGCCCCACCTGGGTCATCTGATCTGCGCCCAGGAGGCGCGGTGGCAGCTGGGCCTGGATCGCGTGACGATGATCCCGATGGGCCAGGCGCCCCACCGGGAGATCGAGCCCGAGCCCGGCGCCGGCGTGCGCATGGAGATGTGCCACCTGGCCGCGGCGGAGTCGGACTGGCTGGAGGTTTCGGAGCTGGAGACGCGCCGTGACGGCCCCTCCTACACGGCCGAGACCCTCGGTGAGCTTCACGAGGAGGCTCCGGACGACGAGCTGACGCTGATCCTGGGCGCCGACCAGGCCGCCCATCTGCCCTCCTGGCACCGGCCGGAGCGGGTGCTTGAGCTGGCCCGGGTGGCCGTCGCCGCCCGCGAGGGGATGGAGCGCGAGGCGGTGCTGCGGCACCTGGACCACCTCGGCCGCGCGGGCACGATCGAGTTTTTCGAGATGCCGCGCATCGACATCTCCTCGACGATGGTGCGCGAGCGCGCCGGCGAGGGCCGGCCGCTGCGCTACCTGCTCCCCGACCCGGTCGAGCACCTGGTGGCCGAGCGCGGCCTCTACACCGCCGGGGTGGGGGCGAGGTGAGCGGCCAGCAGCCACAGCCGGCGGACCGGGCACCGCAGCACGACGGTCAGGTGCTGGCCGACCGGATCGCGGCCGTGGCCTCGGACCGCAAGGCCATCGACATCGCCATCGTGGACCTGCGCGGCATCGCCAGCTACACCGACTTCTTCGTCGTCTGCTCGGGCAACACCGAGCGCCAGACCAAGGCCATCCACGACGCCGTCCATCGCGAGCTCAAGGACGAGCTGGGACTGCTGCCCCGCCGCACCGAGGGCCTGGGCGAGGCGCGCTGGATCCTGATGGACTACCTGGACTGCGTGTGTCACGTCTTCACCCCCGACGCGCGCGAGTTCTACCGCCTCGAGAACCTCTGGGGCGACGCTCCGAAACGCCGCGTGGACTAGCTAAGCCCGGGACCGCAGCCGCCGTCCCGCGTCGTAGACTGCCGCGGCAGTGGGTTTCAGGATTCGTGCTGGCAGGTGGGCGCGGCGTCACGGTGCGGTCTTGGTGGGGACGGCCCTGGGTTTCGCCTTGGGGGTCACCGCGGGGTTGGCGATCGCAGGGTCCGGCAACGTTGCGGTCGCCGCAGTTCTCGTTGCGGTCGTGACAGCGGCAGCGGGAGGCTTGCTCCAGGACGCCTTGGGCCGCGTCGGGAAGAGCAGCGTTCAGCTCGTTGCTGGCAAGCGTCCGGGGCACAGGAGACTTGAGAGCTCAGCACTGCGCCAAACCAGGGTCATGGCTCAGTCCGGCGGGCAGAGCTTCGAGCGCGAGCGGTGGGTCGACCTCGCCGAGATCGACCATCGCGGGTTCTATTACGGGGTTGCGGAGAGCCCGTCGTTCATACCCCTCTACGGAAATGGTCTCGTCCACATCGAGCACATCGATCTGGAGTGCGATGCCGAGCCGGACGGATCGCGTGAAGACCCACGCAGCCAGGACGCAGAGCGGCGACTGAACGTGATGAAGGATGCCTTGAGAGCGGAGCACGAGGAAGCGAACCGAGCCTTCTTCGATACGCCGCTGGTCCGTTTGCTGTCCTGGCAACCGCCCGTCAGTGCTGCGACCCCGCTGCGGATCAAGGCGGAACGGGTCAGTCACCAGACGTATGCGGCCGCGACGACACTCCTGCGCCGTGATGACGGTCCGCTGCGCGAAGACTTCGAAGTCACGCCCCGACGGTTCGACAACCCCATCGTGCGCGGAGCGCTCGGCGTCGAACTCGCTGTGATCACGAGCGATGGCAAGCTCGTGCTCGGCCACCGTGGTGATGCTTCGACCGACTACCGAAGGAAGATCGTCGTCAGCTTCGGAGAGGGGATCGATCCGCGCTTCGACGCCGAACCTCACGACGACCGGCTGCTCAATCCCCGGCTCACCGTCGCACGCGGGCTCAAAGAGGAGTTCGGAATCGAGGCGGATGGTTCGTCGGCGGTATTCCTCGCGCTTGGCGCCGAGCTCACGAGGATGGACCCGGATCTGCTCGGCTACATCCGCGTCCCGCACACCTCCAGCGAGCTCCAGGGCTCGCTGCTGGCCGGCCGGGCGCGGGACCGCTGGGAGACTCAGACGGTCACGTTCATCGATTTCTCGCCGGACTCGGTCGCAGACCTGCTCGCGGGGTCGCTACGCGGCGACCTGACGCCTCCCACCGCGATGAACTTGGTCTTTGCGCTGTCCCACCTGTTCGGCGAGTCGGAAACCGAGCGGGCCATGGCGCGGTGACCGGACGGTGCAGGCACGAGTTCGGGTTCGACTGCTCAGCGTTAGACTGAGCCCACCCGGGGCTGTAGCTCAGCTGGAAGAGCGCCGCCATGGCATGGCGGAGGTCAGGGGTTCGAGCCCCCTCAGCTCCATCCCGGGTGCTGGCGCCCTCGTGCCCACCGTGATACCAACGTCGCCATGACCGCATCGCCGCTGCAGGGGTTGACCAAGGCGGGGCTGATCTTCCTCATGGCCCTGGGCAGCGTGATGCTGTGGCTGGGGGCGCCGATCGGCTGGCTGTACGTGGGCTCGCAGGTGCAGGCCAAGTCCGAGGGGGCGGGCTTCGGGCCCTATCTGCTGGTCATCGGCGGCATCGCCGTGTCCGTGGTGATCCTGACCAAGGTGTTGTCGGCCCTCTCGCGCGCCTACGACCGGGCAAGCGGCCAGGTCGACCCCGTGCGCGTGCGCCTGCCCTGGCACCGGTCGATGCGCGGCGACGACGACCACCGGCCGCCGCGCAAGATGCTGGACGTGGTCATGGTCATCAGCGTCGGGATCGCCGTCCTGGCCATGACCATCTGGTTCTTCTTCTTCGCCGGGTCGTCGCTGCCCACCGGCAGCACCTAGACTTCGCGCCTACTGCCTATGCAATGCTTAGGCAGATGTCCGAGGACGAGGACGGGATGCTGCTGGGTGAGGCCGCCAAGGCGGTCGGCGTCAGCGCCGACACGCTGCGCCGCTGGGACCGCGTGGGCAAGGTGCGCACGGTGCGCGACAGCGCGAACCGTCGCCGCGTGCCCCGCAGCGAGATCGAGCGCCTGAGCGGCCGCCCCGAGCGCCACAAGGCCGGCGACGCACTGTCGGCCCGCAACCGCTTTCCCGGCGTCGTGACCTCGGTCGAGGTGGACGGGGTGATGGCGCTGGTCGAGATCGAGGCCGGACCGCACCGCGTGATCGCCGCCGTCACCCGCGACTCCGTCGAGGAGCTGGGCCTGGCGCCGGGCGTGCCGGCCACGGCCGCCGTGAAGGCCACCTCGGTCATGGTCGAGCGGGGAAGCGAGTGACGCGCCGCGCGCTTGCGGTGCTCGTGGCCGCACTCGCCCTGGCGCTCGCCGCCTGCGGCGACGACGAGGGGGGCGACTCCGGCGGCGACACCAAGCCGCGCCTGACCGTCTCCGCGGCCGCGTCGCTCAAGGGCGCCTTCGAGGCCTACGGCAAGCAGTTCACGACCGCGGACGTGCGCTTCAGCTTCGCCGGCTCGGACGAGCTGGCGGCCCAGATCCGCAAGGGCGTCAAGCCCGACGTGTTCGCTGCCGCCAACACCAAGCTCCCCGACCAGCTGTACGACGAGGGCAAGGTCGAGCGGCCGGAGATCTTCGCCGGCAACCGGCTGGTCCTGGCCGTGCCGGCCGACTCCGCGATCAAGGGCGTGGACGACCTGGCCGAGCCTGGCGTGAAGCTCGCCGTGGGGGCGGAGTCGGTCCCGGCGGGCTCCTACACCCGCGAGGTGCTCGCCCGGCTGCCCGCCGCGGAGGAGAAGGCGATCCTGGCCAACGTGCGCTCCAACGAGCCCGACGTGAGCGGCGTGGTCGGCAAGCTGACCCAGGGCGCGGCGGACGCCGGCTTCGTCTACGTGACCGACGTCGTGGCCACCGAGGGCAAGGTGAAGGTCATCGAGCTGCCGGAGTCCCTGCAGCCCAGCGTCGAGTACGGCGTGGCCGTGGTGAAGGGGGCGAAGGAGCCCGAGCAGGCGCGGAAGTTCATCGACGGCCTGGTGGACGGCGCGGGAGCCCAGGCGCTGAACGACGCGGGCTTCGAGCCGCCGCCCAAGTGACCCGGGGCGCGCCCTTCACGGCCCTGCTGGTAGCCGCGCTGACGGCGGTGCTGGCCTTCCTGACGCTGCCCCTGGCGGCGATCTTCGTGGACGTCGGCCCCGGCGAGCTGGTGGACAGCCTGGGCGACGAGGGGTCGGTCGACGCGCTGGTGCTGAGCCTGCAGGTCACGCTGCTGGCCCTGGCACTGATCGTGCTGCTGGGCACGCCCGCCGCCTGGCTGCTGGCCACACGGTCGTTTCCCGGCCGCTCGCTGGCCATAACGCTCGTCGAGCTGCCGCTGGTCGTGCCGCCCGCGGTGGCGGGGATCGGGCTGCTGGCCGCTCTCGGGCCCGAGGGCCTGCTGGGCGGCGTCCTCGAAAGCGCCGGGGTGGAGCTGGTGTTCCAGACCGCCGGTGTGGTCGTGGCGCTGGTGTTCGTGGCCAGCCCCTTCTACATCCGCCAGGCGCTGGCCGCGTTCGGCGCCCTGGACCCCAGCGTGATCGAGGCGTCCCGGACGCTGGGCGCGGGCGACGGGCGCACGTTCCTGCGCGTGGCGCTGCCGGGCGCGCGGGCCGGCCTGGTGGCCGGCGGCGCGCTGGCGTGGGGCCGTGCCCTGGGCGAGTTCGGCGCCACGCTGGTGTTCGCGGGCAGCCTCAGCGGCGTGACCCAGACGGCGCCGCTGGCCATCTACGAGCGCTTCTCCGACGACTTCACCGGCGCCCTGGCCCTGTCGGCGGTGCTGGTCGCCGCCAGCGGGGCGATCCTGCTGGCGGTCAAGCCGGCGGGC
>DASQLM010000048.1:0-3611 GCA_035630015.1 Thermoleophilaceae bacterium | reverse complement strand
CGGGATCGGCACCTTGCCGCCGTCTCCCGCGGCGACGAACACGTACCGCATCGTCACCTCGGTCAACGAGCGCCCCTCACACCCGATCGCCACCTCGAGCGTCATGCCGGTGGTGCCGAGCCGCGCCACCGAGACGTCCAGGTCCAACAGGTCGTCCACACGCGCGGGCGCCAGATACCGGATGTTGGCCTCCCCTACCACCATGTCCACGCCCGACTCCACCATCCCCGTGTAGCCACCTGGGACCGCTGCCCGCCAGAGCTCCGTGAGCGCGTCGTCGACGTAGGTCAGATAGTTCGCGTTGAACACGATCCCCTGTAGGTCGCACTCGGAGTAGCGCACGCGCACCTGGTGGCGGAAGGGCTCGGGCACGCCTGCCATCATGACCCGCTCGCGCGGCAGCGCGACTTTCGGGCCACGGCCCGGTTCTGACCTCCAGTCATGCGTCTGCGCTATCTCACCCCCCTGCTGCTGATCCTGGCCGCCGCGCTGCTGGCGCCGGCGTCCGCGTCCGCGGGCTCGCGCATGGAGACCTCGATCATGGACGACCAGCTGCTGCTGAACGCCTCGCCCGCGGCGCTGGAGCGCGACATGGCCCTGTTCAGGCGCCTGGGCGTGGACCGCCTGCGGGTGTCGGCGTTTTGGAACCAGATCGCACCGGCCGCCGGCGCGCGCGCCAAGCCCGGCGGCTTCGACGGGCGCAACCACTTCGACCCGCGCTACAACTGGGCGCCGCTGGACAGGGCGGTTGCCTCCGCGTCCCGCCACGGACTGCGGATCATGGTGTCCATCTCCACGCCCGCACCGGTCTGGGCCAGCGCCGACCCTTCCCGCGACAACCAGCTGTGGAAGCCCAGCGCGGCCGAGTTCGCGGACTTCTCGGAAGCCACCGTGCGCCGCTACGCCAGCCTGGTCGACCACTGGGGCATCTCCAACGAGCCCAACCAGGGCGTCTGGCTCCAGCCCCAGAGCGACCGCACCGGCCTGGTCGCGCCGCACTTGTACCGCAACATGGTCCTGGCCTCCTACCCGCGCATCAAGGCGCTGGACCCCACCTCGACGGCGCTGGTCGGCGAGCTGGCGGCCAGCGGGCGCTCGGGCCGCGGCGCCACGCGGCCGATCCGGCCGCTGCTGTTCCTGCGCGAGATGGCCTGCCGCAACTCCCGCTGGCGGCCGATCCGGCGCGGGCGCTGCAAGGGCTTCAGGCCGGTCCCGGTCGACGCCCTCGGCCACCACCCCTACAACCTGCTGCAACGGCCCACGAACCCCTCGCGCAACAAGTACGACGCCGCCATCGGCGACGGGCGCCGGCTGACCCGCACCACCGACCGCATGGTCCGCCTGGGCGCCCTCAAGCCCGGCCGCGGGCGGCGCCTGAGCGTCTTCTACACCGAGTTCGGCTACCAGACCACGCCTCCGGACCCCTTCGCCGGCGTCAGCCTGAACCTGCAGCGGCTGTACCTCCAGCAGGCCGCGTACATCGCCCAGCGCACGCCGCGGGTCCGGGGCCTGAACCAGTTCCGGCTCACCGACGGCGCCATCGCCGGCAAGGGCCTGCGCCGGTTCGAGGAGTTCCAGTCGGGCCTGATGTTCCGCAACCGCAGGCCCAAGCCCGCCTACTCGGTGTTCGCCCACCCGTTCGTGATCAGCGGCGACCGCTTCTGGGGCCAGGTGCGCCCGGGCAACGCGCACACGGTCCGGGTCCAGCGCCGGGCCAGCCGCCGGGGCGCCTGGCGGCTCGTGGCCCAGGTGCCCACGAACCGGCTCGGGTACTTCTCCTTCCGCCTGCGCGGACGCCGGCCCGGGTACTACCGCTACGTGTACGACGCCGCCAAGATCCCCTCCGGCACCGTGCGCGTGCGGCGCTGAGCGTTTCCTGCACGAAACCTTGCATCCTGGGGGTCCTTCCGTCCGCCCGCGGCCCTAGCTTTACGAACACATGTTCCCGCGACTGCGACAGAGAATCAGCACCCGGCTGATCGACCGGATCGACCTGCTGGTCGAGTTCTCCACCCTCGGCGAGTACGCCCTGGCGGACGACCTCCGGCCGGTGGCCATGCACGCCGACACGCCCGCCCCCAGCGGCCGGCGCTCACGGGACGACTGCCCGTGGAGCGACCGTCCGCTCAGCGGTCGCTGCGACGGCTCAGCTCGTCCCTGAACCAGTCCAGCGGCTCGGGGCGCTTGCCCTCGGTCGAGGCGTCCAGCTCCACGAACCGCCGGAACAGGTCGATGTCGGGCACGCGCTCGAGCATGTCGTCGAAGCGCTCGCTGTCGAAGCGGCCCGTCCGCTGGCGCTTGCGCCAGATCCCGTATGGCCGGTCGTGCAGCTCCAGCGTGGCCAGCAGCCGCTCGTCGTCCACGTAGCCCTCGGCGAACCTGCGCGCGCGCATGGCGTGGTGGTTCTCGCCGGTGCGCCGGCGCGCGTGGTTGACCTTGAACTTCAGCGCATCGTGCAGGAGGGCCAGCAGGCGCAGCTCCTCACGGCGCGTGCCGGTCTCGCCCCACTCCCCGATCGTGGCCAGCAGGTCGGCCACGTGCGCCCCCACGCTGCCCTCGGGGTGCCCGCTGCGGGGCCTGCCCCACGCCCAGCCCTCGAGGAGCACCGGGTCCTCCGCCAGCCGCCGTTCCAGCGCCGTCTCCGGGACGAAGCCCGGTATCGGAGTGGCCGGCGCGCTCAGGTCGAGGTCTCGCCCTGCCAGCCCCGGTCGTCGCGGGTCAGCACGACCCGGGCCTGCTGGTCGCCGCCGAACGCGTCGTAGTGGGCCCGGTCCTCGTGGACGCCGGGGCGGTCGTCGACCAGCACCAGCACCAGCTGGTCGAACTCCGTTCCCGGGTGTGAGCGCGCCAGCGCGTCACGAGCCGCGGCCTCCAGCAACAGCGGGTCCCAGCCCCGGTCCTCGGCACGGGCGCGCTCCAGGGCCTGATCGGCCTGGCGCAGGTGCTCCTGGTAGTGCGGCGCCTGCTGGCGGTCGCGGGCCCGGGCGGCCACGAGGCCGCCTACGAACAGGACGATCACGATGACCGCCGCGACTATGAGGACGATGGTGAGGGTGGACATGAGTTCTGTGCTGAACGACGAAAGGCCGCTCCGCGAGTTGTAGCGGAACGGCCCTTCGATGAAAGAAACGGCGGCGACCTACTCTCCCAGGCCCTTTCAGGCCAAGTACCATCGGCGCGGAGAGGCTTAACTGCTCTGTTCGGAATGGGAAGAGGTGTTTCCCCCTCGCTAGTGCCACCGAAAGGTTGCGAGACCAGGCTCTCCGCCGGGCCTTCAAAACCGCACAGTTGACCTTGGGTACCACCTAGTGCTTGCTCGTGACCCACGCGGGGTCACGAAAGTTAAAACCGTCAAGCCCTCGAAGCATTAGTACCGGTCTGCTGAGCACGTCACCGCGCTTATACATCCGGCCTATCACCTGGTGGTCTTCCAGGGCTCTTACTCGCTCGAAGCGATGGGAGAACTCATCTCGAGGTCGGCTTCCCGCTTAGATGCTTTCAGCGGTTATCCGATCCAGACGTAGCTAACCAGCCATGCCCCTGGCGGGACAACTGGTACACCAGAGGTCTGTTCGTCCCGGTCCTCTCGTACTAGGGACGACTCCTCTCAA
>DASQLM010000047.1:0-2852 GCA_035630015.1 Thermoleophilaceae bacterium | reverse complement strand
TGCGCAGCACGACCTCCTCCTCGGTGAGGAGCGTGGCCGCGAGCGCGGGCAGGGCGGCGTTCTTGTTGCCCGCGGGCACCACGGTGCCCGACAGCGGCTGGCCGCCTTCGATGATGAATTTCTCCATGCGTGGGTCCGCCGGGTCCGGGGAGGGGAGCTCGGGCGGCTGCGCAAGGGTAGCGAAGGGCATCTCGCTCGCGAAGTTCGTTTCGGGCCCCCGATACCCTGCCCGCCGTGCCCTCCCCGACCCGCGACGAGGCCTGGAACCTGTTCTGCGAGTGGACCGAGTCCGAGTCGCTGCGCAAGCACGTCCTGGGCGTGGAGGCGGCCATGGTGGCCTACGCCCGCCAGTACGGCGAGGACGAGGAGCTGTGGGCGGCCACGGGCATCCTGCACGACCTCGACTACGAGAAGCACCCGGACCTGGAGACCGGCCATCCGCGGGTGGCGCTGGAGCTGTTCGAGCGGCTGGACTACCCGCAGGAGCTGATCGACGCGGTGGCCGGGCACGCGCCGTTCCTGGGGGTGCCGCGCGAGACCCGGATGGCCAAGACCCTGTACGCGGTCGACGAGCTCAGCGGCTTCGTGGCCGCCTGCGCCCTGGTGCGCCCCACCGGCATCGAGGGCATGACCCCGAAGTCGGTCAAGAAGAAGCTCAAGACGCCGGCCTTCGCGGCCGCCGTGAACCGCGACGAGGTGCGCGAGGCGGCCGAGGAGCTCGGCGTGGACTTCGACGAGCACCTGCGCACGGTGATCGCCGCGATGGACGACCGCCGCGACGAGCTAGGCCTGGCGGCCCCAGCGTCCTCCGGCTGACGCCCAGGCCCGCAGCTCCTCCGCCGACGCGAACTCGTCCACCACCTCGTGCCCCATGCGGTGACGCGTGACCACCAGCGGCCCCTCCGGCGCGCCGCCACGCAGCACCCACGCGACGATGTGCTCCAGCCGGCACAGCCCGGTGCCCTCGACCACGAAGCAGTCCCCGGGGTCCAGCGGCGCGTTGCAGCGCGCGCACCGATCGGGGATATCGTCCGCCACGTGGCAGACCTTCGCATCATCGTCCTGGAGGGCGACGAGACCGGGCAGGAGCTGCTGGAGCAGTCGCTGCGGGTGCTGGACCGCGACGTGATCGGCCTGGAGACCGAGCTGGAGCGCTTCGACCTGTCGCTGGACAACCGCCGCGCCACGGAGAACGGGGTGGTCGCGCAGGCGGCCGAGGCCATGCGCGAGGCGAAGCTGTCGATCAAGGCCGCCACCGTCACACCGGAGGGCAAGGACGACGTCGGCTCACCGAACCGGATCCTGCGCGAGGCGCTGGACGGCCAGGTGATCATCCGCACCGGCCGCCGCATCCCCGGCGTCACGCCGGTGGCGGGCATCCACCACCCGATCGCGGTGGTGCGGATGGCCGTCGGCGACGCCTACGGCGCCGAGCAGGGCCGCGAGGAGGTGGACGGCGAGGAGTTCGCCTGGCGCACCGAGCGGATCTCGCGCAGCGTCTGCCGGGCCGTGGCCGAGATGAGCTTCCGCACCGCGGAGCGCCTGGGCGGCCAGGTCTACGGCGGGCCGAAGTGGACGGTCAGCCCGGTGTACGAGGGCATGCTCAAGGAGGAGATGGACGCGGCGGCCGAGCGCCACCCGGACGTGAGCTACTCCCCGGTGCTGATCGACGCCACCTACGCGGGGCTCGTGGGGTCGCGCCCCGATGCGCCGCTGGTCATCCCGGCGCTGAACCGCGACGGGGACTGCCTGTCGGACCTGGTCCTGCCGCTGTTCGGGTCGATCGCCGGCGCCGAGTCGGTGCTGCTGGCCCTGGACGGCGACTACGAGCCGAGCGCGGTCATGGCCGAGGCCCCGCACGGAACGGCCCCGGGGCTCCTGGGCAAGGACGTTGCCAACCCGATGGCCATGATCCTGGCGGCCGCCGCGCTGCTGGAGCACGCTGCCGACTTGGTCCAGGCCGACACTCGGCCCGCCTCGGAGGCCATTTACGCCGCGGTGCTGGACGCGGTCGACGGCGGCGTGAGCACGCCCGACCTGGGCGGCCACGCCTCCACGACCGAGTTCACCGACGAGGTCATCCGCCGGGTCCAGACGTCACTTTCGAGCTGAGCACGGCCCGGACCGCGTCCGGGATCGGGACCTTGCCGCCATCCCCGGCGGCCACGAACACGTACCGCATCGTCACCTCCGTCAGCGAACGCCCCTCACACCCGATCGCCACGTCGAGCGTCATGCCGGTGGTGCCGAGCCGCGCGACAGACACGACCAGGTCCAACAGGTCGTCCACACGCGCGGGCGCCAGATACCGGATGTTGGCCTCCCCCACCACCATGTCCACGCCCGACTGAACCATCCCCGTGTAGCCACCCGGGACCGCTGCCCGCCAGAGCTCCGTGAGTGCGTCGTCGACGTAGGTCAGATAGTTCGCGTTGAACACGATCCCCTGCAGATCGCATTCGGAGTAGCGCACGCGCACCTGGTGGCGGAATGGCTCGGGCACGCCTGCCATCATGACCCGCTGGCGTCGCGGCGCGACTTTCGCTCCGCCGGCCGGTTCTGACCTCCAGCCCATGCGTTTGCGCTCACTTCTAATCCTCTCCCTGGCTCTGGCGGCCATGGCGGCGCTGCCTTCGCCCGCGTCGGCGGGGGCGCGCATGGAGACGTCGATCATGGACGACCAGCTGCTCCTGAACGCCCCCCCGGCCGAGCTGGAGAGCGACATGGCCCTGTTCAGGCGCCTGGGCGTGGACCGGCTGCGCGTTTCGGCGTTCTGGAACCAGGTTTCGCCCGTTCCCAGCGCGCGCACCAAGCCCGCCGGGTTCGACCTGCGCGACCACTCCAGCGGGCTC
>DASQLM010000046.1:0-6297 GCA_035630015.1 Thermoleophilaceae bacterium | reverse complement strand
AAGGGCGTGTTCCAGGAGGACATGTTCGACGAGGACCAGAAGCTGCCCCACCACTACCACCGCACCAAGTACGAGTCCGAGGCGATGGTCCGCCGGGACGTGGAGGCCAAGACGCTGGTCTACCGGCCGGGCATGGTCGTGGGCCACTCCGAGACGGGCGTCATGGACAAGATCGACGGCCCGTACTACATGTTCAACCTGCTCAAGAAGCTGCGCGGCGCGCTGCCCGCGTGGTTCCCGCTCGCGGGCCCCGAGGGCGGTAAGACCACGATCGTGCCGGTCGACTTCGTGGCCAAGGCGATGGACCACATCGCCCACCTGGACGACTCCGAGCTGCCCGGGGACACGTTCCACCTCGTGGACCCCGACCCGATGACCACGGGCGGGGCACTGAACACCTTCGCCCGCGCCGCGCACGCGCCGCAGATGGCCATGCGCGTGGACGAGAACCTGACCCAGGCGGTGCCCGCCGCGGTGCGCTCCGGGGTCATGGCCCTGCCCACGGTGAAGAAGATCCGCGAGCAGGTCTACGGCGACCTGGGCATCCCCCCGGCGGCCATGGAGGTGCGCGACTTCAAGTGCACCTTCGACGCCCGCGATACCCAGCGCGCCCTGGCCGGCACCGGCATCGCCGTCCCCCCGCTGGACTCCTACGCGGGCAAGCTGTGGGACTACTGGGAGCGCAACATGGACCCGGCGCTGTTCCGGGACCGCTCGCTGGCCACGGCCATCAAGGACAAGCGCGTGATGATCACCGGCGCCTCGTCGGGCATCGGGCTCGAGACCGCCCTGCGGATCGGCGAGGCCGGCGGCACGGTGATCCTGGTCTCGCGCACGAAGGAGAAGCTGGAGGAGGTGGCGCGCCAGGTCGAGGAGAAGGGCGGCACAGCGCACGTGCACCCCGCCGACCTGTCCGACCTCCAGGACCTGGAGCGGATGGCCGCCGAGGTGATCGACGAGCACGGCGGGATCGACGTGCTGATCAACAACGCCGGCCGTTCGATCCGCCGGTCGGTCGCGCGGTCCTACGACCGCTTCCACGACTACGAGCGCACGATGCAGCTGAACTACTTCGGCGCGCTCAAGCTGATCATGGCCTTCCTGCCCGGCATGCGCGAGCGCAAGAGCGGCCACATCATCAACGTGTCGTCGATCGGCGTGCAGACCAACACGCCGCGGTTCTCGGCCTACGTGGCCTCGAAGTCGGCGCTGGACGCGTTCTCACGCTGCGCGGCGCCCGAGTGCGTGGCCGACAACGTCAAGTTCACCACCGTCTACATGCCGCTGGTGCGCACGCCGATGATCGCGCCGACCGACATGTACAAGGCGTTCCCCACGATGTCGCCTGAAGAGGCCGGTCAGATGCTGTGTGACGCGATGATCGACAAGCCCAAGCGCACGGCGTCCAGGCTCGGCACCTTCGGCGAGGTGCTCTACGCGCTGTCGCCGCAGACGATGGACATCGTGCTCAACGCGGCCTACAACCTCTTCCCCGACTCGTCGGCGGCCAAGGGCAAGAAGAAGGAAGTGGAGTCGGGCGAGAGCGGCGGCGAGGGCGACAACGAGATGTCGACCGAGGCGGTCGCGATGGCGTACCTGCTGAAGGGCGTGCACTTCTAAGCACTAAGCACTCAGCAATCAGCAATCAGGCCGAGGGATGAACCTGAATGCTGACCCCTGAATGTGACTGCTCGGCCCTACAGAAACGCGCCGCGCCGCTCCACCAGGTTCGCGTACACGCGCTCCTGGATCGTCGTGCGCACCCGTTCGGAGAGCTCCAGCACCAGCCTCCGGTCCTCGGCGCCCTCCGGGCCGTAGGCGGCGGTGGGGATCGGGTCGCAGAACTCGATCCGCCATTTCGAGGGCAGCGGGATGGCGCCCAGGGGGCCCAGCCACGGGAAGGTGGGCGTGAGCGGGAAGTAGGGCGCGCGCAGGGCGCGGGCGGCCAGGCCGGACTGGCCCAGCATCGGGTAGATCTCCTCGCTGCCCACCACGGCGACCGGCACGATCGGGGCGCCGGTGCGCAGTGCCAGCTCCACGAACCCCCCGCGGCCGAAGCGCTGGAGCCGGTAGCGCTCGGAGTAGAGCTTGCCGGTGCCCTTCACGCCCTCGGGGAAGACGGCCACGAGCTGGTCGTCCTCCAGCAGCCGCAGCGCGTTGTAGGGCGAGGCCACCACGCCGCCGACCTTGCGGATGGCGCTGGAGACCCAGGGCAGCTCGAACGCCCAGTCCAGCACCAGGAAGCGCGGGTAACGGGGCAGCGGGTGCTCGCGCAGCACCGCGATCGACATCATCGTCGCGTCCCAGGGCAGGATGCCGGCGTGGTTGGCGGCCAGCAGCGCCCGCCCGTGGCCGGGGATCTTCTCCACCCCGGTCGCGTGCACACGCCACCACTGGTCGTAGAGGAAGTCGAACAGGGGCTCGACGGTGCGGGCGAAGTCCTCGTCGAAGCCCCACTCGTCCTCGATGTAGCGGCCGTCGAGGCGGTTCATGACCTTGCGGGCGCCGCCCGGCAGGACGCCGGTGGAGCGCACCACCGCCTCGGGGAGCTCCAGGCCCTGGTCCAGGCCCTCGCGCAGCACGCGCAGAAATGAGGTGGCGGCGGCGATGGCCTCGGCGGTGCCGTTCTGGCGCTCAGGCGGCATCGGCGAACTCCTCCATGGCCGACGGCGTGGTGTAGCTGGGCGTGAAGCCCACCTCCTCGACCAGCCGGGTGGTGTCCACGGCCCGGCCGTAGCGCAGCAGCCGCCGGAAGTCGGGCGACAGCGACGGCAGTCCCGCGCGGGTGAGGGCGTTGGTGGCGCTGGCGAACAGCGGCCCCGCCAGCGGCAGCGGCGCGCGGCCGGCCATGCGGATCATGCGGGTGAGCCCGATGGTGCCGGGGCTGGCCACGTTCACGGCGCCCCGGACCGGGGTCCGCACCGCCGCCAGCAGCGCTCCGAGGCCGTCCTCCTCGTGCACCACCTGGATCCGCGGGTCGAAGCCCATGTAGGTGGGCGCCACCGGGGGCCCCAGGTAGCGCGTGACCTGCGTGTCCAGCGCCGGTCCCACCGCGGGCTGGTAGCGCAGCATGGTGCAGACCACGTCGGGGTGGCGGCGGGCATAGGTGTCGAACAGGTTCTCGATCTCGCCGACGTCGCGCTGGAAGCGGGTGCGAAGCGGGAACAGCCGTGCCAGCTCCTCGCGGAAGAACTGGGGCGCCTGGGGCTCCGACCCGTAGATGCCGGCGCTGCCGCGGATCACGATCGCGCCGATGGTGGGCGAGCGCTCGCACGCCGCCAGCAGCTGCAGCGTGCCGATCACGTTGATGTCGTGCATGCTGCGCTCGGACATGCCCGGGCCGGGGCGGCGGACGATCTGGTTGTGCACCACCACGTCCACCTCCTCCTGCGGGATCAGCGTGGCGATCACCTGGTCGCGCAGGTCGGCCTCGATGAAGTGCATGCCCTCGATCGGCTCCGCGGGCGGGCGCATGTCCAGCCCGGCCACGTACTCGACACCCGGGTCGGCCTGCAGCCGCCGGGCCAGCCCGGAGCCGATGTAGCTCCCGACGCCGGTGATCAGGACGCGGCGGCCGGGCACGTCAGGAGTTCTTGGCGGAGCGCTTCTTCGCCGCGGGCTTCCGGGCCGCGGGCTTCTTCGCCGGGGCGTCCAGCCGCTGCTCGATGGCCTCCAGCTGCCTGCCGATCTTGCGCAGCTCCACCCTCAGCTCACGGATGTCCTCCTGGGTGGCGGGCAGGCGCTCCTCGACCGCGGCGCGCACGCTGCGGCGCCGGGCGCTCAGGCCCTTCTCGGCGCCCTTGACCAGCTCGTCGACCGAGCCGGTCAGGTCGTCGACGGCGCCCTGGGCCTTGCCGCGCGTCTCGACGGTGGCCTGCACGGTGCGCTCCACGGCCTCGCGGAGGGCGTCTGGGATCTCGGGGCGATCTGGCATTCCGGGGCCTGAGTCTATGGTGCGCCCGTGCCTGAGGCGATCCATCTCAGACCCACCGCCCCGCTGGCCGAGCGGGTGCTGCTGCCGGGCGACCCGCACCGGGCGCTGGCCGTGGCCCAGGCGATCCTGCACGAGCCGCGGATGTTCAATCACACGCGCGGGCTGTGGGGCTATACGGGCCGCGCCCGGGACGGCGAGCCGCTGACCGTCCAGGCCACGGGCATGGGGGCGCCCAGCGCGGCCATCGTGGTCCGGGAGCTGATCGACCTCGGGGCGCGGACGCTGGTGCGGATCGGGACCTGTGGCGCGCTGGACGACGGCCTGGAGCTGGGGGCGCTGGTCAGCGCGGAGCACGCCCTGGCCGCCGACGGCACCAGCCGGGCGCTGGATGCGGGTGAGCGTGTGCCCGCCGACCCCGAGCTTGCCGAGGCCCTGCGCGGCGCCGGGGCCGAGCCGGTGACGGCGGTGACCACCGACCTGTTCTACGACGGGGGCGCACACCTGGAGCAGTGGCTGGCGGCCGGGGCCCGTGTGGTGGAGATGGAGGCGTCGGCCGTGATGGCGGTGGCGGCGGCGGGCGGCGCGCGCGCGGCCGTGCTGCTGGGGGTGACCGACCTGCTGGCCGGAGATACCCGGGAGCGGATCGCCGGCGAGGAGTACGAGAAGCTGGGGGTCCGCCTCGGCGAGGCGGCCTGGGAGGCCCTGGCCTGAGAGTCTCGCTGCGGTGCTCGCCGGCCGACGGCAGCTGCGGCTCCTCGCGCTACGCGTCGGTGACGGTGAGGCGCTCCTGCGCGCGCGGCACAGGATCGGCCACGGGGGCCACGGCCTCGCGCAGCTTGGAGAGGTCGGTGGCGATCTCATCGAGGCGCTTGGTCAGCTCGTCCGAGCCGTCGCCGCCGGACTCGCGGGCGGCCGCCGCTGCCGCGGTGGTCTTGTCCTCGAGCCGGTCGAGCGCGTCCTCGATGCCCTCGAGGCGCTGCGAGACCGAGCGCAGCCGCCGGGTCAGCCGCTCAATGTCGGCCGCGGAGGGCAGGTTCAGCGCGCCCATGGCCGCCTCCTGTGCCAGGACGGCCTTCTCGCGGGCCTCCAGCGCCCGGCCGATGGCCCCGCTCACGACCGGGTTGCCTACCAGCTCCTCGGCGATGCGCCCGAGCGCCTCCTCCCCCTGCCGGGAGAGCTTGTCCACGAAGCCCTGCTCCTGATCGTCACTCACCGCCGGGAGGCTACCTGAACGGGCCCGGCCGACACCCGGCGAGGCCCGTCCTAACCATATCTCTATCTCTACTTGAGGGTGAGATCAGCCGAATCGCCGTTTTGCGCTTCGGAATCAGTGTTGTGCTCCGATGAAGTGCCTGCACAAGCGGCGCCTCGTGGGTAAAGCGTCTGATAGCTTGCCCGCGTCTGAGGTGGCTCGGCCCGCGAGCCCATGCTGGGAGGGAACTGATCGAGGGGATGAAGAAGCGGCTGCCCTACTTCGTATTGAGCGTGGTGCTGGTGGCTGCCGTTGCCCTGACCTCGTTCACGTACGCGGAGCCGGCCGAGGCGCAGAACCGCGTGCTCTGCGTCCGCATGCCGGACGGCCGTGCCCTGTCCGTGACGGTCCCCGTCGTGGCCGGTGTGCCCATCAACGTGCCGGGCGTCGTCGTCGACGCCAGCGAGTGCCAGCCCAAGCAGCCGGCCCCCGCGACACCGCCTCCCACCACCCCCGCACCCGCGCCGGCCCCCACCGCCCCGGCCGCCCCGAAGCCGGGCGCCGGCCAGGAGCAGGAGCGCGGCGGCTCCAAGAAGGCGCCCACGCGCGGGGAGAAGAAGCGCGCAGGCAAGAAGGGCAAGGGCAAGAACAGGGCCGACTCGAAGGCTAAGGCTGAGATCGAGGGTGGCGCGGAGGACCGCAAGTCGCGCAAGGGCAAGCGCAAGAATGCATCGCGCGGCATCCGCAACCCGGACGGCTCCCCCACGCCCTCCAACCCCGGCTTCGTGGACGCCCTGCCCGGGCCGTCGACCGCCTCGGGCGTTCCCAACTTCGTGATCCGCAAGTTCAGGGTGCCGGTGTTCCTGCTGCCGATCTACCAGGCCGCGGGCATCCAGTACGGCGTGCGCTGGGAGATCCTGGCCGCGATCAACGAGATCGAGACCGACTACGGCCGCAACCTCAACGTCTCGTCCGCCGGCGCGCTTGGCTGGATGCAGTTCATCCCCTCGTCCTGGCGGATGTACGGCACCGACGCCAACAAGGACGGCAAGAAGGACCCCTACAACCCCGTCGACGCCATCTTCGCCGCCGCCCGGTACCTGAAGGCCGCCGGCTACGAGAAGGACGTCCGCCGCTCGATCTTCGCCTACAACCACGCCGACTGGTACGT
>DASQLM010000045.1:0-3211 GCA_035630015.1 Thermoleophilaceae bacterium | reverse complement strand
CCGGTTCTCGTTCAACGTCAAGGGCGGGCGCTGCGAGGTCTGCCGCGGCGACGGCCAGATCAAGATCGAGATGCACTTCCTGCCCGACGTCTACGTGCCGTGCGAGCAGTGCGACGGCAAGCGCTACAACCGCGAGACGCTGGAGGTGCGCTTCAAGGGCCGCACCATCGCCGACGTGCTGGACATGACGGTCGAGGAGGCCGTCGACTTCTTCCAGCACATCCCCAAGATCAAGCGCAAGATGCAGGCCCTGCACGACGTGGGCCTGGACTACGTGCGCCTCGGTCAGCCCGCCACCACGCTGTCAGGCGGTGAGGCCCAGCGGGTGAAGCTGGCCTCGGAGCTGTCCAAGGTGGCCACCGGGCGGACGCTCTACATCCTGGACGAGCCCACCACGGGACTCCACTTCGCCGACGTGCAGCGGCTGCTGGAGATGCTGCAGCGGCTGGTCGACGCCGGCAACACCGTCGTGGTCATCGAGCACAACCTCGATGTGATCAAGACCGCCGACCGGATCATCGACATGGGCCCCGAGGGCGGCGAGGAAGGCGGCACGATCGTCGCCCACGGCACGCCCGAGCAGGTGGCGGCCAAGGCGGACGAGTCCTACACGGGCCGCTTCCTGGCCGAGATCGTCGAGCCCAAGGGCTCGAAGCGGCGGCCGCAGGTCGCGGCCGCCGCCTGAGCGGTCTAGGGCGCGGCGCAGATCACGAACGGGAGCATGTTCGCGGTGGCGGGCGCCACGGTGTTCTGATCGGGGAGTGCCACCGTGACCTTCCAGCCCGTGGGAGTGGTGCCCACCGGCTCGCTTCCTGACAGCTGCGGGTAGAGATCGTTGGATACAGGACGCACGCCGCCACCGGTCGCTCGTTCTCCGGCGTTGCAAGTGGCGGTACCTGACGCGAAGCCGTTCCGGGCTACGCTGAACTGCGTCCCTTCACGTGCTACGACGTTGGTGGCGCCCGCAGGGCCCGTATCCCCGTCGTCGCCCTTGTCGCCCTCGTCGCCCTTGGCGCCCTTGCCTCCGATCGGCCCCGTGGCCCCCGGTAGGCCCGGCGCTCCAGCGGCACCCTTGGCGCCGTCGCCTCCGGCCGGACCCTTGACGCTGCCCTTGAAGTCCTTCGTGGTCAGGCTCTTGTCCTTGACGTCGCCGCCCTGGATCGAGCTGTTCTTGATCTCACGGCTGTCGATCGAGCCGGTGGCGGCGGCGTAGCCGGTACCCCCGAGCGCGACGAACAGTGCGATCGACGCCACCACCATGGCCGGCGACGGCCGGCCCAATCCCTTGCGCATGCATCCTCCTGTCGGTTTGGCCCCCTGTCGGGGAACCCCAACGTAACCCCGATGGGGGATGCGCGCCCGCGCGGCGGCCGCGGGGTCGCGGCCGCCGTCGGGAAGCGCGTTCGCTAGGGGATCACGACCGAGAAGTTGAGATCCTGGGTCGTTCCCACGTTCCTCGTGCGGATGGTCCAGCCCCCGGAGTTCGTGCAGGTGCCCGTCACGCTGTCGTACATCGCGACGTGGTCACTGCCGGCGCCGCGGAAGTCCGCGGTGGCCACAAGTGTCCGGGTGGCGCTGGACACGCCGTTGGCCTTGACGCAGTAGACGCCCGTGGTCTCCCTCGTGGCGGTGATGTTGCTGGACTTGGCGGCCACCACCGTGCCGTCGGCGTTCACGGTGCCAAAGGCCTTCACGCCGTTCCCGGCGGTGTTGGCGGTGTTGGCGGTCGTGGCGGAGCTCGCCGAGTCGGCGCGACCGGCGGAGGGGACCTTGGCGAGCCTGCCCTCGTTGACCTGGGTTCCCGTGACCGAGTTCCCCTTCACGTCGCCGCCGGTCAGGCTCTTGTTCTTGACGTCCTTGCCGCGGATGGTGCTGTTCTTGATCTCTCGAGTGTCGATCGAGCCGGTGGCCGCGGCGTAGCCGGTGCCTCCGAGTGCGACGAACAGTGCGATCGATGCCACTACGAGTGCCGGTGACGGCCGGGACAAGCGTGAGCGCATGGGTGCCCTCCTGTGGGTCGGTGTGTGTCCCCCAATCTGGTCGGCCTTGACCCCCGGCGCAAGTAACGCGCCTCAGGGGGTGGCCCTGAACTTTCCGTGCTCTACGGCGCCAGGCACATGGCGAACGCCTGCAGCTGGCGCGGTGCGCCGCTGCCGTTGCCGCCGATCGCCGTCCAGCCGGCGTCGCTGGCCGCGTAGCTGGACTGCAGCTGCAGCCCCGGCGCGGTGCTGGACCAGCGGCCGCCGCCGCCGACCACGATCTCGCCCTTGTCGCACCCCACCTCGGCCTTGCCCGCGGCGGCATTGGCCACCGAGACGGCACGCCCGAAGCGCCGGGTCACGGTGCCCAGTTCCGAGGCGCCGATGGCGTTCTTGACCACGCTGCCCGCGACGCGGGCGCTGGGCACGGTCTTGAACTTCCTGGTGTCCAGGCCCTGTTCGGCGATGGTGCCGGGGCCGAGGCTGTTCTTGCGGATGTCGGTGCCGGCCAAGGAACCGTTCTTCACCGCGCGGGTGCCGACCGCACCCGTGCGTATCTGCTTCGCGCTGATCTTCGCGGCTGCGTAGGCGGACCCGCCCAGAGCCACGAACAGGGCCAGGAGCGCAACGCACATGGCGGGGGACGGGAGGGTCAATCGGAGTCGGCGCATATCCGAGCCATGCCCGGGTCGGCCACGTGGCAACCGCTACCTGCGGCGGGCGATCAGGCGATCGGCGCGATCGCGCACCCCGGCCGGCACCAGCTTGGACAGCTTCGAACGGTTGCCCGCCACCAGGCGGTAGGCCCGTTCGGATGGTCCCGGCGCGCGCCGGCTCAGCTCGGCCAGCGGAGCGCCGCCGGGCAGCAGCTGGAACAGGTCCGGGAAGGCCGCGCCGGCCGAGCGCACGCCTGCGGGACCGGCCATGTGCCAGGAGTCCAGCCGCTCCTCCTCGGACATGCCGGCCAGAAGGGACTCGCCTTCTGGCGACTGGATCTCCACCGGGCGCAGGCGGTGATCGCGGTCCCAGGCCAGCAGGGTGCCCAGGATGGTCCGGCAGACGCCGCAGTCACGGTCGTAGAGCACGGGCAGCGGTTCCATCACCGCCAGGGTATGCCCGGCTCTGCCAAGCTCACGCCGTGGACCGGGCTCAGGCCAAGCTGTGGCTACAGAAGTGGCGCTGGTACGAGCGCAACGCGCTGCCGTGGAACCGCCTGGCCATCCATCGCGAGA
>DASQLM010000044.1:0-5658 GCA_035630015.1 Thermoleophilaceae bacterium | reverse complement strand
GACGAAGAAGAGGTCGGGGCAGTCGAGGTGGAAAATCCGCTTGTAGAGCGGAAGCTCCTTCGGGTCGGGACCGGTCAGCGCGCCGTCGAGAAAGGGCATCGACACGCGGTACCCGGTGCACCAGACGATCGCGTCCACGGGCTCTTCGCTCCCGTCCGCGAACGTCACCGAACCCGGCGCGAGCCGCTGGATGCCGGGCTTGGGCGTGAGCTCTCCGTGGCTGATCCGGCTGAGCACCGTGTCGGTGATCGTCGGGTGGTCCTGGAAGAGGCCGCGGGTGGGCTCGGGCAGCCCGTAGCGGTCGGGCGGCCCGACCGTCAGGCGCAGGAGAAACTGGGAGAGCGGCTGGCGCAGCTGCCACGGGACGTGCACGGCGGCCCACGGCTTGATGATCTGGTCGGCCGGCCGGCCGAGTAGGCGTTTGGGGATGACCCACGTTCCGTGGCGCGCCGACAGATAGGTGCGGTCGGCGACCAGCGAGATGTCCGTCGCGATGTCCATCGCACTGTTGCCCATCCCCACGACCAGCACGTTCTGGTCGCGGAACTCCTCCGCCTCGGCGTAGTCGAGGGCGTGCAGCTGGCGGCCGTCGAACTCGCCGGGGTACGGCGGGTCGGGCCACTTCGCCTCCTCGTTGTGGCCGTTGGCCACCACCAGGGCGTCGAAACGCTCGCGGTCGCCGCCCTCGAGCTGGATCTCCCAGCCGCCGTCCACCCGCTCGGCCTGTGCAACGCCCTGGTTCAGGCGAATGCGGTCGAGGAGGCCGAAGCCCTGCGCGTAGCCCTCGAGATAGCGGCCGACCGCGTCGCGGCTCGGGTAGTCGGGCGTGCCGTCGGGCATCGGCACCTCGGCGAACTCGGTCCGGTCGCGGCTCGTGATCAGGTGAAGCGACCGGTATGCCGCGGTCGGGCGGTCCTGGTCGTGGAGCGCCCAGACCCCGCCGATGCAGGGCCGCCGCTCGAAGGCGGTGGCGTCGAAGCCGCGGGCAGTCAGCGCGCGCAGCGCCGCGAGTCCTGCGGGCCCGGCTCCGACGATTGCAAGGCGCACGCCGCCAACGCTAACCCAGGTACGTTGCCGCGCGATGAACCTCGAGCCTCAGCTCGTGAGCTGGGCCAGGATCGTCGCCGTGTCGAAGTAGACGCGTTCGCACACGAGCCGGTCCGAGCCGGCCTCGAACAGGAACAGCGCGACCATCCGGCACTCGAACGACTTCCCGGTCGGCGGGATGCCGCGGAGCTCGCCCTCGTGCGTGCCCTTCAGGATGAACTCGGCCGCCACGCCGTCGTCCATGTGGTGGAGGTCGACGAGCTCATTGCGCTGGTCGGGGAACGCCTGCCGTGTCTCGGCGAAGTAGGCGCGCACCGCCTCCTCGCCGTCGTGGACGTCACCGGTCGGGACGATCTCGTAGCGCGGGTGGTGGAAGGTCTCGATCGTCGCGTCGAACTCGTGCCGGTTCTCCGAGTCCATGTGCTCGCGGACGATCGCCTCGCGGCGCTCTCGCAGATCGCTCATGGCGCGACTGTAACCGGCCGTGTGGGGGCACAACGACCGGCATGACAATCATCGCGATCGCCGGAGTCTGTGTCCTGCTGCTGATCCTCGCCTTCCTGCTGCCACGGCTCTCCCACAAGCCGCAACGGGGCGTCGACAAGTCGCTGAGCGCCGGTCAACAGGCCGGCGCGAAGGCGCCGGGGTTCCTCGGCCGGCTCTTCCAGAAGCCCTTTTCGAGCTCGCGCAAGGCGACCAACAAGAGCGCCGGCATGGGCCGGCGCGCCCGCGAGAAGATGCCGCTCTAGCTAGTTGACGCCGTTCGGGGCGACGCTGCGCACCCACTCGCGCAGCGCCGTCTCGGCCACCCGGGCGTAGACGCCGGGGAAGCCTTCCTCGGCACAGCCGTTGCCCCAGCTGGTCACACCGACCACGCGGCGCGCGCCATCGGCGGCGGTCGCGAACAGCGGGCCGCCGGAGTCGCCCTGACACGTGTCGATGCCGCCCTCGGGGTAGCCGGCGCAGAGCATCGTCGCCGGGTCGAAGTCCCAGCCCTCGGCGTCGCTGTAGGCCGACTCGCAGTACGCGTCGGTCGTGATCGGCACCTGGGCCTTCTGCAGGATCTCGGGGAACTCCTGGCCGTCGGACGACGTGTTGCCCCAGCCCGCGATCGTGGCGAGCACACCCGGGTTCCAGATCGAGCGCTCGCCGGCGCCGGCCACCTTGGTCGGCGCCTTTACAGACGGCCGCGAGAGAGTGAGGATCGACAGGTCGTTGCGATCGCTCAGGCCGAGGTAGGCCGGGCTGACCGCCACGCTCGACACTGGCACACGCTCGCCGTCACCGGCGCCATGGCTGCCGATCCGAACGTCGATCAGCGGCCCCGGAAAGCCCACCGGGCTCCCGAAGGCGAGGCCGGTCGCCGACCCGCAGTGGCCCGCGCTCAGGACGTGCGTGGAGTCGATCAGGGTGCCCGTGCAGCTGTAGATGCCGAAGGTGATCTCCGCGACCGACGGGAACTCGCCCGGTGCGGCGTCAGAGCCGCCTACGACAGCATTCGCCGGCGCGGCGCTCGCGAGCGCGGCGCAGGTCAACGCGATGGTCAGGACCCTTCTCGACACGTTTCCCCCCCTGGCAGATGCCTGATCTTGTGTACCAACGCCGCGGCGCCCGCAAACTTGCGGGCGCCGCGTGGTGCAGCGAACGGGTCCGTCCCCTTTTGTTGCGCTATGCCCGCTGCGGCTCCGGCGTCGGCTCGTACTGGAGGCGCGGCACCCAACCGAGGAACCTCGGGAGGTACCAGTTGCGCTCGCCCAGGAGCGTCATCGTCGCGGGCAGCAGAACCGCCCGGATGATGGTCGCGTCGATCAGGATCGCCACCGCAAGGCCGACTCCCATCTGCTTGAAGTCGATCATGCTGAGCGTGGCGAAGATCGAGAACACCGCCACCATCACGAGCGCCGCGCTCGTCACGGTGCCCGCGGTCGTCTTGATCCCGTGCGCCACGGCGGCGTCCGTGCTCATCCCGCGATCGACGGCCTCGCGGACCCGGCTCAGGATGAACACGTGGTAGTCCATCGAGAGGCCGAACAGGACCACGAACAGGAACAGCGGCAGCCAGGCGGTGATGCCGCCGGTGTAGTCGAAGCCCAGCAGGCCCTGGCCCACGCCCTCCTGGAACACCAGCACCAGCACCCCGTAGGCGGCGCCCACGGAGAGCAGGTTCAGCGCGATCGCCTTGAGGGGGATCACGATCGAGCGGAACGTGAACAGCAGGAGCAGGAACGCCGCGGTCAGCACGAAGGCGAACACCAGCGGCATGCTCTTGTTCAGGACCGAGTTGAAGTCCTCGGTCTGGGCCGTCATGCCGCCCACGTCGGCCTTCAGGCGCAGGGGGTCGAAAGCGGCGGGCACCGCGTCGTCGCGCAGCTCGCTCAGCGCGGCCCGTGACTTCGCGTCGGTGCCGTTGCCGGCGATCGGCACGTCGATCCGGGTCACGTTCCCGCCGGGGCTGGTCTCGGTGCTGACCCTGCCCTCCAGGACCGGGCTGCGGTCGACCTGCTGTTGCAGCGAGGCCACCGCCGCCTTCATCTGCGGTGAGCCCACGGCGTCGCCCTGCACCACGACGGTGGCGGGGATGTTCTCGCCCGGGAACTCGGCCTGGATGCGGTCGTAGGTCTGCATCACGGTCAGGTCACGGGGCAGCGTGTCCACGCCCGGCAGGGCGGTCTTCAGCCCCAGCGCCGGGACCGCCAGCGCCACCAGCAGGGCACCCGAGATCAGCGCGGCCGCCAGCGGCCGGCGCAGCACCCGGTCCAGCACGGCGTTCCACACCCGCGACTCCCCGTTCCTGGTCTTCAGCCGCCACAGGAACGGGATCCGGCCCTTCTCGACCCGGTCGCCCAGCTTGGCCAGGACCGCGGGCAGCACGGTCAGCGAGCCCAGCACGGCGATCGCGACCACCAGGATCGTGCCGGTGGCGAACGAGGTGAAGGTGGCGTCGCCGGCGATGTACATCCCGGCCATGGCGATCATGACCGTGAACCCGGAGATCATGACCGCGCGGCCCGAGGTGGCGGCCGCCGCCTCCAGCGCGGCCCGTTCGCCTGCGCCCTTGGCGCGTTCCTCGCGTTCGCGGCGAAGGTAGAACATGGCGTAGTCGACGCCCACCGCAAGACCGATCAGCAGGATCACCGAGCTGATCGACTCCGACACCGGCGCGAACTGGCTGATGGGGCCGATCAGGCCGATGGTGGCGGCCACCGACGAGATGGCCAGCAGCAACGGCACGCCGGCCGCGGCCAGCGCCCCGAAGGCGATGACCAGGATGATCAGCGTCACGGGCAGCGAGGTGATCTCGGCCTTCTTGAAGTCGTCCTCGAACGACTTGGAGATGGCCTTGTCGGCGCTGGCGTCGCCGAACTGGGCGATGCGCAGGTCCGGGTGGGCCTTCTGGGCCGCGGCGGTCGCGGCCAGGACCGAGTCGATCTTCTTCTCGGTGGCGTCGTCGTCACCGGGGATCTTCAGGTTCACCAGGACGGCCTTGCGGTTCTTGGAGATCGCCGCGTCGCTGCGGTAGGGCGAGGTCACGTCCTTGACGCCCTTCACGCGCCCGAGCCGGCGCTCCACGTCGGCGACGGCGGCGCGGAAGGCCGGGTCGTCCACGTTGAGCTTCGAGCTCTGCACCAGCACGGACTCGTCGGCCGCCTGCGGGAAGGCCTTGGCCAGCGCCGTGTCGGCGCGGCCGGACTCGCCCGATCCCTGCTCCTCGTCGGTCAGGAGTTTCGTGCCCGTGGCCCCACCCAGGACCAGTGCGGCGACGACGAACGCCAGCCATCCGAGGACGGCGGCCTTGCGGTGCCGGGCACTCCAGCGCCCGGCCCGCGCTGCGATGTTCCGTGTGGGTTCCATGCCACCCAGATTCGCTCCGGCGTGGCTCGGCGCCTATGGGGGAGCCCGGCGTCCTCGGGTGTGGTTATCCCCCGGCCAGCAGTGTGGCCATCAGGCGTAGAGGGGGGTCGGCCTCCTCGGGCCAGTCGCCCGGATCGGGCGGCCACCACGCGTGCTCGTCGTGCTCGGGGTCCATGGCCAGGCCCGAGATGTCGGCCACCTGCGCCAGCCCGACCAGCATCACCATGCCCGAGGGAATGCGGATCAGCGCCTCGACGGTCAGCCGGTCGGGCACCAGCGACCACTCCTCGTGCAGCTCGCGCGGGAGGGTCTTGACCGGGTGCTCGCCCACCTCGACCGACCCCCCGGCGCCCAGCGCCCAGCGGCCGGGCCAGCTGGCCACCCAGGCGGCGCGCCGCCCCGCCAGCCACCGCCCGTCGCCGTCGCGCACCACGCACAGCGCCGAGAGCGAGTCGGCCGCGTCGTCGCCCAGGCGCAGCGACCAGCGCATGGGCTGGCACACCAGGTCCACGCCGCCGGCGCCCACGTCCAGCCGCGCCATCCGCGCCGCCATGCCGTCGTGGGTGGGCGAGCCGCGCTCAGCCAGTTCGGCCAGCGTCGCGTCCGCCGCCGCGTCGGCCTCGGGTGAGGCGGCGTAGGGCGCGTCGTCCCAACGCACGCTCACGTCCTCGGGCGCCCACGGCCCGCGCGCCAGGATGCCTGGGGCCCGGGAATCTGTCGGTGCGGTGCTCGCCCGATCACCGATCGGTCTGTGCTCCT
>DASQLM010000043.1:0-4946 GCA_035630015.1 Thermoleophilaceae bacterium | reverse complement strand
CTGCTGATGCTGGTCGGCAAGCGCCGCCGGCTCCTGAACTACCTCCAGCGCGTCGACCTCGACCGCTACCGCGCGCTCATTAAGGAACTCGGGCTGCGCCGATGATCGAGCCGGGCACTCGCGCGCCCGACTTCACACTGCAGGACCAGGACGGAAACGATGTCTCGCTCTCGGACCTCGAGGGGCAGACCAGCGTCCTGGTCTTCTACCCGATGGACTTCAGCCCCACCTGCACGGACCAGCTGAACGTGTACCAGGAGGTGCTGCCCCAGCTCGAGGAGCGCGGGGTCACGCTGTACGGCGTGTCGGTCGACTCGTCGTTCGCGCACAAGGCCTTCCAGGAGCACCTCGGGGTGTCGATTCCGCTGCTGGCCGACTTCCACCCCAAGGGCCACGTCGCGCAGGCGTACGGTGTCTTCATCGACGAGCGCGGCCACAACCAGCGCGCCCTGGTCATGGTCGGGCCCGACCTGACGGTCACGTGGTCGCACCAGGCGCCGACGCCGCTGGAGATCCCGGGGGCGAACCTCATCTTCGACGCGCTCGATCAGGCTGCCTGAGCCCGGCGGACTCGGCTCCGCGGGCGTTCCCGCGCTCACCGGCGACGACCACGTGCGCGGTGAGGGGCCGCTGGTCGTGGAGTACGCCGACCTGGAGTGCCCGTACTGCGCCCGCGCGCACCTGCTGATCCGGGAGCTGCCGATCCGGCGCGTGTTCCGCCACTTCCCGGTGGTCTCCAAGCACCCGCGGGCGCGGGTGCTGGCCCATGCGGCCGAGGCGGCCGCGGCCCAGGGCCGCTTCTGGGACTTCCACGACTCCCTGATGGCCGACCAGGCCCGTCTCGAGGACCCGCACCTGTGGGAGCGCTGCCGCGCGATGGGCATCGACCTGGCCCGGTTCGACTCCGATCGCCGGGACGAGGCGGCGGCGCAGCGGGTCGAGCGCGACTTCCGCGCGGGCATCCGCGCCGGGGTGATGACCACCCCGACCCTGTTCGTCGACGGGCAGCCACACCGGGGGGTCCCGGGGCCCGAACTGCTGGACCGGTTGTCGGGGTGAGTTGGGCCCTCCGGGTGGCGCGGAGGGCGCCCCGGTGGTGTAGAAACCCTGCCGGCACGGGGAACGCACTCTTGAGAGGCAGGGTATGAATCGTCGTTGGATCGCCGGCACCGCGGTTGCGGTGGCAGCACTCGCCGCCGGGACTGGACAGGCACAGGCCGGCACGCTGCTGGCCTCGAAGGCCACGGCCTCCAAGGCGCAGCCCCAGAACTGCATCAAGCGCCCGCTGCCCGCCGGTCCCGGTGTGGTGCGCAGGAGCGCGGAGGCGCCCGGCGTGGGCTTCGTGACCGCCACCCTCAAGGCGGCGCGCGGCGACTGGGACCTGGCCGTCTTCGACGCCAGGACGCGCGAGCTTGTGGCCGGTTCGGCCAACTTCGGCGCCGACGAGCGCGCGCAGGGATTCAGCACCGGCCCCCAGAGCCTGATCGTGCAGGCCTGCCGGCGCTCGGGCTCGGCCCGGACCGCCCGCATCGCGGTGAGCTCGACCGCGCTCCAGGCCCCCAGCACCCCGGTCACGCTCTCGCTGGTCCGCGTCCTGATCCCCAACCGCGAGCGCAGGGCCGAGCTGACCAGGCTGGGCCTCGACCTGACCGAGCACGGCGGGCGCAACTACGTCGAGGTGGTGCTGCACGGCGCCGCGGACGCCAAGCGGCTGCGCGAGGCCAAGTTCCAGTACGTCGTCCAGACGCGGGACCTGTACGCCCAGGCGCTGCGCGACCGGCGCGCCGAGAAGCGCCAGTCCCGGCGGGCGGTGGCGGCGGCCCTGCCCAGCGGGCGCACGGGCACCTACCGGCGCCTGCCGGACTACAACCAGGAGATGAAGACGCTGGCCACGCAGAACCCGAGCCTGGTCAAGCCGCTCACGCTGCCGCTCAAGACCCTGACCGGCATGACCGTCCAGGGCATCGAGATCACCGAGAACGTCAAGGAGCGCGACGGCAAGCCGGTGTTCCTGCAGATGGGCGTCCACCACGCCCGCGAGTGGCCATCGGCCGAGAACGCGTTCGAGTTCGCCTACGAGCTGGTCAAGGGCTACAAGGCCGGCGACGCGCGCGTGCGGCGGCTGATGAAGAGCAGCCGCGTGATCGTGGTGCCGATCGTGAACCCCGAGGGCTTCAACACTTCGCGCGAGGCCGGACAGGCCATGGGCTCCGGGGGCGGCCGGGTGGGCAACGACACCACCGAGACCGCCAACCTGGCCCTCTTCCAGTACGAGTACCACCGCAAGAACTGCCGCGTGAACAGCTTCGACCCGGCCGTGCCCGACCCGGCGCGGGGCGACTGCCGTCAGCTGCCGGCGACCGGACTGGCCCAGTTCGGCGTGGACCCCAACCGCAACTACGGCGGCTTCTGGGGTGGCCCCGGCGCGGCCGCCAGCGGCGAGGCGCCCCCCGGCGGCGACCTGGCCCAGGACTACCGCGGCGACGGTCCGTTCTCCGAGCGCGAGAGCCAGAACATCCGCGCGCTGGTCTCGGCGCGTCAGGTCACCACGCTGATCACCAACCACACGTTCTCGAACCTCGTGCTGCGGCCCCCGGGCATCCAGGCCGCCGGGCCGCCCGTGGACGAGCCCGTCTACAAGGCGCTGGGCGACTCGATGGCGGTCAACAACGCCTACACCAGCCAGCCGAGCTACCTGCTCTACGACACCACCGGGGGCACCGAGGACTGGACCTACTACGCCACCGGCGGGCTGGGCTTCACGTTCGAGATCGGCGTGAACGGCTTCCACCCGCCGTACGCGGAGACGATCGCCGAGTACGACGGCACCGCCCCGGCGGCCGGCGCCGGCAAGGGCGGCAACCGCGAGGCCTACTTCAAGGCGCTGGAGAACACCGCGGCCTCGGCCCGGCACGCGACCCTGACCGGCAAGGCGCCGGCGGGCACCGTGCTGCGGCTCAAGAAGTCGTTCACCACCGAGACGTCGCCGGTGATCGACCAGAACGGCATCGAGGGGGCGGTGCGCACGTTCCGGGACACGCTGAACACGACGATGGTCACGCCCTACGGCGGCGACTTCCGCTGGGGGATCAACCCGTCCACGCGCCCGATCGCCGCGCAGTCCAAGGGCCGGCCCGCCACCGGCAGCCCCAGCGCGAAGGTCAATTTCAGCGGCACCCCGCCGGCGGCCCCGTGCCCGGACGCCAGCCTGGTGAACCCCACGTGTTACAACGACTTCGCGTTCACGGTCCCCGCCGGCGCGGGCATCGACAACGCCAAGGCCACCGTCGACGTGCAGTGGAACAACCCGGTGACCGACTACGACATCACCGTCTACGAGGACACCAACGGGGACGGCCAGTCGGCGGGGGAGACGAAGGTCGTGGGCACCTCCGCCCAGGGCCAGACGACCAGCGAGACCACCTCGTTCGGAGAGCCCGGTGAGCGCATCGCGGGCAAGCGCTACGTGGTCCGGATCGTCAACTTCCTCGGCGGCGTGAACTACACGGGCAGCGTGACCTATGCAGGCCCGCCGCCGTTCAAGCCGGCCCGCAAGGAGAGCTGGACGCTGACCTGCGAGTCGCCCTCGGGCAAGGTGGGCGCCACCCGCACCATCACCATCGACCGCGGCCGGACCCAGAAGGTCGACCTGGAGAAGGCGTGCGCCTCAGTGGCGCCGAGGCTGTGCGTGTCCACCAAGGGCGGCATCAAGGGCACCGGCGTCGGCGTGGCCCGGCTGGGCCGCACCCGTGCCAAGCAGCGCAGGGCGCTGCAGGGCACGCTGCTGTCCGACCGCAAGGGCATCGACCGCTACTGCACGAAGAAGGGCGGGGCATTGCGGGTCGGGTATCCCACCAGCCGGCTGGCCTCCAAGCTCTCGAGGAAGACACGCAAGCGCATCAAGAGCAAGGCCGTCTACATGGGCACCACGTCCAAGGCCTTCCGCCTGAGCAAGCTCAAGGTGGGCTCGTCGACCAGGACGCTGCGCAAGCGCCTCAAGGGCGAGCGCCGCTACAAGGTCGGCAAGAACGTCTGGTACGTCGCCAAGGGCAGGAAGGCGCGGATGCTCTTCCGGGCCCGCAGGAGCAAGGTGGTGGAGCTGTCGCTGGCTGACAAGCGCCTGACCGCCACCAAGCGAGGCACCGTGCGGCTGCTGCGCGCGTGGGACAAGCGCGGCAAGACCAAATCCAAGGCGAAGAAGAAGGCCAAGAAGAAGGGCTGACCGCTAAGCGGGAGCGACGCGCTCCGGCAAGAGCCGCAGCCCCAGGGCCACCGCAGGGCCCACGCCCAGGGCGAACGCCAGCGTGCCCACGCCCGCGGTGCCGCCCAGCAGCACGCCCGCGGTCAGCGCGGACAGCTCGATGCCGGCGCGCACGGCCGCGATCGGCCAGCCGGTGCGGCCGTGGATGCCCGTCATCAGCCCGTCGCGCGGCCCGGGGCCGAGCGCCGCGTTGATGTACAGGCCGCTGCCCACGCCCACCAGGGCGATGCCGCCGGCCACCTCGAGCCACGGCACCACGCCCGAGGTCGCCGGCATCCAGGCCAGGGTCGCGTCCACGCCCACGCCGACGATGATGGCGTTGGCGATCGTGCCCAGACCCGGCCGCTGGCGCAGGGGGATCCACACCAGCAGCACCAGGAACGAGATCAGGATCGTGGCCGCCCCGATCGACAGCGGCGAGTTCACCGACACCCCCTCGGCGAGCACGGTCCAGGGCGAGTTGCCCAGCTCGGAGTGCACGAGCAGCCCCTCGCCGGTCCCGAACAGCCACAGGCCGGCGAGCAGACGGCCGAGCCGGCCGGGCGTCGGGACCCACAACGAACGGGCCGGAGGTGGGGCGAGAGCGGGCAAGACCACTGCTAGCCTGCCGGATTGACTCCTACAGAGAAGTCACCAGATAGCGCCGCCAACCGGAGGCGGCATTCGAAAGGAACATATGAGTATT
>DASQLM010000042.1:0-3911 GCA_035630015.1 Thermoleophilaceae bacterium | reverse complement strand
GTCCATCGTGTAGTAGGCGTCGTCGGTGTCGATCCAGAAGCCGATCCGCTCGGTCAGCTGGTGCCACTCGTCGATGTACTTGAGGACCGACTCGCGGCACTTGGCGTTGAACTCGGCCACGCCGTAGGCCTCGATGTCGTCCTTGGTCTTGAAGCCGAGCTGCTTCTCGATCTCCAACTCGACCGGGAGCCCGTGGGTGTCCCAGCCGCCCTTGCGGTGCACCAGCCGCCCGCGCATGGTCCGGTAGCGCGGGAACACGTCCTTGAACACGCGGCTGAGTACATGGTGGGAGCCGGGACGGCCGTTGGCGGTCGGGGGTCCCTCGTAGAAGACGTAGGGCTCGGCGCCCTCGCGCCGGCGGACCGACTCGCCGAACACGTCGCGCTCGCGCCAGCGCTCGAGAATCGCCTGCTCGAGGTCGGGAAACGACTGCTGCGGGTCGACGGGCGCGTAACGGGGCATCGGGGGACCGATGAGTCTATGGACGCGCGCGGAGTCCCGATTCCCGTTGCCATAGTTGGTTTTTCCAACTACAGTCCCGGGCATGGCTTCCCACGTAACCGGCACACGAGACGACTGGCTGAAGGCGCGCATCGCGCTGCTCGAGGAGGAGAAGGAGCTGACGCGGCGCAGCGACCGGCTGGCCCGCAAGCGCCAGGACCTCCCGTGGGTGGCCGTGGACAAGGAGTACGTGTTCGGCACACCCGCCGGCCCGCGTACCCTGCCCGACCTGTTCGACGGCCGCGAGCAGCTGCTGGTCTACCACTTCATGCTCGGCCCGAACACGCCCGCCGGGTGCGTGGGCTGCACCTACGCCGCCGACAACTTCGCCGGCGCATTCTTCCACCTGGCCCAGCACGGCGTCACGTTCATCTGCGCGTCGCGCGCAGAGCTGCCGGAGATCGAGGCCTACAAGGAGCGGATGGGCTGGAAGTTCCCGTGGGTCTCGTCCGCGGGCACCGACTTCAACCTGGACTTCTCCCAGTTCACCGGGAGCTTCAACTTCGACTCACCCGGAGGCCGGACGGTCGACACCGTGGAGGGTGACGAGCTGATGGCCCTGAGCTCGTTCGCGCTGGAGGACGGCGTCGTCTACCACACGTATTCGGCCTTCGACCGCGGCACCGATGTGATCAACCCCACCTGGCAGCTGCTGGATCGGGCGCCGCTCGGGCGCGAGGTCGGAGCCGAGGGGTTCCCTGTGCGCCGCGACACGGTCGAGGCGCGGTGACCGTCTAGCGTCAGCGGGGTGGAAGGCGCGCCCCGGGTCCCCCCTGCCGTCCGACGGCTGCTCGAGACCGCCCGCGGGGTGGCGGGCCGCTCGCGCACGGTGCAGGCGGCGGTGGCCCGGCTGGAGGGCGTGATCCTGCCCGAGCACCTGCCCGACCGGGTGCGCGACCCGGTGCTTGGCGCCATTGCCTCGGCACGGGCCGAGACCTCCGGGCGGCTGCCGGTGTCCGAGGTCGAGCGCCAGCTCCAGGACGACCTCGATTCGCTCGACGACCACCCCGAGGCGGTCGAGGCCCACGCCCAGACGCACCGCGGCGTGCTGGACGGCAAACCCGTGCGGGTGAAGGTCGGGCGCCCCGGGATGGCGGCGTCGGCCCGCTCGGACCTCTCGCTGCTGGACCTGATGGCCGTGCCGGCCAAGGCCGCGTTCCCCACGCTCGACGTCGGGCCGCTGATCCGCGAGGTCCGCGACCGGGCCGTGGAGGAGCTGGACTTCGAGCACGAGGCCGCCCTGCAGCGCCGCGTCGGCCGGGCGCTGCGCCCGGTGGAGGGCGTACGGGCCGCGGCGGTGGTGCTGGACCAGTGCTCGGAATGCCTGGTGGTGGCCGAGGCTGCGGGCGGGACGTCGCTGGACGACCCGGCCGCGCTGGAGAACGTGGACCGCGCCGCCGTGGCCCGCCGCCTGGTGACCGTGTTCTGCGGCGCCCCGGGCGCGCTGGGCATGGTGCTGGCCGACGCGCGCGCCGCGGAGACGTTCGTGGAGGCCGACGGCTCGGTCACGCTGCAGTGGGTGGGCGCGGGCCGCGAGGTCGACCCCCGCCGCCTGGAGGCCGCCGTGGGCGCCGCGCAGGCCCTGCGGATCGACGACCCCGAGGCCTTCGCCCTGGCGCTGCGGGCGCTGGGCCTGCTCGAGCACGACGACGCCGTGGCCGCCCACGCGCTGCTGCGGGCCGTGCTCGGCCCGCTGGTGGCCGGCCCGGCGCTGCTGGACGCCGACGCGCTGCGCGCCGCGGCCGACCGGGTGCTGGACCGCTCCGGCGAGGTGTTCGCGCTGGCCACGCGTGTGCGGCCGAAGCCCGAGGACCTCTGGGGCCTGCGGGCCCTGGCCCACACGGTCTCGCTGCTCGCGCGGCTGGAGGTCGAGGAGGACTGGCTGGTGCTCGGCGTGGCCGCGGTGACGAAGGGGTGGGAGCCCGGCTAGGCGGCGAGCTTGCGGCAGATGAGGGCGAGCGAGCGCTTCTCGTCCTCGTCCAGCGACGCGAACGCCGACGTGACCCGGTCGGCGTGGCCCGGGAACAGCCGCTCGACCAGCGCCTGACCGTCGGGCGTCAGGTGCACGGCGGTGGCGCGCCGGTCGGACGCCAGCCGGCGGCGGGTGACCAGGCCGCGGGACTCGAGCGTCAGCGTGACCTCGGTGGCGTTGGCCTTCGACCAGTCCAGGCGGCGGCGGAGCGTGCGCAGCCCCAGCTCACCCCCCGCGGTGGTGAGCACCACCAGCGCCGAGAAGCCGGCGGCCGACACGCCCTCGCGCTCGAGCTCGGAGGCCAGCACGCGGCGGACGGAGGTCTCGGCCTGGAGCAGCGCCTCCAGGGCGCGATGGGCGAGCGGGTCGCCGATCTGAAGGGCCGTCATCGAAGGGCGATGCTACGGCCCTCCACGGACTGAAATGCCTGCAGCTACCGGTTTGCGGCCAGGCGGACGCCCGGGACCGGGCTGTCCTCCTCGGAGGCGCCGCCGCCCTCGGCGACCACCACCACCTGCTCCAGCCGGCCGGTGTCCACGTACTGCTTGAGCCGCTCGGCGGCCTCGGTGGGCATCGAGCCCAGCGAGGGAATCGCGTGGTCGCCGGTGACCGGCATCGACTCGCGGTACTCGAACACCGGGGCGGCCGAGCCGACCTGGCGCACGGTGTAGACCAGCCGGCCCAGGACCTCGAGGGTGGCCTCGCCACCGCAGAAGACGAACGCGGTGGGGTCCATGGCGCGCATCGCGCGGGCCACGCGCTCGGGCGGCAGGTCGAAGCTCAACAGCAGCGAGCGGAACCCGGCGCGGCGGACCGCCAGCTCCAGGGCCTGCACGTGCAGCGACTCGTGGTCAAGGCGCTCGGAGGAGTCGAACAGGATCACGCCCTGGGCGCGGGAGGCGGGCGGCACGACGCGGCGGGCGGCGTACAGCCATCCGGTGGCCCAGCGACACGCCAGCTCCCACTCGGCCTCACGCGACTCGCGGCCCTCGGCCATCTCGATGGCTGGCAGCAGGACCTCCTCGACCGTGCGGTCGACGGAGCGAACCGCGAGGCTCTCCTCCATGACCCGGTCGGCGGAGACCTCGTCGAAGTGGTCGAACGCATCCAGCAGGCGGCTGGGCGAGCTGGGCCCCTCGCCACGCTGGCGGGCGACCTCGATGGCGGAGGAGATGTTGTGCGTCTCCAGCAGCGCGCGGCGCAGGGCCTCGAGCTCGACGAGCTCGTACTGGCGGTGTCCGCCGGAGGTGCGGCGGGGCTTGGGGTAGCCGAAGCGGCGCTCCCAGCTGCGGAGCGTGTTGGGGCTGACCCCCAGCAACTCAGCAGCAGCGTTGGTCCTGATCCCGCTCACTTGGTCTCCCTTCCCACCACGTCGGTGGGCACGGTTTACAGAGAACTCAGTGCACCCACGCGACCGCGGTGTGCCTGCACAGCTTTT
>DASQLM010000041.1:0-16331 GCA_035630015.1 Thermoleophilaceae bacterium | reverse complement strand
CTCGAGTACCCCCGGCACGAGGTCTCCCCCGCCCTGCGCGTGACCGGGCCGCTGCTGTGGGAGCGCCCCGCCGAGGCGGCCCAGCCGCCCCCGGGCGACGAGCCACTGGTGCTGGTGGCGCCCAGCACCTCGCAGGACCCGGAGCAGCGGATGGTGCGGGTCGCTCTGGCCGGGCTCGCGGACGAGCCGGTGCGGGTGCTGGCCACGATCAACCGCCGCGAGCCGCCGGAGCCGCTGGAGGTGCCGGCGAACGCGCGGCTCGTGGACTGGGTGTCGTATGCGAAGACGATGCCGCTGTGTGACGCGGTGGTGTGCCACGCCGGCCACGGCACCGTGGTCAGGGCGCTGGCCTCCGGAGTGCCGGTCGTGGGCTGCCCGTCGGCGGGCGACATGGCGGAGAACGCCGCCCGGCTGGCGTGGTCGGGCTGTGGCGTCTCACTGCCTCGCCGGTTCGTGACCCCGCGCGGGGTGCGCACCGCCGTGCGCAAGCTGCTGGCCGACCCGGGCTACGCGCAGCGCGCGGGCGAGCTGGGCGCCTGGGCGGCCCGCCACGACGGGGCGGCGCTGGCGGCCGACGCGGTGGAGGAGCTGGCGCTCGCGGGCGGGTGACCCTTGACTCCGGCTCGCCGACCGCAGATGCTCGCCTGACCGCAAGACGACCCGAGGGGGCAACATGATCTGCCGTATCTATGACGTGGACGGCGCGACGCTGGAGCAGTACGACGAGGTCGACCAGCAGTTTCCGGATCTGCCAGACGGGGGCCGGTGCCACATCGCCGGAATGCTCGACGGCCGCCTGCAGGTGATCGAGGTGTGGGACTCCCGCGAGCAACTCGAGGCATTCGAGGAAAAGCTTGGTCCTGCCATGCAGGAGGCAAACGTGCCCAACCCCAAGGTCACCGAGTTCGAGGTCCACAACTTCGAAGCGACCTCGTCCTAGCGGTTTCGCCGAGGCGACGGGTGGCGTCGCGCACTCCGTCCTCGGGTCTCCCTTGCGGGATACTCGGCGGGCGATGTCGCAGGAGAACGTGGAGATCGCGCGGCGGGCTTACGAAGCCTGGAACCAGGGTGAGTACGAGGAGTTCTTCGCCGCGATTGATCCTGAGATCGAGTTGGTGCTTCCCGAGGGCGGTATGACTGCCGGCGCTCATCGCGGGCTCCAGGCGATGCGCCAGTTTCTCGAGAGCTACGTCGAGTCCTTTGAAGACTTCCGCTGGGAGCCAGAGGAGTTCTTCGAAGCCGGCGACCAGGTAGTCACGTTTCTTCGGGTATCCGGGCGCGGCCGCGGAAGTGGCGTCGAGCTCACCGTCCGCCCCGTGCATCTGTTGACCATCCACGGCGGAAGGTTGCAGCGGGTGGAGGCCTTCCCGGAGCGCGACAGGCGAGCAGTACTCAAAGCCGTCGGACTAGCCGAGTAGCCGTCTGCTGGTCGGCCATGCGCCGGAGTAGGAGTAGGACTCCCGGCGCCGCAGGGGGCCACGGCACCGAGAGCCTCCGACCTGTCTCGGGCAACCGGCACGGATTGCTTGAGACGGCACCGGCCGGAATCAACCCCTGTTGCCTCCCCCGATCCCGCTCCCCCAGGGGGGTCCGAGCTCCGGGGGTGGGATTCGAACCCACAACCCTTCGATTAACAGTCGAATGCTCTGCCGTTGAGCTACCCCGGAACGAGGGGGTCACGATACAGCGTGCACGGAGGGGTCAGACACCGCGTTGCGTCGATCGCCACCAACGCTCCTCCGCGGGTGGCGACGGTGCCGGCTTATCGGATCGGACCGCGGAGCCGAGCAAGCCCCAGCCGGAGGCGGTAGCCGGAGGCTTGGCGCGTCGAGCGGAGCGGTTCGAGACGAAAGCCGCGCCGGAGACAGGACCCGCGGCCGATGCGGCCTGAGCCGCCCCGCAGGGCCCGGCGCCTAGTGGTCGGCCATGCCCTCCAGCCGCGCGGCGCGGCCGGAGGCCTTGAGCATCTGCAGCGTCTTGACCTCGATCTGGCGCACGCGCTCGCGCGTGAGGCCCACCACCTTGCCGATGTCCTCGAGCGTCATGGGGCCGTCGGGGTCGAGGCCGAAGCGCAGCTCGATCACGCGGCGCTCGCGCTCGGGCAGCGAGTCGAGCACGTCCTGGACGTCGGCCTCGCGGATGAGCTTGGCCACCTGGGCGTCGGGGCGGGTCTCGACCTCGTCCTCGATGAAGTCCGCCAGCTGGGCGGGGTCGTCGCCCGAGCCGATCGGCGCCTCCAGCGACACCGGCTCCTGGCCCAGCTTCAGCAACTCCTCGACCTTTTCGGGCGGCATCTCAACCAGCTCGCCGATCTCCTCCGGCGTGGGGTCTCGCTCGAGCCGCTGCGACAGCTCGCGGCGGGCGCGGGCAACCTTGTTCATCCGCTCGACCATGTGCACCGGGATGCGGATCGTGCGGGACTGGTCGGCCAGCGCCCGGGTCATGGACTGGCGGATCCACCAGGTTGCGTAGGTCGAGAACTTGAAGCCGCGTCGCCAGTCGAACTTCTCGACCGCGCGGATCAGGCCCATGTTGCCCTCCTGGATCAGGTCCAGCAGGGTCAGGCCACGACCCTGGTAGCGCTTGGCCACCGACACCACGAGCCGCAGGTTGGCCTCGATCAGGTCGTTCTTGGCCTGCATGTCGTTGGCCTCGACGCGCTTGGCCAGCCGGACCTCGTCCTGGCGGGTCAGGAGCGCGACGCGGCCGATGTTGTGCAGGTACAGGCGGACGGCGTCCTCGGTACCGCCCTCGGGCGCCGCCGCGGGCACCCCGGCACTGACCACGCCACCTTCGTCGAAGCGCGAGTACGCGTCCGGTCCACCGTCGGTCGCGGCCTCCTCGGCCTCCTCCGCGGCCACCTCGGTCAGCTCGGCCTCGTCGGGTGCGCCGTCCTCGCTCACGGCGCGCTCCCGATGGCCTCGCCCATGGCGGTCTTGGCTTCCCGATGTTCAACGGAGAGCCGCTTGAGCGTTTCCCGATCATCTTCCTGCCGAGCGATTCGCATCTGACGCTCGATTCGCCGCAGGTTCAGCCTTGTGAAGTCGCGTCGAAGGTCGAGAGCCGTCGCGGGGCGCTTAGCCTCCGCTCTTAGAGCGATCCCGGAAACGAGAGCCGCCACACCAGCCTGGTCACTCGATAGCCCGGCAAGCGGGTCGTCAAAATTGTCTCGCAGGTAGTCCCGGGCCTGACGTGCAGGGGCTGAGGTCAGATGTTCATCGTCGAGCTCCTCCAGCTGCTCCCGCCCCGAGGGACCCGCTGCCAGACAAAGCGCGAGAAATTCGGTTTCGGGCTTCGCGAGGTCACCGGCGGGGGCCGCGGCCTCGGGGCGCGTGGGCGCGATCTGGCCCCCGGCCTGGGCCTCCACGTAGTCCACCGGGACGTCCAGGCGGTCGGCGACCATCCGGACCAGATGGTCCCTTCGCGCACTCCTGGCCGGAGCGGCTGCAATCAGCTCGCGTGCTGCGTTCAAAGCGCGGTCTCTGCCTTCCGGATCGCCCAGCTCGCTGTCGGCGAGCACTCTCCCGACCGCGAACTCAAGCACAGAGAGGGCCTTGGCGACGAGATCGGTCATCACGTCCACTCCTTCGGCCGTGACCAGGTCGGCCGGGTCCTTGCCCTCCGGCAGCCGTACGACCCGTAGCGAGACCGCCCGGTCCTCCGCCAGACGGGCCGCCCGCAGCATGGCCTCCTGGCCCGAGCGGTCGGCGTCCAGGGCCAGGTAGACCGTCCCCTCCGTGCCCACGACGCGGGCCAGCTCGGCCATCTGGTCCTTGGTCAGGGCGGTGCCCATGACCCCCACCGTCTCGGTCATGCCCGCGTCGTGCATGGCCAGCACGTCGGTGTAGCCCTCGACCACGATCACGCGCTGGGACTTGGCCACCGCCGCCCGCGCCCGGTCGATGCCGAACAGCTGGCGGCCCTTGTGGTAGATCTCGCCCTCGGCGGTGTTGATGTACTTCGCGCCCTGGTCGTCGCGCATCGCGCGGGCGCCGAAGCCCAGCACCCGGCCGCGGGCATCGGCCAGCGGGAAAGTGATCCGCTCGCGGAAGCGGTCGTACACCCCGCCGCCCCGCCCCCGGGTGGACAGCCCGGCGGCCATCAGCTCGTCCTCGGTGAAGCCCTGCCGGCGGGCACCGGTGAGCAGCCGGTCCCAGGCCTTGGGCGCGTAGCCCACCCGGAAGTCGGTCAGGACCTGCTCGGAGAGGCCGCGCTCGCGCAGGTAGTCCCGCGCCCGCGACGCCTCGGACGCGTCGGTCAGCACCGTCGCGTAGAAGGTGGCCGCGCGCTCGAGCAGGCTCAGCAGCCGCTCGCGCCGGCGCCGGCGCTGCTCTTCCTCGGGGTCCTCCTGCTCACGCTTGAGCTCCACGTTGTTGTCATCGGCCAGCTGCTCGACGGCCGTGGGGAAGTCGAGTTGCTCGGTCTCCATGACGAACTTGATGGCGTCGCCGCCCAGCCCGCACCCGAAGCAGTGGTACAGACCGCGGTCGGCGTCCACCGAGAACGACGGCGTGCGCTCCTCGTGGAACGGGCACAGGCCGGTCCAGCGCGATCCCACGCGGCGCAGGTCGGTCTTGCGGGAGATCAGGGCCACGATGTCCGCGCTCTCGCGCAGCCGCTCGATCGAGTCCTGCGTGTAGCGGGCCATGGGCCCTCAGAACCCCTGCGGCACGGACAGGTCGGCGTGGGTGCGGACGGCGTAACGGTCGGTCATTCCCGCCAGATAGTCCACCACGCGCTCGTGCTCGGCGGCGCCCTCGGTCTGGGCGGGGGGCAGGTGCCGGGCGTAGTGGTCGAAGAGGGCGCGCAACATGGCTTCGATCCGGCCCCGCTCGCGCTGGGCGCCCGGTGCCAGGTAGACGTGCTCGAACATGAACTCGCGCAGGCGCAGCATCGCCCCGCCGACCTCGTCGCCCTGGGCGATGTCCCCCGTCGCCTCCGACCGCGCCAGCAGGTCCACCACCAGGGTCTCGATGCGCTCGGACCCCGTCTCCCCCAGGACCGCGATCTCCTCGGCCGGCAGGTCACCGCGGTCGATCACCCCCGCGCGCAGGGCGTCGTCGATGTCGTGGTTGATGTAGGCCACGCGGTCCACCACCTTCACGATCCGCCCTTCGAGCGTGGCGGGCGCGTCCGGCCCCGTGTGGTTGAGGATGCCGTCGCGCACCTGCTCGGTCAGGTTCAGGCCGCGCCCCTCGTTCTCCAGCCGGTCCACCATGCGCAGGGAGTGCTCGTTGTGGCGGAAGCGCACCCCGTAGCGCTGGTCCAGCAGCTCGTCCAGGGCGTGCTCACCGATGTGCCCGAAGGGCGGGTGGCCCAGGTCGTGGCCCAGGCCGATGGCCTCCGTCAGGTCCTCGTTCAGCCCCAGGGCGCGCGCCACGTTCCGGGCGATGCCGCACGCTTCCAGCGTGTGCGTGAGGCGGGTGCGGTAGTGATCGCCCTCGGGCGAGATGAACACCTGCGTCTTGTGCTTGAGCCGCCGGAAGGCCTTGGAGTGCACGATCCGGTCACGGTCGCGCTGGAACGGCGTGCGGTGGTCGGAGTCGGGCTCGGGGACGCGCCGCCGGGCCGGATAGGAGCGCGTGGCGGCCGGCGCGAGGTCGCGCTCCTCGCGGGCGGCGATCCGCTCGGCGAAGGCGATAGTGGTCGGCGTCTGGGCGCTCACCCCTCGATTGTGCCAGCCCCGGGAAGGCCGGCTACTCGCCCAGCGGGGCGAACCCCTGGGCCTTGGCGAACAGCTTGTACAGCCGCAGGCTGGAGGCGTAGTCCTGAGAGCAGGTCTTGTTCAGGATCCGGTACGCGCGATCATCGGGCAGCGGTGAGGAGGTGTCGCGCTCGCTCTGGGCGGTGAGCTGGTCGCGCAGCTCGTCCACCGTGGCCTCGCGCTCTTGCCGCGTGCCCTCGCGCCAGTCGCCGCAGTCGGCGTACTGGACCACGGAGCCGGCCACCCGTGGCCCCACCGCCGTGGCCTCACGGGTGTCGGCCGCCCCGGTGCCCGCCGCCTTCTCGTCTTCGCCCGAGTCGCCTCCGCACCCGGGAGCGGCCAGGCAGGCGAGCGCCAGCCCGGCGATGAGCGTGCGGCGGGCGTTCACTCCTTGAGCGCGGCGATCCGCTTGGTGAGCCGCCGCCCCTGGGCCGACCGGGCGAAGCCGGCCGCAGCGGTGGCGTACTGGCTGTGCCGGCGGCTCGCGGCGGCGCTGCCGGGCTTGGGCGGCGAGGACCACCAGTCGCAGGCGAGCGGGTCGGTGTCCTTGTCCGGGCCGTTGGAGCAGTCGACGAGGTACTGGGTCTTGGCCACGTCACCGAGGCCGAGGCTGGACCCCGGGCTGGAGCCACCGGAGCAGCTCGGCAGCAGCGCCGGGGGCATCGCCGCGACCCGCCCGGCCTGGCCGGGGCCGGTCACGCTGGCCTGGGTGCCGTCGGGGCCCGTGTTGCCGAACCAGCAGTTCTTGGTGTTGCCCGAGAACTCGTCCCACCAGAAGTCGTTGCCGTTGGGCATCCTCTTCTGGCTCTGGCGGCTCCGCGGGGTGTCGAACTGGTCGACCTCGCGCGGGAACTTGAAGCCGGGCGGTACCTGGCCCATCTTGTTGTTGTAGAAGCGGTTCCCGCACGACGTGGACAGGCCCGGTGCGGTGGGGCACGAGACGCCGGGGAACACGTCGCCCTCGGCACCACCGCCGTTGACCAGCGCGTCGGGTACCGCGAGCAGCATCACCCCGTCGCGCCAGTTGTCGAAGATCCAGTTGTCGTGGACCCGCGCGTCGTTCATGCCGGCGTAGATGATGCCCGTGCCCACCGGCGTGGTCACGAGGGGCTTGACCGGCGGGTTGGGCTTGTACAGGTTCAGGTTGTTGGAGTAGATGTAGTTGTTGTCGATCTGCGAGCTGTCGGCGGGGAAGCCGGGGTGCCCCGCGGCGGAGAGCGTGTCGCTGGCGATGCCGCCGCCGTTTCCGTAGATGTGGTTGTTCGTGATGCGCACCGCGTTGCCCATCGAGCCGGAGTAGCCGAGCTGGGATCCGCGCATGTCGCACAGGCGCACGACCGTGTTCGGGCGCGGCGCGTCGGGGTAGAACTTGGTGGCCTGGGAGCCGGTCTCCGGAGCGGCGCCGGGGTACAGGGCGGCGTCCCCGGCCCCGAAGGCGTCGCAGTTCTGAAGGATGTGGTGGTCGGTCGTGAAGCTCAGGTGGCCGTAGTCGGCGCTCCAGTAGAACTTGGTCCGGTCCAGCAGGATGCCGTCGGTCTCCTCTGTGTAGAAGCCGAACTCCAGCCCCCCGCGGGTCAGGAAGTTGCGGCCCACGAAGCCGTCACCGCGATCGACCCGCAGCACCACGTGCTTGGCCCAACCCGAGGGCTTGGCCGACGGCGAGCGCATCTGCTGCCCGGCCGCGTACCCCTTCCCGGCGTCCAGGATCACGTCGGTGGGCTTGGGGCCCGAGCCCTCGATCTGCAGGTTGCAGCGCACACACCGGCCCAGCTCCTGCCCGGGGATCCCCTGGCGGTTGCTGCGCGGTGCCGCCGGAGGCGGCCCGGCCAGCGCGCGCCCCTGCACGTAGATCAGGTTCTGGTCGTTGGGGCACTCCACCTGGTAGCGGTAGCTGGGGGTCGGCGACCCGCTGGCGTCCTTTTGGATCATCGACGGGTTGCACTTGGGGTCGTTGGTGCGTCCCCGGCGCGACTCCGGCTCGGTGTAGACGCCGGGCATGATCACCACGCGGTCGTTGTTGCCGGACGCGTTCACGGCCTTCTGCACCGACTTGTACCGGCACTTCTTGCGCAGCTTCTTGTTGATGCGCGTGTAGTCGCGGACCTGCTTCTTGGTCAGCTTGATCGTGGGCTGGCTGGGGCGGATCTTGTAGCCGCGCTTGCGCGCGTTGCGGATCGAGTTGGTGACCCGACGCATCGACTCCTTGCCCTTGCGCCCTGAGCACACCACGCGTACCTTGCCGCGGGTCCTGCCGTTGGACGCGCTGGTCAGCGAGCGGATGCTGGGCACCTTGCCTCCGGCGGCGGGCTTGACCGACGTGTCGGGCGCCGGGTCGGGCCAGTAGGACGGGCGCTCCAGGTGCGCCATCGAAACTGCCGGGAACATGCCCAGCACCAACAGGGTCAGAACGGCCAGCAGAGATCGCACCGCCAGAACCTAAGGCGGGGGCCCGCCGCCTACAAGGGGGAACCGTCGGCCACGGCCGCCTGGGCGGCGGCCACCCGGGCGATCGGCACGCGGAACGGCGAGCAGCTCACGTAGTCCAGGCCGGAGTGGTGGAAGAAGTCGATCGACTCGGGGTCTCCCCCGTGCTCGCCGCAGATTCCCAGGCCCAGCTCCTTGTTGCGCGAGCGGCCCAGCCACGCCCCCATCCGCACCAGCTGGCCCACCCCGGGCGCGTCCAGGGTCTCGAACGGGCTGCGGTCGATGATCTTCTGCTCCAGGTAGCGGTCCAGGAACTTGCCCTCGGCGTCGTCGCGCGAGAATCCCAGCGCCGTCTGGGTCAGATCGTTGGTGCCGAACGAGAAGAAGTCGGCCTCCTCCCCGATCACGTCGGCCAGGAAGCAGGCCCGCGGCAGCTCGAGCATGGTGCCCACCTTCAGGTCCAGGTCGCCGCCGTCGTTGTCCTCGACGGCCCGGTCGATGACCTCCCGCATGAACGCCAGCTCCTTCTCGTAGGCCACCAGCGGCACCATGATCTCCAGCACCGGGGCGGTGCCGCACCGGTCCCGCACGGCCTTCGCGGCCCGGACCATGGCCGCCACCTGCATCTCGCTGATCTCGGGATGGAGGATGGCAAGCCGCACGCCGCGGGTGCCGAGCATGGGGTTGGTCTCCTGGAGCTCCTCGGCGCGCCGGCGCTCGGAGGAGCCCTCCTCGAGCTCGTGCGGCACGGGCAGGAACTCGTGCAGCGGCGGATCCAGCAGCCGGATGGTCACCGGCAGGCCCTGCATCTCCTCGAACAGGCCCTCGAAGTCCTCCTGCTGCAGGGGCAGCAGCTCGGCCAGCGCCTCCTTGCGCTCCTCGTCGGAGTCGGCCACGATCACCGCGCGCATCTTCGGCTGGCGGTCCGCGGCCATGAACATGTGCTCGGTGCGGCAGAGACCGATGCCCTCCGCGCCGAACTCACGGGCCCGCTTGGCGTCCTCCGGGGTGTCGGCGTTGGTGCGCACCCCCAGCCGGCGCAGCTCGTCGGCCCAGCCCAGCACCGTCTCGAAGTTCTGGTCGACCTCCGGGTCCACCAGTTCGACGTCGTCGGTGGTGACCACGCCCTTGGTGCCGTCGATGGCGATCAGGTCGCCCTCACCCAGCGTGTGCTCACCCGCCTTGACCGTCTTGGCCTCCAGGTCGATCTCGAGGTCGCCGGCGCCGGCCACGCACGGCTTGCCCATCCCCCGCGCCACCAGGGCCGCGTGGCTGGCCTTGCCGCCCTCGGCGGTCAGGATGCCCTTGGCGGCGTGGAAGCCGCCCACGTCGTCGGCCTCGGTGAAGGGACGCACCAGGATCGCCTCGCGACCGTCCTTCTCGGCCGCGATGGCGTCATCGGCGGTGAACACGATCTCGCCCTTGGCGGCGCCCGGCGAGGCGCCCACTCCCTTGGCCACCACCTCGTACTCGGCGTCGGGCGCGAAGGTGGGGTGCAGCAGCGCGTCCAGGCGGTCGGGCTCGATCGTGGCCAGCGCCTGTCCGCGGTCCAGCAGCCCCTCCTTCTCGGCGTCGACCGCGAACCGCACGGCCGCCTGGGCGGGCCGCTTGGCGCTGCGCGTCTGGAGCATGAACAGCTGCCCCTCCTCCACCGTGAACTCCGTGTCCTGCATGTCGCCGTAGTGCTTCTCTAGCGTGGCCAGGATCTCCATCAGCTCGCCGTGGGCGTCGGGCATGACGTCCTTCATCTCGGACAGGTCCTTGGGCGTGCGCACGCCGGAGACGACGTCCTCGCCCTGGGCGTTCACCAGGAAGTCGCCCGAGGGGTCGGGCTCGCCGGTGATCTCGTCCCGCGAGAAGGCCACGCCCGAGCACGAGGAGTCGCCCTTGTTGCCGAACACCATCTGCTGCACGTTCACCGCGGTGCCCCACTCGTCGGGGATGCGGTTGATGCGCCGGTACTCCTTGGCCCGCGGGCCCACCCAGGAGTCGAACACGGCGCGGATGGCCTGGGTCAGCTGCTCGCGCGGGTCCTGGGGGAAGTCCTCGTCGGTCTCGTCGCGGTAGAGCTCCTTGAAGTCGTCGACCAGCCCCTTGAGGTCATCCACCGACAGGTCGGTGTCCAGCTCCACGCCGGCGTCGGACTTGCGCTTCTTGATCGCCTTCTCGATGGCCTCGCCGCTGACGCCGCGGCACACGTTGCCGAACATCTGCACAAACCGCCGGTAGGAGTCCCACGCGAACCGCTCCGACTCGGTGGCCCGGGCCAGCCCCTCGACCGAGGTGTCGTTCAGCCCCAGGTTCAGCACGGTGTCCAGCATCCCCGGCATCGACTCACGGGCGCCCGAGCGCACGGACACCAGCAACGGGTCCTCGTCGTCGCCGAGCTTCTTGCCGGCGTGCTCCTCCAGCCGGCCGAGCGCCTCGCCCACCTGTTCGTCAAGTCCGTCCGGCTCAGTGCGGTCGGCCTTCATGTACTCCACGCACGCCTCGGTGGTGATCGTGAAGCCCGCGGGCACGCGCTCGGCGCCCAGCACGCGCGTCATCTCCGCAACGTTGGCGCCCTTGCCCCCCAGCAGCTCGCGCATGTCGCGTGAGCCCTCGGCGAAGTCGTAGACCAGCTGGGTGTCCCCGGTAACAGCCAAGATTGGAGTCTATGCCCGTATCCGAGGAGATCATTCTCGCCCGCCACGGCGAGACCGACTGGAGCCGCACGGGCCGCCACACGGGCCGTACGGACGTGCCACTGACCGACGCCGGCCGGCGTCAGGCCGCCGCGCTGGCGCCCGCGCTGGCGGACCTGAACCCCGCGCTGGTGCTGACCAGCCCGCTCTCGCGCGCGGCCGAGACGTGCCGGCTGGCCGGCCTGGGTGACCGGGCGGAGCCCGAGCCGGCGCTCATGGAGTGGGACTACGGCGACTACGAGGGCCTGACCAGCGACCAGATCCACCAGGACCGGCCCGGCTGGACGATCTTCGAGGACGGCGCGCCGGGCGGCGAGGCCCCCGATGAGGTGACCGCGCGCGTGGACGCGGTGATCGAGCGGATGGCCGCGGCGGACGGCCTGTGCGTGGCGTTCGCCCACGGCCACGTGCTGCGGGTGCTGGGCGCGCGCTGGGTCGGCCTGCCGCCCGCCGCCGGCGCCCGCCTAGGGCTGTCCACGGCCACGCTCAGCGCCCTGGGCAACGAGCACGGCGTGCGCGCGCTGGCCCGCTGGAACGCGGCCCCCTAGCTCCCCACCGCGGCCATCGCCTCGAGCGCGCGCTCGAGATGTTCGCGCCGCAGGCGGATGTGACTCTGCTGGCTCATCGAGCGCGCCGGCACGCCGATGGCCTCGACGGGCGGCGCGTTGGACAGCAGCGGGATCGCCAGCAACGGCTCGACCGGCACCGTCCAGGGCCAGCGGCGCGGGTTCGAGGCGACCGGATGCTCATCCGTCGGCTCGCCCGTGACCTCGACGACGGCGAACACCACCCGCCAGACCGAGGCGTAGTACACCAGCCGGTCACCGGGCTCCATCCGCGGCCGTCGCGGGAAGCCCGTGCGCCGCAGCGCGCTCGCACGGCCGTCCTCGATCCAGGCGTCGGGCATGGGCCCGCGCGCATGGCCCAGCGCCTTGAGCCAGGGCTGCACGGCTACGCCACGCGGCGCAGGCGCACGTGCGCGTGGTACTCCAGCGTCTCGGCGATCGCGCGGTCGGCCTGGGCCAGGGCGCGCGCCTGCGCCGCCGGGGCCTCGGACAGCGGGCGGCCCATGGCGCCCACCAGGAAGGCGTGGCCGTCCGCGTCCAGCGGGAACGAGCCGGCCTCGCAGGCGGCGCACACCACACCGCCGGCGGCGGGTGAGAAGGCGCCCAGGCCCTCCGTCTCGCCGCAGCTGGCGCAGGCCGACAGCTCGGGCGCGAAGCCCGCGGCCAGCAGCAGCTTCAAGCGGAAGGCCAGCATGCGCGCGGAGCTGGCCGCCTCGGGCTCGGCGTGCAGCAGCGCCAGCTTGTTGCACAGCAGGTTGTAGGCGGGCGGGTTGGGATCGGTGGAGTCGAACAGCTTGAGCACCGCGTCGCAGGCCTGGGTGGCGTGCTGGAGCGCGGTCCAGTGCTCACGCGCGCCGGCGTGGGCATGCACCGTGTCCACCGCCGACACCGTGCACAGCTCGCCCCGGCCGCGGTGCATGACCAGCCGCACCCGCGCCATGGGCTCCAGCCGGCCGCCCAGCCGCGACTTGGTGCGGCGCACGCCCTTGGCCACCGCGCCCACCCGCCCGTGCTCGGGGCTGTAGAGGTGCAGCACCCGGTCCGCCTCGCCGTAGCGGATCGAGCGCAGCACCACCGCCTCGGTTTTGAACGATCCGGCCACGCATACACTTTGGAGCAGATGACGGACATCAGGCTCTACACCACCGAACCCTGCGGCTTCTGCCGCCAAGCGAAGGCGCTGCTGGACGCGCGCGGCTACGCCTACGAGGAGATCGACCTGGCCAAGGACCCCGAGGGCCGCGAGCTGCTGGCGGCCAAGACCGGCCGCATGACGTTCCCCCAGGTGATGGTCGGCGAGCGCAGCGTGGGCGGCTTCCAGGAGTTGCTGGCCGCGCACCGCAGCGACACGCTGGACGAGGTGCTGGACCAGGCCGCCTGACCGTCGTCGCACGGATCGCTGGCGGAAGCGGGCGATCTCGGTAAGACTCGCGGCGTGGACAGGGGTGTACCCCATACGGGGGCCAGACGGGCAGCGCTGCTGGTGCTCACCGCGGTGCTGCTGACCGGCGTCGCCCTGCTGGCGGCCACCCAGGGCCGCGCGCAGACGAGCGAGGTCGTGTTCACCGACTGGACCTCGTACAGCGCGTCGATCGCCAACGGGACGCTGCAGGGGGCGGCCATGAGCCTGAGCGGCGAGATCGGGCCGTACACCATCACCAACGGCAGCGAGACGAAGTTCAACCGGCCGGCGTTCACGCCGCCCCTGGTCAAGTCCGACTCCCTCGAGGTGCGCAGCAACACCGCGGGCAACCCGTACACGTTCGTGTTCGGCCGTACGGTCACCGACCCGGTGATCCACCTCGGTGACCTGTCCACCTCGGTGGCCTTCAACGCCGCCCTGACCGTCGAACGGGTCAGCGGCGACCCCGGCTTCACGGTCTCCGGCGCCACGGTGACGGGCACCGGCGGCGCCAACGGCACGGTCCGGGTCAAGGGCACCTTCAGCGGCCTGGCCTTCGCCGCCACCTCCGACCCGGCGGACGTGTTCTACCTCCAGCTGGGCGCCTTCACCGCGGCGGTGGCGCCCCCGCCGGCCCCGAGCTTCTCGCTGTCGCCCCCCGAGGGGAGAGCCGCCGCCAGGGCCTACCTGCCGCCCGGCGGGAAGGCCAGCCTGCCGCTCGACGTCAGACGCAACTCGACGTCGTCCGGCCGCGTGCGGCTTTCCGTCACGGGGCTGGGAGCCGGGGTCTCCGGCCAGTTCCAGCCGGCCACGGTCGGGGGCACGGGCAGAAGCCGCACCAACCTCGTGCTGACCGCGACCAAGAAGGCCGCGAGGACCACGCGCAACATGACCATCACCGGGACGCCCGTCGACGCGAGCGTCGGTGCCGTGCCGCGCACCGTTCGCGGAACCGTGACGGTGCAGGGCAACCTGGCGGTCCGGGTCGAGGGGATCGAGGTCAACCAGGGCGTGCAGACCTGGGAGCAACCCGACCGCTCGGTCTACAACGGCGTCGTACTGGCCCGGCACAAGAAGACGGTCGCGCGGGTCTACGCCGATCTGCTCGGGGTGGACTCCCAGAGGTCCGGGGCCCAGCGGCCCCCGTTCGGGATGCTGCTGTACGGCCACGACGACAGGAACCGACGGCTGCCCGGTTCGCCCCTCTCGCCCGTGTTCAGCCCCAAGCCGGCCCACCTCTCGCGCAACGACTACGGCCTGACCAGGATCGAGCGCGGGTCCGGCCGGGTCCCGTTCACCTTCGTGCTCCCCCACTCGTGGTCGGAGGGCAACACGCGCCTGCAGGCCCGGGCGGTGGGCGTGGCCCAGCCGAAGGGGACCCGGCCCCCGGACACGCTCATGTGTGTCATCCAGCGCTGTGGCGCGGCCCCGATCGCGGCGCTCCTCGACGTGGGCTACACCCAGCCTCCGGCCGTGACCACGAAGCACATGAACGCCCTGCTCGAGCCGGTCGTCCACCCTTATGACAAGCGCTATCCGCTCCAGGGCGACACCACGGGCGTGAGCGCGAAGCCGCCGAAGATCTTCGAGAAGCTGATCGCGTCGTACCCCGGGACGATCTTCTGGCTGGACCGCAACAACAACGGGTCGGTGATCCCGCGCTACCGGGCGGTCGAGTACGCCACCGACACCGCCATCCTGGAGGCGGCCGAGGCCTGGGACAAACGGAACGGCAAGCCGGGGAACGGCACCGTCGGCATCTACGTGCAGGGAAACAACCCCGGGATCGCCAAGGGCCGGGTCGCGGTCGCGAGCGGCCGGTCCCTCGGTAAGGAGATGTGGCGGCCGATGACGTCCGTCGCCCACGAGACCTTCCACCTGTTCGGGTTCCCCCACGCATCGCCGGACTGCGGCTCCGGCGGGGAGAAGTGGCCGATCGACTTCGGGCGGCTCGGGGGGGTCGGCCTGGACACCACAGAGCGTTCGGGTGTAGCCGGCGAGCCGTTCAGGGTGTTCCCGGACTACAGCAACGAGGTGCCGAAGTTCGACCTCATGAGCTACTGCGGCATCCAACAGCTGGACCGCGACCACTGGATCTCGGTCCGCAACTGGAATCGCGTCATGCGCCAGTCGAAAGCCAGCCCCCGGGCGCTGCGGGCACACCGGTCCGTGGCCCGTGCCGCCGCCGTGGACGAGCTGATCGTTTCCGGGCGCGTGATCCCCAACAGCGGCCTCACCGTGACCTCGGTCGACCGCGCCACCACGCCCGCGGCCGCGGGCACCCCGTCCGTCTACCGGCTGGTGGGACGCAACGCCGCGGGACGCGTCCAGGCCATCGCCGCCATGACCCGCCAGGAGCTCGACGGCGGCGCCGGCTCGCCCCCGTTCACCTCGCTCAGCGGTCAGCTGCCCCGCGCCGGGGTCACCCGCGTCGACTTCATCGACCCGGCCGGCAACGTCGTGGCCACACGCAGCACCACCGGAAAGGCCCAGGCCCGGCTGCTCTCGCCGCGGAAGGGGTCACGCGCCGGCAAGGGGACCAATCTGAAGGTGCGCTGGAGCGCCGCCGGTCCCGACGCCAAGGCCTACCGCGCGGTGATCGAGGCCTCGGCCAACAACGGCCGCAGCTTCCAGCAGGTGTGGGCCGGGCCGAACAGCGGCCGCGCCAGCATCCCCACAGCGCTGGTCAGCGCCAGCCGCCGCGCGCGCCTGCGCCTGCGGGTCGGCGACGGCTTCCAGGAGGCGGTGGCCACCTCGGGTCGCTTCACCCTGGTCCCTCGCAAGCCCAGCGTCCAGATCATCGAGCCCAAGAGTGGCCAACGGGCCGACGCAGGCGGCGGCGTGCGCCTGTTCGGCACCGCGACCGACGACCGCGGCCGCACCATCCCGGGCCGCCGCCTGCTGTGGACGGCCGGGCGCACCAAGCTCGGCCGCGGCGCCGACATCGTCCGTCCGCTGCCCGCCGGCACCCGGCGCGTGCGCCTTACCGCCACCGCGGGCAAGCGCAAGGGCTCGGCGTCCGTGGCGGTACGTGTGCGCTCCACCACCCCCTTCTTCACACGCCTGAACGCCAGGCGCCGCGGCCGCACGGCCACGCTCACCGTGACCGCCACCCAGGCCGCCCGGCTGTCGGTCAAGGGCAAGCGCTACAAGGTCGGCCCGCGCGCCAAGCGGATCCGGGTCAAGGTCGGGCGCAAGAAGACGGTCAAGCTCCGCCTGGTGCTGTCCGCCGGCGGCAAGCGCAGCACCAACACCATCACCGTGCGGCGCTAGACGCGCGGACGCGGCTGACACTTCGGGCAGAAGTAGGTCCCCCGCCCAGCCGCCCGGATCTTGCGGATCGTGGTGCCGCAGCGCACGCACGGCTCACCCTCGCGCAGGTGCACCAGGAACCGGTCCTGGAAGCTGCCGTAGGCGCCGTCGGCGTTGCGGAAGTCGTCGATGGTGGCGCCCTTCGAGTCGATGCCCAGCTGGAGCGACTCCACGACCGCGTCGCGCAGCGCCGCGAGCTTGGGCCGGCGCAGCGTCCCGACCGGCCGCAGCGGGTGGAT
>DASQLM010000040.1:0-5241 GCA_035630015.1 Thermoleophilaceae bacterium | reverse complement strand
CCAGGATCTCCCTGGCGATCGGCGCCGCGCCCGTGTTGCACTGGCGGATCCTGCCGCCGAACAGATTGCGCACGTTGACGAACAGCTTCTCCTCGGCCTGGTCGAAGCCGGCCTGCAGCTCGGCCGGGACCTCCTGGCCGGCGGCGCGCAGCTGGCGCACCTTGACGCCCACCTGCACCGCCTGCTGGAGCTTCTCCGGGTCCTCGGCGTTGGAGGTGGCGAGCGTGTAGATCTTCTCGAAGATCCGCGGGACCGACGGGAAGCACGTCGGCTTGGTCTCGATCAGGTTGGGGATGATGTTCTGCGGGTCCTTCTCCCAGAAGGCCAGCACCGCGCCAAGGTCGATGGCAAGGAACTGCACGAGCTTGGCGAACGCGTGCGCGAGCGGCAGGAACAGGTAGACCACGTCGCCGCTGCCCACCACGCCCTGCTCCTCGGACATGCTGACCACGTCGCGGTAGTTGCCGTGGCTCAGGATGCAGCACTTGGGCGGGCCGGTGGTGCCGGACGTGTAGATGAAGATGCACACGTCCTCCTTGGTCACCGCCGCGGTGCGCGCGTCGAGCTCGGCGGCGTCGCGGGCGCGCCCGCGCTCACGCAGCTCGTCCAGCGTGATGGCGTCGTCGGCGCCCTCGACCGGCTCGAACAGCACGATCTGGCGCAGGTTGGGCAGCTTGTCGCGGACCGCGCGGATCTTCTCCAGCTGTTCCGCGTCCTCCAGGAACACCACCTCGGACTCGGAGTGCTCCAGCACGTAGTGGCACTCGTCGGCGGAGTTCGTCTGGTACACGGACACCGAGATGGCGCCGGCGGAAAGGATGCCGAAGTGCGCGTAGGTCCACTCCGCGCGCGTGTGCGCGACGATCGCCACCTTGCCGGCGTGCTCCACGCCCAGGTCGATCAGGCCGCGGCCGATCTCGCTGACCGCCTCACCCAGGGCGGAGAAGCTGACGTCGGTCCACTCCTCGCCGGCCTTGTAGCGCAGCGCCGGGGTGTCTCCGTACTGCTGCGCCGCGAGGGCGACCATGTCGGCCATCGTCTTCGAGCCGGTGCCCGTGGCGGCCGCGGTTCCTGCTTCCATCCTGCTCCCTCCTCCGCTCCTCAGCTTGAAGGGAGATAGTAGGGCGCTGAGGCCCCGCGTGGGGCCGACCGGCCGCTCAGGCCCTGACCCACCCGGGTGGAGGCCCGGTGGCCTCCTCCTGCTGCTCCATGGTCTTGGCGAACAACGACTTGTCGATCTTGCCCTGGAAGATCGGCACCCCCAGCTCCACGCACTTCGCGATGACCTCCTCGCGATCCATCCCGGTCTCGCGACTGAGCTCGGTGGGCGTCAGGTGGTTCGCCATCTCTGTGTGCGCTCCTCAGGTGGGGTAAGCGGTTGTGTGCTCAGCGTAACCGCTCAGATCGGGTTCGGGACATCTATGAACTCGTGGTCGACGCCGAAGCGGTCGGCCAGCAGTTCGCCGAGCCGCCTGACGCCGAACGTCTCGGTCCCGTAGTGCGATCCGGCGATGAAATGGATGCCCGCCTCGCGCGCCTCCAGCATGGTGTGCTCGGCCGGCTCGCCGGTCAGGAAGGCATCCAGGCCGGCCGCCGCGGCCTCGCCGAGCGAGGAGGCGGCCGCGCCCGAGATCACGCCGACGCTGTGCACCACCTCGGGCCCGTACTCCCACACGAACGGGTCCGCCCCGAAGGCGGTGGCGCAGCGCTCGCGCAGCTCGGCGAACCGCACGCCGTTCTGCGATCGCCCGACGAACCCCAGGGTGGTGCCCTTGTAGGCGCCGAACGGCTCGGCCCGGTCGAGGCCCAGCTGCATGCAGATCAGCGCGTTGTTGCCCACCTGGTCGTGCGCGTCCAGCGGCAGGTGGTACGCGGCCAGGGACATGTCCGCGTCGAACAGCGCCTTGAGCCGGCGCTTGAGCACCGGCGTGATGTGGTCGGGCAGGAAATCGCCCAGCAGTCCGTGGTGGGTCAGCACCATCTGCGCGCCTCGTTCGGCGGCCGCCTCGATCAGCTCGAGACCGGGCGAGACCCCGGTGACCACGAGCTCCACCGTCTCGTCGCCGGGCACCTGCAGGCCGTTGGGGGTCATGTCGCTGTAGGCGCCCACATCGAGCAGGTCGTCGAGGTAGGAGACGATGTGGTCGCGGTAGGCCACGCCGGGAAGGTACCCTGCCCGCCCATGAGCGCGGAGTCCAAGGCCGGGGAAGAGAGCGACTTCCTCGAGTCCCTGACCGACTCGGGCCTGTACTCGATGGGGGCGTTCTTCTGCGACGAGCATCCCGACCTGGTCGACGACGTGATCGCCCAGAGCGAGGCCATCGAGCAGGCGGGGATCCGGACCTACGCCGCCGAGCACGACCTCAGGCCCGAGGCCTGCTTCGAGACGCTGCTGACGGGGCTGGCGGTTCGGTACTACAACGCCGTCGCCGCTTAGCGCCTCACCCGGGGTTCCGGGGCGCGAGTGTGCCGGTTTATGTAACCCGCGACTCGTACCGATAAGTACACATCGGTCGCTTCCTGCCGACGTCGGTTCGCCGACTCGGCCGCCATTGCCTCCGTCGCCAACGAGGACCGGGAACGTCGTTCGCCGGGTCGAGAGAGAGGCGAGTGTCCATGCGTCGTTCGCAAGTCGAGAAGCTGCTGGTTGCAGCGGTCAGCTCCCTGGCCGTGCTGGTGTCCGCGGGGATGGCCGCCGCCGCATGCCCGCGGCCCCTTCCCCCCTGTAGCCCCGCCGCCTTCACGGGCAGCGCCGGGGCCCACGCCTCGCGGTGCGCGAAGACCCCGCCGACCTGTCGCACCCGCCCTGGGACCCCGGGGAGGCGTGGCGTGACCGGCAAGACCGGAGCGCGAGGAAAGACCGGATCCCGCGGGCGCGTCGGCGCGACCGGGGTGCGGGGCCTGCAGGGTGTCCAAGGCCAGATCGGCGCCGCTGGAACAACCGGGGCGACCGGTACCACAGGAGCGACTGGCGCGACCGGTTCCGCCGGCGCGACCGGCCCCCAGGGGCTCCAAGGAGTGGCAGGGACGACGGGCGCGACCGGCGCGGACGGCCCGGCTGGATCCACGGGCGCGACCGGTTCCGCCGGCGCGACCGGCGCGGACGGCGCGACCGGCTCCACAGGCGCAGCCGGACCCGCAGGCACCGCAGGAGCCACCGGACCAGCAGGCCCGGCCGGCGGCCTGAGTGCATACGCCTACGTGTTCAACCAGGGTGCCCAGACCGTGGCGATCGAGGCTCCGGTGACCTTCGACATGAACGGTCCGTTGCTCGGCTTCACCCACGCCCCCGGGAACGCCGGCATCGTGGCCACCAGCTCCGGCACCTACAAGATCACCTTCGCGTTGTCGGGGGTGGAGCCGAACCAGATGGCCGTTTTCGTCAACGGCGCTCAGGCGCAGGGGACCGTGTACGGCAGCGGGGCAGGCACCCAGCCGAACCTGGGCCAGGCGATCCTGACGCTCTCGGCCAACGACGTCCTGACGCTGGTGAACCACTCGTCCGCCGCCGCGGTGACGCTGCAGACGCTGGCCGGCGGGACCCAGACCAACGTCAACGCCTCGATCACGATCGAGAAGCTCAGTTAGCTCCCCGGCCCCCACACGCATCCGGTGCCTCGTCCCCGCGATGGTGGCGGCCCTGCTCGCCGGAGCCGGCCTGACCGCGTGCGGCGGGTCGGCGGACGCGCCCGCTGCCCCCACGATCCTGAACACGGAGCGGGTAGAGCGGGCGATCGAGCGCAGCACCCTGGCCCAGCGCGACCGGCGCGTGCAGGTCAGCTGCCCGGCGGGCGTTCATCAGAAGAAGGGGCTGACGTTCTCCTGCACGACACTTGGTCAGCGCCGCAGCACCCGGTTCGCGGTCACCGAGCTCAACGACGCCGGCCGCGTGCACTACGAAGCCCGCTGATGGCCCCGGGCGCGTCGCGGCTCACGGGCGTGCTGGCTGCCGCGGCCGTGGCCGCGGCGCTCTCGCCGGCGGCCGCTGCCGCGCGCGGGCCCGTGGTGGTCCAGCGCTCGGTCGAGGTCGCAGAGCTCAAGACGTCGCACAAGGCGGTCTGGTCCCTGGGCGCCCGCCGGGCGCGCGGCCGGATGGTGCGCCCTACGCGACCGATCACCGGCACCCGCACCGTCCTGCCCGTTGACGGTCACAGGACGACGCCGGACGGGATCCGGTGGCTCCGGGTCCGCGTGCCCGGCCGGCCCAACGGCAGGAAGGGCTGGATCGCCAGGCGCGGGACCACACTGTCCAGGACGCCATGGCAGATCGTGATCAACACACGTACGCTCCGCCTGCGCGTGTACCGCCGCGGTCGCCTGGCGCGAGCCTTTCCCGCGGCCGTGGGCAAGCCCTCCACCCCGACCCCGCACGGCCGCTTCTTCGTCGAAGAGAGCGTGCGCATGCCCGCCGGCGCCGCCGGTGGTCCCTACGCGCTCGCCCTGAGCGCCCGGTCCAACGTGCTGCAGGAGTTCGAGGGCGGCCCTGGCCAGATCGCCGTGCACGGCGTGATGAACCTCGGAGGCCGGCCCGGTACCGCCATCTCGCACGGGTGCGTGCGGGTTGCCGACCACAACACGCGCTGGATGGCGGCCAGGATCGCGCCGGGGACGCCGGTCACGATCGTGGGCTGACCGGTCGGCCCTGGTGATCCTTCATCGGGCTGCCCAGATTTGAACTGGGGACCTCTCCGACCCGAACGGAGCGCGCTACCAGGCTGCGCCACAGCCCGTGGCACGGCGAAGGGTACTAGTGAACCTTCTCCTCCTGCTCTTCGGCCACGGCGGCGCGGAGAGCCTCGTCGATGCCCATCGGCTCGACGTCGAACAGGGCGGCGCCCGAGGGGTCGGTGACCGTGGTCTCGGTGGACAGGCCCTCGACCAGCGGCTTGGCCACCCCGGCGTCGACCGGCGTGACCAGGCCGATCCACTGGGAGGACAGCCAGGGCGAGAGCACGGGCGCGGGGATCTTGGGACGGGGCCGGCGGTCCAGCGCCACGGCCATCCGGTCCAGCATCTCGCCGTAGGAGACCACGTCGGGGCAGCCGATCTGGACCTCGCGGGCCGCCTCCTCGATGGTGGGCGCTGCCACCAGGTAGTCCAGGACGTCCTCGACGGCGATCGGCTGCGTCTTGGTCTTGAGCCACGAGGGGGCGATCATGATCGGAAGCTTCTGCACCAGGTGGCGCAGCGTCAGGTAGGACTCGCTCTTGGCGCCGACCACCATCGAGGCCCGGAAGTAGG
>DASQLM010000039.1:0-7286 GCA_035630015.1 Thermoleophilaceae bacterium | reverse complement strand
GAAGGAGGTCGTGGGCATCGGCGGCGACCGCGTCTCCGACGGCCTGAACGACATCAAGCCGCAGCTGACGTGGGGCTTCACCAAGGTCTTCGACCGGCTGGTGGACATGTCCGACGAGCTCCGCCGCGACCGCTCCGTGCCAAAGCTGGCCGCGGCGATCACGCTCTACCACATGGTCATCGAGGCGGCCTTGGCCCAGCCCGGCCAGCACTTCATCACCAGCTACCTGACCGACCGCGGCGTCATGCCCGGCTTCCGCGAGGGCATGGAGAACGTGGCGGCCGACGAGCAGCGCCACATCGGCTTCGGCGTGAAGCTGCTGTCGGACCTACGGAAGATGGACCCCGAGGTTCCCCACGCGGTGGCCGACCTGCTCCGCGAGGTGCTCCCCTGGACCGCGGCCGTGCTGGTCCCGCCGAACTGGGACATGCGCTACATCGAGTCCTTCGGCTTCACCCTCGACGACATCGGTGAGGAGGGCGCGTCGTCGCTGGAGACCAAGCTGCGCTCCGCGGGCATGCCCATCGACGAGCTGCCCGGGCCGCCCGTGTTCCCGGTGGACGGCACGCCGCGCGAGCGCGCCGCGCGCGGCCAGGCCATGGTGCGCGCCGGCCTGCTGGGCGAGAAGGTCGGGCCGCCGTCCAGCGACCCCGCGGACATGGCGATGCTGTTCGAGGTGATCGCCTCGTCGCTGGACACCTCGGCGGCGAAGGGCCCGGGCGTGCTCCAGTGGGAGTTCACCGACGGCGCGCCAGCGTGGCACGTGGTGGTGGCCAACGGACACACCCGCGCGGTCCAGGGCCGCGCCGACGCGCCGAGGGTCACCTTCAGGACCTCCTGGGAGGACTTCGTGGACATGTCGATGGGGCGGACCGACATGCCCAGGCTGCTCCTGCGCGGCCGCTTCCGCCCCAAGGGCGACCTGCGCTGGCTCGTGGGCTCGCGGGGGATGTTCCCTCCGGGCTAGCCCGTGTTCCTCAGGCCGCCCGCGATGCCGTTCACGGTCAGCAGCGAGACCCGGCCCAGCGCCTCGTCGTCGCCGTCACCGTCACGCAGGCGCCGCAGCAACTCGATCTGCACGTAGGAGAGCGGGTCCACGTACGGGTTGCGGCGGTCGATCGACGCCTGCAGCACCGGGTGACGGTCCAGCAGCCGCTCCTGGTCCAGGACCGCGGCCAGCTCGCTCCTGGTGCGATCGAACTCCTCCTCCACAGCGGCGCGTATGCGCTCGCGCGGCTCCTCCTCGTCCCACAGGTCGAAGTAGCGCGCGGCGATGCCGGCGTCGGCCTTCGAGCAGGCCATCTCCGCGTTGGACAGCAGCGCCGAGAAGAACGGCCACTCCTGCTCCATCTCGCGCAGCAGCTCCACCCCGTGCTCCTCGCGCGCGTCCTCGAGCGCGGCGCCGAGGCCGAACCACGCGGGCAGCACGATCCGGGCCTGCGTCCAGGAGAACACCCAGGGGATGGCGCGCAGGTCGTCGATGCCCCCGTCGGGGGCGCGCTTGGCCGGCCGCGAGCCCAGCCGCAGGCGCGAGATCTCGTCCACGGGCGTGACCGCGGTGAAGGCGCGCACGAAGTCGGGGTCGCCGTGCACCAGCGCGCGGTAGGCCTCGGTCGACCGCTCGGACATCCGCTCCACCACACCCCGGTATCGCTCTCGCTGCTCGTCGTCCAGGCGCGCCCCGCCGCCGCGGCTGGAGTACAGGACCGCGCTGGTGGTCAGCTCCAGCTCGCGCCGGGCGATCTCGTCGACGGCGTACTTCGCCGCCAGCACCTCACCCTGCTCGGTGACCTTCAGCCGCGCGTCCACGGTGCCGGCGGGCAGCGCCAGGATGGCCGTGTTGGTGGGCCCGCCGCCGCGGCCGACCGCGCCGCCGCGGCCGTGGAAGAACACCCACGACACGCCGTAGCGCCCCAACACCTCGGTGATGCCCTGCTGGGCGCGGTAGGTGGCCCAGCCCGAGGCCACGTAGCCCACGTCCTTGTTCGAGTCGGAGTACCCGACCATGACCTCCTGGCGGTCGCCGACCGCGGCCAGCGCCTCGCGGTACACGGGCCGCTCCATCAGGTCGGCAAGCGTGTCGGGCGCCGCCTCCAGCGTGGCGCCCGACTCGAACAGCGGGACGATGCGCAGCATCGCGTCGTGGCCGCCGGCGCGCGACAGGCGCGACTCCTTCATCAGCAGCAGCACCTCCAGCAGGTCCTGCGGGCCCTCGGTGTGCGAGACCACGTAGGCCTCGACGGTGTCGCGATGGCGGCCGCTCAGGGCCTCGTGCAGCGCGCGGAAGGTCTGCACGCACTCCTGGGTGGAGTCGCTGAAGCCGGACAGGTCCTGGGGGATCAGCGGCCGGTGGTCGGCGATCGCCCGGCAGAGCACGTCGCAGCGCTCGTCCGGGGACAGCTCGGCGTAGCCCTCGCAGACGTCCAGCTCGGAGAGGATCTCGTCCAGCGCGCCCCGGTGGACCTTCGCGTTCTCGCGCACGTCCAGGCGCGCGAAGTGGAAGCCGAACACCTCGACCTGGCGGATCACGTCGTGCAGGTCGCCGGCCGCGGCCGCGCCGCCCGGTCCCTGACTCAGGGCGTGGGCCGCCCCGCGCAGGTCCTCCAGCAGCTCCTCCGGCCCGCCGTAGGCGCCCGGGGCGTCGCGCCGGGCAGCGCGCACCCGCTCCAGCGCGTAGGTGAACGCGCGCCGGTAGGGCTCCTCGGCGTTGCGCTCGCGCATGCGCTCGGTCAGCTCGGGGAACAGCTCGGCGCCGCGCTCCAGCATCGGATCGAGCCCGTCGGGCTCGCCGCTGACGCGCTCAGAGTAGGACAGCCGCTCGGCCAGCACCTCGAGCCGCCGCGCCAGGAACGCCAGGCAGCGGTCGCGCATCAGCTCGAGCGCCTCCAGCGTGACCTCGGGGGTCACGTGCGGGTTGCCGTCGCGGTCGCCGCCGATCCAGGAGCCGAAGCCCAGCAGCGGGGGCACGGGCACGCCGTCGGGATAGGCCCGGGCCACGGCCGCCTCGAGGTCGCGGTAGATCCGGGGCACGGCGTCGGCCAGCGTGGTCTCGAAGTAGATGATGCCGCCGCGGACCTCGTCGATCACCGACAGCGACGCGGCCCGCAGCTCGTCCGAGCCCCACAGCTCCTGCACGGTCGGGCGCAGGCGCTCGCGCGCGGCCTCCAGCGCACCGGGCAGGTCCTCGCGCCGCTCGTCCAGCAGGCGCATCTCGGCGAACACGCGCGCCAGCTTCTCCAGCGTGGTACGCCGGCGCGCCTCGGTGGGGTGGGCGGTCAGCACCAGCCGCACCTCGGCCTGCTCCAGCAGCTCACCCAGCTCCTCGGCGGTGGTCCCCTCGCTCTCGAGGCGGGTGATCGCGTCGGCCACCGAGCCGGCCCGGGGCGCGTCGCCGTTGGCCGACTCGCGCGCCAGCAACCGGCGGATGCGCTCGTTGTCCTCGGCCAGGTTGACCAGCTGGAACCAGCGCGTCAGCGACCGCACCAGCAGTTCGGCGCCGCGCACGTCCAGTCCGCCGACCAGAGCGGCCAGCTCGTCGGAAGCGTCGTCGTCGCCTGCGCGCGCGGCCTTGGCCAGCTCCACGGCGCGGTCGTGCACCTCCAGCACCTCGCCGTCGCCGGAGGCCCGCACCGCGTCGCGCAGCAGCCCGTCAAGCAGCGCCTGGTCGTCATCGAAGGTGCGTGGCACCGGTTCATCTAAGCGAGAACGGGCCGCCATATACTCGCCCGGTGCCTGAGGCGGCGGATCTGGAGCGGGACGCGACGGAGCTCCTGCAGCGCCTGATCCGCTTTGACACGGTCAATCCCCCGGGCAACGAGCAGGCCGCCCAGGAGTTCCTGCGCGACCTGCTGGAGGGCGCCGGCTTCACCGTCGAGCTGCTGGCCGAGGTGGAGGGGCGGCCGAACCTGGTCGCCCGCCTGCCCGGCGGCTCGGACGGGCCGACGCTGTGCCTGCTGGGCCACGTGGACACGGTGCTGGCCGACCCGGCGGACTGGCAGGTGGACCCGTGGTCGGGCGAGATCCGCGACGGCTGCGTCTGGGGCCGCGGCGCGGTGGACATGAAGAGCCAGGTGGCGGCCGAGATCGCCGCCGCCGTGGCGCTGGCGCGCGAGGGCTGGCGGCCCGCGTCCGGCGAGCTGCTGATCGTGGTGACCGCCGACGAGGAGACCGGCGCCGACCACGGCGCCCAGTGGCTGTGCGCGCAGCATCCGGACAAGGTGCGCGCGGACATGGTGGTCAACGAGGGCGCCGGGCAGCGCTTCGACTACGACGGGCGCGCCTTCTACGGCGTGTGCACCGGCGAGAAGGGCGTGTTCCGATTCACGGTCAGCGCGTCGGGCCGCGCCGGCCACGCGTCGATCCCCCGCATCGGCGACAACGCGCTGGTCAAGCTCGCCCCCGTGCTGGGCGACCTGGCGGCGGCCAGGGTGGTGCCCGAGCAGGCGCCGGAGGCGGTGGCGATCATGGAGGCGCTCGGCCTCGAGCCGGCCGACATGCGCGGCTCGCTGGACCGCTTGGAGGCGGCCGCGCCCGAGATGGTGGCCTTCCTCGAGCCGATGATGGGCGTGACCATGACGCCGACCATGGCCTCGGCCTCGCAGAAGATCAACGTGACCCCGGCGCACGCCGAGATCAAGGTGGACTGCCGCGTGCTGCCCGAGAGCGACCGCGAGCACGCGCTCGGCCGTATCCGGGAGGCGATCGGGGAGGGCCCGTTCGACGTCGCGTTCGACGAGACCGTGGTGGGCAACCGGTCACCGGCCGACACGCCGCTGATGGGCACGATCCAGCGGTTCGTGGAGCGCGAGGAGCCGGGCGCCAGGGCGGTGCCGGTGCTGCTGCCCGGCTTCAGCGACTCGCGCTGGTGGCGGGCGGCGTTCCCCGATTGCGTGGCCTACGGCTTCTTCCCGCAGCGGTCCATGGGGCTGCTCGAGGCGACCCCGCTGATGCACGGCGCCGACGAGCGGATCCCGATCGATGACCTGGCCATGGCCGCGCGCTTCTACTCTGAGCTCATGGAGACAACGCTGGCATGAGCGACGACCCGCAGGTACCACCCCTCGTCGGCGAGGGCGAAGGCGACAAACTGCGCCTGGGCGGCATGGCGCTGCGCAACGGCCTGCTGGTGCACGGACCGACCCACTGGGCCGCCGCCGTGCGCACGCGCGACGGACAGGTGAAGGCGGCGTCGGGCCGCAAGCCTGACCTCGGCGGCAAGGCCAGCGAGAAGATCCCCGGCCTGCGCGGCGTGGCCAAGCTGGCCGAGGCAATGGCGGTGATCCCGCTGGTCAAGCGCGGGCTGCCCGAGGCCAAGCTGCCGATGCAGGACGTGAAGACGCTGGCCACCATGGCCGGCGCCGCGCTGATCGGCCAGGCCATCCGCTCGGCGGGCGGGCGCACCATGGGCCGCGAGCTGGCGGTCGGCGTGGTCAGCGCCGCGCCGGCGCTGCTGGCCCTCCGCGGCGGCGACCTGGCCGCCTACCACGGCGTGGAGCACAAGTCGATCGCGGCCTACGAGAGCGGCGGCGAGGCGGTGGACGCCACCAAGGAGCACGACCGCTGTGGCTCCAACCTCGTGGCACCGATGCTGACGGCGGCGGCGGTGGGCAACGTGGCCGCCCGCAAGGCCGGGCTGAAGGGCCCGGCCGCGGAGGCCGTCGTGGGCCTGGGCAGCGCCGCGGTGGCCGTCGAGGTGTTCGCGTGGTCCGAGCGAAACGAGGGCACCACGCTCTCGCGCGCGCTGCGCAAGCCCGGCTACGAGATCCAGCGCATCGTGGGCACGCGCGAGCCCAGCGACGAGCAGCTCGAGGTGGGCCGCGCCGCGCTGGACGAGATCCTGAGGGTCGAGGGTGTCGCTCAGCAGGCGTGATCTCCTGCGGTCGGGGGCGCTGGCCGCCGGCGCCCTGACCGCCGGGCCGGTCTTCATCCGCGAGGCGCTGGCGGCTCCGGCCCGCGCGGGCGCATCGCCCTACGGCGCGCTCCAGCCGCCCGACGCCAACGGCGTGATGCTGCCGCCGGGCTTCCGCTCACGCGTCGTCGCCCGGGGGCTCCAGCCGGTGGGCAACACCGGATATCTGTGGCCGATTTTCCCCGACGGCCAGGCCACCTTCGCCACCGGCGACGGCGGCTGGATCCTGGTCACCAACTCGGAGTCGGTGGCCGCCACCGGCGCCGGCACGTCGGCCATCCGCTTCGCGGCCAACGGGTCCATCCGGTCGGCCTACCGGATCCTGGGGGACACCGACGTGAACTGCGCCGGCGGCCCCACCCCGTGGGGCACCTGGCTGTCGTGCGAGGAGACCGACACCGGCCTGGTATGGGAGTGCGATCCCCTGGGCCGGCTGGCCGCGAAGGCGCGCCCGGCGCTGGGCGCCTTCGCGCACGAGGCTGCCGCGGTGGACCCGGTCGGCGGACGCCTGTACCTGACCGAGGACCGGCCCGACGGGCGCTTCTACCGCTTCACGCCCACGCGCTATCCCGACCTCACGCGCGGGCTGCTGGAGGTGGCGACGGTGCGTCCCAGCGGCCGGGTCGGGTGGTCGGCCATCAAGGACCCCACCGCGCAGAACGCGCCCACGAGGGCGCAGGTGCCCGGGAGCAGCGTCTTCCCCGGCGGCGAGGGCATCTGGTACTGGCGCGGCGTCTGTTACTTCACGACCAAGGCCAACAAGAAGGTCTGGGCCTACGACATCCGCAAGAACCTCATGGACGTGCTGTTCGACCGCGAGCTGGCCAAGGACTCGTCGCTGGACGCGGTGGACAACGTGACCATCTCGCCGCGCGGTGACGTGCTGGTGTGCGAGGACGGCGGCAACATGGAGATCGGCCTGATCACCTCCCAGCGGGCGGTGTCGCCGCTGATCCGCCTGACCGGTTCGCAGCAGGAGGGCTCGGAGGTCTGCGGCGTGGTGTTCGACCCGTCGGGGCGGCGTATGTACTGCACCTCCCAGCGCGCGTTCGGCGTGGCCGGCGCGCCCGGCCCCGGCGCGGTGTACGAGATCAGCGGGCCGTTCGGCACCCCCCGCGGCGGGCTGCCGCGCGACTTCGCCTACGGCCCGCCGGCGGGCCAGGCGCGCCCCTCGGGCCCGCTCAACCCGGGCGCCGACGGCAGGCGCCCCGCGGTCCGGGCCCGGGCCGCCAAGGCCGTGGGCCGCTCGGCGCTGACGCGCAAGGGCCTGTCCGTGAGGGTGGACACCGACGAGGCGGCCACCGTGTCGATCACGCTCGACAGCCTGGACCTGGCCAGCGTGAAGGGACGAGGCGGCTCGACCCGCCGGCCCAGGCGC
>DASQLM010000038.1:0-3528 GCA_035630015.1 Thermoleophilaceae bacterium | reverse complement strand
CTCGCGGTCGTCGCCGCCTCCGATGTGCTCCACCAGGGCTGGATCGCCGTGGACAAGCACTCCTGAGTCGCGCGCTCAGGCCACGTACTGGCCGCACGCGGACGGGTCGCCGCTCTGGAAGCCGCTGTTCCAGGCGTCCTTGCGCTGCTCGGGCGTCCCGTGGTGGCTCGGATTGGACGCGTCGAAGTCGCCCACGGCGAGCGCCGCGTCCAGGGCCTCCTGCACGTCGCCGTCCTCGAGCCGGTTCTCTTCGTAGGCGCTCTTGGCCCAGGTGCCCGCGTAGCAGTCGGCCTGGAGCTCGATGTCAACCGTGGCGGGCCGCTGCCCGTCTTCGAGCAGGCCGAGCTCGCCCTGGACCTGGTGGGCGTACTCGTGCGCGACGATGTACGCGACGGCGAAGTCGCCGACGGTCTTCCCGTAGCCCTGCGAGCTGCCGGGCAGCGCCCGATCGAGGGTGCCGTTGTAGATGTCGGTCGCGAACTTCTGCGAGATGTAGAGCGTGTCCTCGCCCGGGCAATACGCGGCCGCCTCGTCGCCCATCGTGCCGCTCTCGTCCCCGCACGCGCTGGCGGCGGTCTGGCCGGCCGGGATCCACTCGTAGCTCACCTTGGGCTCCGGCAGGCCGGAGTCCTCGAACACCTTGGTCCAGTAGCTGTCCACGTCCTCGGTGACGGAGGTGAGGAACTGCTCCATGGTCTCCGGCCGGGCGCCGTCCTGCGAGCCGGGGATCAGCCCCTGCGCCGTGTGAGCCGAGGCCCCACTCGGTCGAGCGTCTGCCTTGGCGGAGTCGAGCTTCTGTGTGGCGACGGCGGCCACGGCCAGGGGAAGCGCCAGGAGGGTGGCGGCAGCGAGCAGCCTTGAACGGCGGGGTAAGTGCATTCCGAGGACCGTGGCCGCCGTGACTCAACGCCGGCTAAAGGGTGTGGATGACCTCAAGCATCGGTAGGGGCCGTCGATAGACCACATATGGCAAGCCGGGAGTCCACGGCCGCAACGGCGGCCCAGAGCCCTGAAGCCGGATTGGGGTGGGCGCTCTATGACGGCGCGGACGAGATCGCGGCCGGCGTGCTGGCCCGTCTCGAAGTCGTGGGCCTGGATCGGCGCGAGCCGGGCCCGCACGTGTACGAGGCGATCGCCGAGACCGATCGGCTGGCCGCCCGCGTGCTCGGGCGGTGGCTGGCGACCGGCCAGGAGATCACGGCGGAGGAGGGCCAGGCGCTCTCGGCGCTCGGCGACCTCGTGGGCGAGGTCTGCCTGCCCGGGCTGGTCAAGGCCTATCTGGCGTTCCGGGACGTCGCGAGCGACCTGATCGCGCGCGAGTCCGACCGGATGGCCACCCCGGAGCACGTCCGGGACAAGGCGCTGACGATGATGGACATCTGCACCGACGGGTCCCTGGTGACCATGTGCCGCCGCTTCGACGACGAACGCATGCGCCTGGCCAGCGAGCTCGTGGCCGAGCAGGCCAAACTGAAGCACCTCGCCCTGCACGACCCGCTGACGGGCCTGGCGAACCGGGCCCTGTTCAAGCAGTCACTGGAAGAGGCGCTGGCGCAGCCGGCGGCAGACGGCAGGGTCTTCGTCCTGTTCGCCGACCTGGACGATTTCAAGTCCGTCAATGACACGCTCGGGCACGACGCCGGAGACCGGCTCCTGATCGAGGTCGCCGGTCGGCTGAAGGGAGATGTGCGGTCGACCGACACGGTCGCCCGGCTGGGGGGTGACGAGTTCGTGATCCTCCGGGCCGGAGCCCGCGACGCCGAGCAGGAGTCGCGCCGGCTGCTCGAACGGGTTGAAGCGAGCCTCAGGCGGCCGTTCAACCTCGACGGTCAAGTCGTCAGGTCAGCCGCAAGCGTAGGTAGTGCCATCGCCGACGGGACCAAGGAAGCGGAAGCTCTGCTCGTCGATGCCGACGCCGCCATGTACAGGGTGAAATCGGCCTCGCTCAGAGGCGTTTGAACTTCGCGGACGACGACGTTCGCGTGACGTTGCCGGCGGCGTCGGTCGCCCGGACCGTGATCTTGATCTTGCGGGCCTTGCGCCGCAGCGCCCGGCGCAGGCGGGCCCGGTCCTTGCGGCGCACCTTCAGCGTCAGCTTGGTGGCCTTGCCCGCCCGTGCGTTCTTCTTCACCGAGCGCAGGCGGATGGGTTTCCTGGCGGCGATGTTGCCGACCGAGACGGTCGCGCCCGCACGCAGCGTGCACGCCTCGCTGGGCGTGACGACCAGGCTGACCGAGGTGCGGCTGGAGGCGGCCTTCGCCTTCTTCTTGCGCAGTTTGGGCTTGGTCGCGTCCTTGGGCCCGCCCGTCGGCCCGTTGGGGGTCCCCCCACCGCCCCCGCCGCACGTGCCGACGGATGGGTCCTGGGACTCGTCCCCGAGGCCGTCGCAGTCGCGGTCGGGCTCGAGGCGGGCCGCCACGTTGGTCCGGTTGCCCGGGAACGGGTTGAACGTGGCGCTGGTCCCGGTGGGGGTCTCCTGCGCGGGGATGCGTTCGAAGTAGGTGTCACCGGCGGTGCCGGTCTGGAAGAAGCAGTCCGGCGCGGCGTTCGCGGAGTTCGGCCCCGTCGTCAGGCCGATGTAATCGCCGGCGGCGACTGGGATGCGTGTGTTGAACGTGTTCTCGGTCGAGGCCGCGATGTTCGTCAACGGGCTCTGGCCCACCGTCAGGAACTTCGGCGGCGTCGGGTTGCCCCGGTAGACCTTGAAGCGCAGCTGCTGGCCGGAGCCGCTGCGCGCCTTGTTGCTCCACGAGGTGATGACCCCCGCGCTGGGCACCACGTACGGCGCCGAGGTGTTCAGGTTGGGCGAGTTGGCCACGCTGCACGACTGGTTGCCGCCGCCGCTGATGTCGCCCAGGCTCACCGCGCCCTGCGCCGGAGAGGCGGCCGCCAGTCCGGCCGCGAGAGACAGCAGTGACCAGGCCAGTCCGCGCCGCATCGCAGGGCCAGACTAGGTCAGGTTCCCCGGCCTCGCCAGCGGCCGCTTTACGATGCTGCCGGTGCAGGCACGCGCGCTCGCCTCGGCTGAGGAGCAGGTCGCGGAGGTGCGCGACGATCCCGCCGCGCGCCTGGCCCTGATGGCGCGCCTGTTCCGCGGGCCGACGGGGCGCGCGCCCCGGCACCGGCCCTTCCGGCGGGCGGCCCTGTCGTTCATGCGCTGGCAGTCGCAGCGCGGCGTCCTGAACCCGCTGGATGCTTCGCCGCCGGGCAGCGTGTGGTGGCGCTCGATGAACGAGCGGCTGCTGCGCGACGGAAGTGAGGCGGTCCGGTTGCTGGCCGGGTTGGCCGGCCCGCCGTCGTCACATGCCGTGCGGTTCTGGCTGGAGTTCAGCGCGCGCCCGACGGGGCGCAACTGGTACCGCGCGCACAACGCGAGCATCGTGGACGGCTACCTGCAGCACCAGGATCTGGCCGAAGCGGAAAGCGCGCCGGAGCGCTTCTTCATGAACGTCGCGCTGGCCCGCGTGCTCTACGCGCACGCGCTCGCCGCGGCGCCGCGCCTGGCGCTCGGCCGGCTCGCTGTGCTCG
>DASQLM010000037.1:0-19683 GCA_035630015.1 Thermoleophilaceae bacterium | reverse complement strand
GGCCAGCATGGGCAGCAGGTCGCTCAGCGCCTCCTCGCTGGGCCGGGTGCCCACCAGCAGCAGCACCGGCAGGTCCTCCAGCCGCGAGGTCAGGAAGTGCAGGAAGCGCAGCGACGGGTCGTCGGCCCAGTGCGCGTCGTCGACCGACAACAGCAGCGGCCGGTCGCGGGCCAGGTTCGCGCACAGCCAGTACAGGCCGTGCAGGCGGGGGTAGTCGGCGTCGCCCGCGCCCAGGCGCTCCAGCGGCTGCGAGGGGTCGAACATCGGCTCGACCAGCTCGGCCGCGCCGGTCACCCAGGCCGCCCGCTCGTCGGGCGAGGCCTGGTACAGCGCGGGCTCGAACAGCTGGCGCACCACCCCGAACGCGAAGCTCGACTCCAGCTCGCTGCCGCGGGCGCTCAGCACCCGCAGGCCGCGCTCGGTGGCCACCTCACAGGCGGCCGACAGCAGCGTGGTCTTGCCGATCCCAGCGGGCGCCTGGACCACGCGCAGGCCCCCGCGTCCCTCGCCGGCCTCCTCGATGTCGGCCGTGACCTGGGCGAGTTCGAGCTCGCGCTCCAGGAGCCCCGCTGAAGTGTGCCTGCCCACGCCCGCGTAATGGTACGGCGCTGGTCGAGTTACAGAGCGGTGCTCAGCTCCGCGCGGGAGGCCAGGCCCAGCTTCGCGTAGACCCGGGTCAGGTGGTTCTCCACGGTCTTCGGCGTCACCGACAGCTCTTCCGCCACCTCGCGGTTGCTCGCGCCGGCCGCCGCCAGCTCGGCCACGCGCCGCTCGGAGGCGGTCAGCTCGTCGAACGCCAGCCGCTTGGCGGGCGCGCCCGCCACCTCCAGCTCGGCCGACGCGGCCTCCGCGACCCCGCGCGCGCCGCAGGCCACGGCCACCTCCACCGCGGCGTCCAGCTGGGCGCGGCCGTCGCGGCGCTGTCCCGAGCGCAGCAGCGCGACGCCGAGGTCGGCCCGTGCCCGCGCCTCCTCGGTGTGCAGCGAGGACGCCGCCAGCGTGGCCACGGCCTCCTCCAGCGCCGCGACCCGCTCTGTGGACGGGCCGGCCAGGGCGCCGGCCCGCTGTGCCACACCGAGAGCGCACGGGCGCGCCCAGCTACGCGCCCAGGCCAGGTGCTCGGCCGCCAGGGTGGCGGCGCGGTCTCCCTGGCCCCGGGCCAGGCTGCGGGCCAGCAGCGCGCGCCAGGCCAGCGCGCGCATCGGCCGGCCGGCGCGGTCGTCGTCCTCCAGGCAGGCGACCGCCTCGGCCGCGTCGGCGGGCCGGCCCTGGGCCTCGCGCAGGCGGGCCCGCGCCCACGGGATCCAGCGCATCACGGTCGGCCCGCCCGGCCCGTGCGCAAGACCCGCCCGCTCCAGTTCGGCGTCCGCCTCCTCCAGCTCGCCCTGGTCCACGAGCGCGAGCACGATGTACGCCGCGTTCACGGGCGCCATGACCGGCGGGATCGAGCCGGCGGCCGTGAGCGCATCGGCCTCGGCGTCCCGTGGCCGGCCCTCGTTCAGCGCCAGCACGGCACGGCAGCCCAGCGCCCCGGCGCGGGCGAACGCGGACCCCCGCTTGCGGCTGTCGTCCAGGGCGTGCTCGATGGTCGCGCGGGCGGCCTCGTGCGCCTCGCAGGTCAGCAGCGCGTACGTGGCCATGTACCAGGACAGGGCCTCGGAGGTGTCCTCTTCGATCAGCGTTCCGCCGCCCAGGGCGCGCTCGGCCAGCTCCACCACCCGGTCGGGGCCGGTGCCGGTGGCGTGCTCGGACTGGGCCAGCAGCGCGAGCATTGTGCGCTCCGCGCGCGTGTGTCCGGCAAGCTCCAGGTGGCGGTTCAGGTCCAGCTGGTGGTCGTCGCCGGACAGCCAGGCCAGTAGCGCCAGGTCCGCCTCGATCTGCAGCGCCGCGTCGTCGTCACGCCCGCGCAGCTCGCCGAGCACGTCGGTGACCACGTGCCGGGCGTCGCGCATCCCGCCGCCGGCGAACGCCGCGAACGCCCGGTCGCGCTGAGCGTCCAGGCGCGCGCCGGGGTCGCTCAGCAGGCCCAGTGCCTGGTCCAGGTGCACGCGGGCGTCGGCGAACGCGCCCTGGCGCACCTCGGCCCGGCCCAGCGCGGCCATGACCGGGCCCCGCGCCTCCGGCGTGGGCGGCTCCGCCAGCGCCCGGTTCAGGTGCACGGCCGCCACCTGGGGCGACCCGTTGCGCAGCGCGCGCGTCGAGCTGCGCGTCAGGAGCTCGACCACGCCGGGGTCGCCGGCCGGTCCCGCCTTCAGCGCGTGGGTGACCGCCACGCTCGAGCGGGCGCCGTCGTCGCGCAGTACCTCGTAGGCGCGCCGGTGCAGCGAGGCCTCATCCGCTCCGCGCAGTTCGCCGGTCACGGCCGCGCGGACCAGCGGATGGTTCATCCGCAGCGGCCGGCCCGCGTCCAGGATGCCGGCGTCGGCGAGCACGTCCGCGGCACGCTCCGCCGCGTCCGGGTCCAGGCCGGCCACGGCCGCGGCGTGACGCAGCTCGCCCTCGCCGCCCAGCGTCGCCACCGCCTGCGCCATCCGCCGGGCGTCGTCGCCCAGGCGACCCAGCCGCAGCAGCAGGAAGCGGCGCACCGCGGCGGGGCCGACCTCGTCGACCGACTCGGGCGCAAGCGTGGCGGGGTCGTCGTGGACGGAGGCCAGCTCCCGCGCCAGCTCGGTCATGAAGAAGGGGTTGCCGCCGCTGGCCCGCGTGCACGCCTGCGCCAGCTCCGGGGGTGGCTCGACTCCGAAGGCCTCGTGCAGGATCCGTCCGACCGAGTCCGCCGTCAGCCCCCCGGGCCGGATCACCAGCGAGTCCGCGGCGGAGGTCAGGCCCGAGACCAGGTCGCGGTTGGAGTGGGGCTCGTCGTCGCGGGTGGCCAACAGGAACGCCACGCGCACCCCGTCCAGGCGCTCCGCCATGTACCCGCCGGCGCGCAGCGACGAGGCGTCGGCCCAGTGCGCGTCGTCCAGCACCATCAGGAAGGGCCCGGCTTCGGCCAAGGCCACGGTGACCCAGTAGAGGGAGCGCAGGATGTCCGCGGACGGGTCGTGGACCGGGCCCGCGTCCGGGGGCGGCCGGGCCGTTCCCAGCACCGCCGCCGCGGGGGCGGTCGGGCCCGTCTCCAGCGAGCCCAGCCCGTCCGGGCCGGCGACGGTCATGCCGCCCTCCAGCACCTGGCGCGCCACGCCGAAGTCCAGCTCCTGCTCGAGCACCCCGCCCCGGGCCCTGACCACCGACATGCCGCGTTCCCGGCCCATGCGGGCCGCGGCGTCCAGCAGCCGCGTCTTGCCGATGCCCGCCGGCCCCTCGATCACCGTCGATGTCCCGTCGCCTGCGCAGGCGCGGTCCAGCTGCTGCGCGATCGTGCGCAGGTCGGCGTCGCGCTCCAGCAGAACCCCGTCCAGAGTGCCCATCGCGGCAGCATGCCAAGCCGCACCGGCCGGCGCGAGGCGGCGATCCCCGCCAGCCATACTCCCGTCCATGAACCTGATCTCCCCGCTGCGCTGGGTGGCCATCGCCGAGGCCACCAGCTTCCTGGCCCTGCTCGTGGCCACCGCGATCAAGTACTCCGCCGACGCCCCGCTCGGCGTGTCCATCCTCGGCCCCATCCACGGGCTGCTGTTCGTGGCCTACGTGGCGCTGGCGCTCATGGTCTGGAAGCCGGCCGGCTGGAGCACGGCCACCGGGATCGCGGTGCTCGTCGGCGCCGTGCTGCCCTTCGGCGGCTTCGTGGTGGACCGCAAGATTCTGCGCGACGCCGAGCAGCCCGCCGCGGCCTAACCCCGCGCCGCCTCCAGCCAGCCCTCGAATCGCTCGTCCGCCCCGGTGCGCGCCAGGCGGTCGAAGTGCTCGCGGGCGTAGCCGCCGAAGTCGAAGTCCAGGTCGGAGACGGTGCCCTGCACGACGCCCCACATGGCCTCGCGGAAGTCGCTCATGAACCGCATCAGGGCCAGCGTCGCGCGCCGGCGCTCGTCGGCGGGCTCCCCGAAGTAGGCCGCTAGCAGCCGCTCCTCCTCCTCGGCGCCCAGGCCGTTGTTCACGGCCAGGTTGCCCAGGTCGAACCAGCGGTCGCCCATGCCGGCGTACTCCCAGTCCACGATCCGGATGTCGTCGCCGTCGACCAGCAGGTTGCCCGCCAGCAGGTCGTTGTGGCACAGCACCGGCTCGTGCTCGCCCGCGCCGCCCAGCGCCGCCTCGATCCGCTCCGCGCACGCATGCGCCTGCGAGTAGTCGTCGGGGATCTCGGCACCGCGCTCGCGCGCGGTGGCCTCGTACCGCTCGACCACGCGGAAGGCGTTGAAGGCGACGGGCACGCTGGCCCCGGAGGAGTGAAGCGTGGCCAGCGTGCGGGCCAGCGTCTCCAGCAGCTCCGGCCCGCGCAGGTCGTCCTCGTCCACCTGCCGTCCGGGCGCGAACGCGCACACCAGGCACGGCGGGTCCTCCAGCAGCGCCGTGACCGGCGGCGCGATCCCGGCCTCGGCCGCGGCGGAGGCGGCGGCGCCCTCGGCCGCGCGGTCGATGCCCAGCAGCTCGGTGTCGCGCCCGGGCAGGCGGATCACGTGCTCACTGCCGGCGAAGGTCGCGCGGTAGTTGCGGTTGGTGATCCCGCCCTCCAGCGGCTCGGGCTCGCCCTCCACCTCGCCAAGCAAGGAGACGAGACGATCGAGGAACGGCTGGAGGTCTGACATGCGGTCGGGGCTCCTGGGACAGACGGGCGGTTGACGTGCGATACCTGGCGCGCTTAGGGTCGCACCAACCCATAGGTGGGGCCAGCAAACCTTTTCATGGGGAGCGGCTCCCGGCACGAGGAGAGGGCCTTGGCGACCGACGCAACTACCCAGGACGCGGACGAGAAACTCCTAGCCGAGCTCGGCTACAAACAGGACCTGAAGCGCGCTTGGGGCGGGTTCGCGAACTTCGCGATCTCGTTCACGATCATCTCCGTCCTGGCCGGGTGTTTCACCACCTACGGGCAGGCGTGGAACAACGGCGGCCCCGTCGCCATCTCCTGGGGCTGGCCGCTGATCTCCATTCCCATCCTGATCATCGGCTTCTGCATGTCCGAGCTGGTGTCGAAGTACCCGACCGCCGGCGGCATCTACTGGTGGGCGGCCAAGATGGGCGGCCCGGTGTGGGGCTGGTTCACCGGCTGGTTCAACCTGGTCGGGCTGGTCGGCGTGGTGGCGTCGGTCCAGTACGCCTGCGCGACGTTCATGAACGCGCTGTTCGGCTACTTCGAGCTGAACTTCATCGTCAACTTCGCCGACGACAAGAGCATCCTCAGCGAGACGTTCCTGATCTTCGCCGTGATCCTGTTCGTCAGCGCGCTGATCAACATCTTCAACACCCACCTGCTGGCGCTGGTCAACAGCGTCTCGGTCGGCGTCCACGTGCTGGGCGTGGCGATCATCATCGGGATCCTGGTCGTGGTGCCCGACAACCACCAGAGCATCGACTTCGTGTTCACCGAGAGGATCAACAACTCCGGCTTCGGCAACGCCGGCATGTACTGGTTCTACGTGCTGCCGCTCGGCTTCCTGCTCACGCAGTACACGATCACCGGATTCGACGCCTCCGCCCACGTGTCCGAGGAGACCAAGGGCGCGTCGGTCTCGGCGGCCAAGGGCGTGTGGAGGTCGATCTTCTATTCGGCCCTGATCGGCTGGTTCGTGCTGCTGGCCATCACCTTCGCGGCCAACGACGTCACCGCGATCAACGAGGGCGGCGGCGGCTCGCTGGCGGTCTTCGACAGCGCGCTGACGCTGACCGCGACCAAGGTGATCGTGGCCATCTCCACCTTCGGCCAGCTGTTCTGTGGCGTCGCCTGCCTGACCAGCGCGTCGCGCATGTGCTTCGCCTTCTCCCGCGACAAGGGCCTGCCCGGTTCGGCCAGGCTCAGCAAGGTGAACAGCAACGGCGTGCCGGTGGCCGCGGTGATCACCATGGCCATCGCCGCGCTGGTGATCACGCTGCCGGCGCTCGAGGGCGACGGTGCCTTCCCGTACGCGTTCTTCGCGGTGGTGTCGATCACGGTGATCGGCCTCTACATCGCCTACGTGATCCCGATCTACCTGCGCTGGCGGATGGGCGACGCGTTCGAGCCCGGGCCGTGGAACAACGGCAAGAAGTACAAATGGATGAACCCGTTCGCCACCTTCTGGGTCGGCCTGATCACGATCATCTTCTGCCTGCCGTTCACCCCGGCCGCGGTGCCGTGGGACGACACGTTCGACTGGAAGGCCGTGAACTACGCGCCGATCACCGTGCTCACCGTGCTGCTGATCGTGGGCATCTGGTGGAAGGTCAGCGCCCACAAGCACTTCCAGGGCACGGTGCGCCAGGTGGACCTCGAGGACGCCGGCCTGGCCAAGGAGATCAGCTGAGCGGGCGGCCCGGCGGGCGACCACTAGCCTCGAGCGCGTGAACGTCGACGAGCTCAAGAAGGCGGTGAAGGACGGGTCGGTGGACACCGTGCTTCTGGCCATCGCGGACATGGAGGGCCGGCTGCAGGGCAAGCGCATGGCGGGGACGTACTTCGTGGAATACGTGCTCGAACACGGCGCGGAGGGCTGCAACTACCTGCTGGCCGTGGATGTGGACATGGAGACCGTGGAGGGCTACGAGATGTCGTCGTGGGAGCGCGGCTACGGCGACTTCGAGATGGTGCCCGACCTCTCCACCCTGCGGGAGATCCCGTGGCACCCGGCCACCGTGCTGGTCATGGCCGATCTGCAGTGGCACGGCGGCGAGCCGGTGGTGGCCAGCCCGCGCCAGATCCTGCGCCGCCAGCTCGACCGCCTGGCCGAGCGGGGCTGGACCGCCATGGCCGGCACCGAGCTGGAGTTCATGCTGTTCAAGGACAGCTACGAGGAGGCCTGGAAGGCGACCTACCGCGACCTGCACCCGGCCAACCTCTACAACGTGGACTACTCGCTGATGGGCACGGCCAAGGTCGAGCCGCTGATCCGCCGCATCCGCAACGACATGGCCGGCGCCGGCATGAAGGTCGAGAACTCCAAGGGCGAGTGCAACTTCGGCCAGCACGAGATCAACTTCCACTACGGCGAGGCACTGCAGGTCTGCGACGACCACGCCATCTACAAGAACGGCGCGAAGGAGATCGCCGACCAGGAGGAGATGGCGATCACCTTCATCGCCAAGTTCAACGAGCTGGAGGGCAACTCGTGCCACATCCACTGCTCGCTGGCCTCCGAGGACGGCGCCAACGTGTTCGGCGAGGACCGCACGACGTTCGAGCGTTTCGTCGCGGGCCAGCTGGCGTCGATGCGCGAGCTGACCATGTTCTTCGCGCCCCACATCAACTCGTACAAGCGCTTCGCGGACGGCTCGTTCGCGCCCACCGCCGTGGCATGGGGCGAGGACAACCGCACCTGCGCCATCCGCGCGGTCGGGCACGGCCGCTCGCTGCGGTTCGAGAACCGCCTGCCCGGCGCCGACGTGAACCCGTACCTGGCCCTGGCGGCCATGATCGCCGCGGGCCTGCGCGGCATCGACGAGGAGTTGGAGCTCGAGCCCGCGCTGGAGGGCAACGCCTACACCGCCGGCCGCGAGCGCGTGCCCGGCAACCTGCGCGACGCGCGCGCCCTGTTCGCGGAGTCCGAGCTTGCCCGGGCGGCCTTCGGCCAGGAGGTCGTGGACCACTACCTCAACCACGCCGACGTGGAGATGAAGGCCTTCGACGCAGCCGTCACCGACTGGGAGAAGATCCGAGGCTTCGAACGGCTGTGACCGTGGCCGTGGGCATCTGCGCGGCCATCGAGAAGGTCCGCTGGGGCGCCTGGGACACCGAGGTGCACCTGACCCCGCGCAACTACGCGCGCGCGGTGCAGGACGCCGGCGCCGTGGCGCTGATCCTGCCGCCCGACGACCACGCGCTGGAGGACCCGGCGCGCCTGCTGGATCACGTGGACGCGCTGATGCTGGCCGGCGGCGCCGACGTGGACCCCGGCAGCTACGGCGCCCGCCCGCACGAGCAGACCAAGGGCAGCTGGCCCGAGCGCGACCGCTTCGAGTTGGCCCTGACCCACTCGGCGCTGGAGCGCGAGATGCCGGTGCTGGGCATCTGCCGCGGCATGCAGATGCTGAACGTGGCCTGCGGCGGCACCATCGACCAGCACCTGCCCGACAGCCTGGGCCACGAGGACCACCGCCACACCCCCGGCACCTTCGGCGACCACGACGTCCGTGTCGAGCCCGGCTCGCTGGCCGAGCAGGCCGCGGGCGGCACCTCGATCCCGGTGAAGTCCCACCACCACCAGGGCGTTGGCGAGCTGGGGGAGGACCTGGTGGTCACCGGCTGGTCGGAGCCCGACCAGGTGATCGAGGCCATCGAGCTTCCCGGCCGCCCGTACGCGCTCGGCGTGCTGTGGCACCCCGAGGAAGATCTGCGCGCCCGCGTGGTCAAGTCGCTGGTCGAGGCGGCCGAGCGGGCCAAGGCGGCCCCGAGATGATCTCCGTCGTCGAGCCCGCCACCGCCGCGGTCATGGCCGAGGTCCCGCGCGCGGGCGCGGACGACGTGGACGCCGCCGTGGAGCGGGCCAAGGGCGCGTTCCCGGCCTGGCGGGCGGTGGAGCCCGCGGAGCGGTCGGCCATCCTGCGCCGGCTGGCCGATGCCGTCGAGGAGCGGCTGGAGGACCTGGCCGTGCTCGAGGCTCGCAACGCGGGCAAGCCCATCGGCGACGCCCGTGGCGAGATGGGCATGGTGGTCGAGACCTTCCGCTACTACGCCGGCGCGCCCGAGCGGCTGCTGGGCGACACGATCCCGGTGTCCGGCGGCATCGACATGACGTTCCGCGAGCCGCTGGGCGTGGTGGGCCTGATCGTGCCCTGGAACTTCCCGCTGGTGATCGCCGCGTGGAAGCTCGGCCCGGCGCTTGCCGCCGGCAACACCGTGGTGCTCAAGCCGGCCGAGCTGACGCCCCTGACCGCCCTGGAGCTGGAGAAGATCGCCGCGACGGTGCTGCCCGAGGGCGTGCTGAACGTGGTCGCGGGACCGGGCAGCGTGTGCGGCTCGCGCCTGGTCGAGCACCCCGACGTGGCCAAGGTGGCGTTCACCGGCTCCACCGAGGTCGGCCGCGGCATCGCCCGGCAGGCTGCCGACACCATCAAGCGCGTCACACTCGAGCTGGGCGGCAAGTCGGCCAACATCGTGTTCGCCGACGCCGACCTCGAGGCCGCGGCGGCGGCCGCCCCGATGTCCGTGTTCGGCAACGCCGGCCAGGACTGCTGCGCGCGCTCGCGGATCCTGGTGCAGCGGGACGCCATGGACCGCTTCACCGAACTGCTGGACGCCGCCGTGCGCGAGGTGCGCGTGGGCGACCCGCTGGACGAGACCACGCAGATGGGGCCGCTGATCTCGGCCGCCCACCGCGAGGAGGTGGCGTCGTTCGTGCCCGAGGGCGCGCCGGTGGCCACCCGCGGCACGGCCCCCGAGGGCGACGGCTTCTGGTACCCGCCGACCGTGCTGGCGCCGGTCGGCCAGCACGACCGCGCCGCGGTCGAGGAGATCTTCGGGCCGGTGGTGTGCGTGATCGCGTTCGACGACGAGGTCGACGCGGTGGCCAAGGCCAACGACACCATCTACGGACTGTCCGGATCGGTGTGGACGCGCGACGGCGCCAAGGCGCTGCGGGTGGCCCGCGCCGTGGACACCGGTGTCCTGTCGGTCAACTCCAACACCTCGGTGCGCGTGAGCACGCCGTTCGGCGGGTTCAAGCAGTCCGGCGTGGGCCGCGAGCTGGGCCCGCACGCGCTGGACCACTACACCGAGGTCAAGAACGTGTACTTCGCGACCTGATGGGGCGGCTGGACGACAAGGTCTGCGTGATCACCGGCACCGCCAGCGGCATCGGCGCCGAGATGGCGCGTGTGTTCAAGGGGGAGGGCGCCACGGTCGTGGGCGTGGACCTGAACGAGTCCGAGACGGTGGACGTGAACATCCGCGCCGACGTGACCGACGAGCAGCAGGTGGCCGGCATGTACGGGCGCACCAAGCAGGAGTTCGGGCGCGTGGACGTGATCGTGAACAACGCCGGCATCAACCCGCCCGAGGACATGAGCGTGCTGGACACGCCAGTCGAGACCTGGCAGTGGGTCCAGGACGTGAACGTGCGCAGCGTGTTCCTGTGCTGCAAGCACGGCATCCCGCACCTGCTGGAGGCCGGCGGCGGCTCGGTGATCAACACCGCCTCGTTCGTGGCGGTCATGGGCGCGGCCACGTCGCAGATCTCCTACACCGCGTCGAAAGGCGCCGTCCTGTCCATGTCGCGCGAGATGGGGGTGGAGTTCGCCCGCCAGGGCATCCGCGTGAACGCCCTCTGCCCGGGGCCGGTGGACACGCCGCTGCTGCAGGAGCTGTTCGCCTCGGACCCGGCGAAGGCTGCGCGGCGGATGGTGCACGTGCCGCCCGGCCGCTTCGGCGAGGCGCGCGAGGTGGCCGACGCCGCGCTGTTCCTGGCCTCCGACGAGTCGAGCTACGTGAACGCCACCACCTTCCTGGTCGACGGCGGACTTTCGGGCGCATACGTGACGCCCGAGTAGTACGTTGGGCTGGCCAGCCCGGTCCCAAGGAGGTGATGCCAATGGACCGCAAGATGGCCGACTGCCGGCGGTTCGAGAGCGACAGCGACTGCTCGCTGACCATCATCGGTGATGAGGAAGAGGTGGTGGCCACCGCCGCGCAGCACGCGGAGTCGGTGCACGGTCATGAGGACACGCCGGAGCTGCGCGAGCAGATCCGGGCGGGGCTCGAACCGGAGGGCGCCTACACGCCCGGCAACCGCGAGCCGGAGCCGTTCCCCGGCTAGGCCGGAGATCGTGGTGGGCGTCCCGGCGGGACGGCGCCCACCACCAGGAAGCGCGCGAACAGATCGCGCCCGAGCTGGTTCCAGCCCTCCATCCGGCGGTCGTTCTCGGCCTGCAGCGCGACCGGGTCCAGGTCCATCGCCACCGCGTCCTCGTCGTGGTCGTACTGCCTCGTCCACGACGCCGCGCCCTCGGCCGACACCTCGGCGTGGAACTGGATGCCCCACGCCGGGGCATCCGCCAGCCGGAACGCCTGCAGGCAGTGCTCGCTCCGGGCCAGGCTGATCGCCCCGTCGGGTGGCGCGGCCACGTAGGAGTGCCACTGGAAGGTCGCGAAGCGCTCGGGCAGCGCGCCGATCACCGGGTCCTCCGTCGCGCCCGGTTCCAGCGCCACCTCGTACCAGCCGATCTCGGGCCGCGGCGCGCGCTCCACTGAGCCTCCGGCGGCCTTGGCCAGCAGCTGGGCCCCGAGGCAGACGCCCAGCGTGGGCACCCGCCGCTCCAGCAGCTCGCCGACCACCCGCAGGTCGTCGGCCATCCACGGGTTGGCCTCGGGCTCCTCCACGTTGGCGGCGGCGCCGAGCACCAGTGCGGCGTCCACGCCGTCCACGGCGGGAGCCGGCTCGCGGTCGGCCTTCCACGGCACCAGCTCGGCGCCGGGCACGTCGGCGAACACGCCGGGGCCGGCGTCGTCCTGATGGATGATCGTGAGCACGCGCACCACGGGGGCAGTCTGCCTGTCAGGCTTCGCGCGTGCGCTTCGGCCTGGCCATGTTCCCCGCCGACAACGCGGCCCCGCCGCACGAGGTCGCGCGGCTGGTGGAAGAGCACGGCTTCGAGTCGCTGCTGTTCCCCGAGCACACCCACATACCGGTCAGCCGCGACACGCCCTATCCGGCCGGCGGCGAGCTGCCGCCCGAGTACAGCCGCACGCTGGATCCGTTCGTGGCCTGCACCGCCGCGGCCATGGCCACCGAGACGCTGCTGGTGGGCACCGGCATCTGCCTGGTGGTGGAGCGCGACCCGATCATCACCGCGAAGGAGGCGGCCTCGGTGGACCACATCTCCGGCGGGCGGTTCCTGTTCGGCGTCGGCGCGGGTTGGAACGTGGAGGAGATGGCCAACCACGGCACCGACGCGACGAAGCGGTTCGGGCTGATGCGCGAGCGGGTGGAGGCCATCAAGGCCATCTGGACCGAGGACGAGGCCGCCTACCACGGCCGGCGCGTGGACTTCGACCCGATCTGGTCGTGGCCCAAGCCGGTGCAGCGCCCACACCCACCCGTCCTGGTGGGCGGCAACGGGAAGACCGCGCCCGAGCGCGTGCTGGCCTTCGGCGACGAGTGGATGCCCAACCGCGTCGGCGACGACGAGAAGATCGCCGCGCGGATCCGGAAGATCATCCGCCGCGGGCGCGAGGAGGCCGGGCGCGACATCGGCGTCACGCTGGCGGTGGCGCCCACCGACCCCGGCGAGATCGAGCTCTACGCCGAGGCCGGTGTGCACCGCTGCACCTGGTACCTGCCCCCCAGGGACCTCGATGCCGTCGAGCGCGCTCTAGGACGCTACGCCGAAGTCGTTCAGACCTTCGGAGCTTGAGCGAGCCGGCCGCTCACCCCGGCCGGCCCGCATCAAGTTCGCCCCTCCACAGGTCACGTTTACGCCGTTGCTGCAGAGTGAGCCCGCCCGACGATCTGCGCACCACCTCGAGCCACTTGAGGGCGAACTCGTAGTCGCCCCGCTCGGCGTGCGTATCGGCCCACGCGGCCGCCCACTTTGCGCGCTCGGCCATCAGCACCGCGCGCTCGACCATGCCCGCCCGGCGCAGGCCCGTGTCCGGTGGCCGCTCTTGGGCGGACATCAGCTGTGCACCTTGCGCTTGGCGCGGTAGAGCTGGGCGTCGCCCCGGGCCGCCAGGTCCTCCAGCGTGTCGCCCGGCTCCAGCTCGGCGATGCCCGCGCTGAAGGTCGCGGCCCGCCCGGTGCTTTCGGCCAACGCCCCCTGGATCTCGGCCACGCGCGCCGCGGCCGCGTCCGCGTCCGTGCCGGCGAACCCGCACACGAACTCGTCGCCGCCCACGCGCACCACCGGGTCGTAGGACCGCAGGTTGAGCCGGATCGCGTCGGCGGCCGCACGCAGGAATGCGTCCCCGGCCGCGTGCCCCTCGCGGTCGTTGAGGGCCTTGAGCCCGTCAACGTCGAGGAACGCCAGTGTGAACGGCTCACCGACGCGATGGGCCCGGTCGATCTCATGGCGCAGGATCTCCTGGCCGAGACCGCGGGTGTAGACGCCTGTCAATTCGTCGAGATGCGCGCGGCCCAGGTCGATGCGGGCCTGGCGCCGGTCCGCCGCCGCCTGTGCCCGGTCGGCGGCCGCTCGCTCACGATCGGCCGCGGCGACGGTCCGGTCCACGGCCGAGGCCGCGCGCAGGGCCGCCAGCGCCCGCTTGAGCCGCCTGTCCGCGTGCTGGGCCGGCAGCGCCAGCTCCCGGCGCTCGGCCGCGCGGCCGCGGGCCTGGGCGGCGCGATCGCGTGCCAGCGCGTTCAGGTCACGGCGGCGGGCCGCCTGATCCCGGTGGAGCGCCTCGCGCGTGCGCTCGAGGCTGGTCACGGCACGGTGCACCGTCTCCTGAGCCGGATTCGGGACGTCAGCCGCCTGGCTGGCCAGAACCTCCAGCGGATCCGCGAGCTCGTCGCTCTCGTTGGCGTCGGTCATCACCGAGCCCCCCGGCTGTGTACGCGAACGAACCCCTCTGGGCGCGACATGAGCGGAACCGCCTTTGGCCATACTGGCCCCCCGTATGCCACGGCCGCCGGCCCACGGCCACCGTGTGACCCCACGCCCGTTCCGCTTCCAAAGTCGCAACTCCCGCATGCCGCCCGTGGCAGTCGACGGGGTCGCTCTGGGCGCAAAGGTAGCGCTTGCGGATGCGCTGGGCAACCCCTGCAAACTGCGGCCCGGGCGTGGTTGACCGCCCCACGATGGGCGCTAGCCTTCACCGGAGAACAGGACCCACGCCGACGGACACGGTGCGCTGTGGAGCAACAATTATCAGGGGGCCAGCTGCTGGCCGAGATCTCAACCACGATCGTCGGGATCCTGCGCGACCACTACGGGCGTGGGCCGATGAAGGCCAAGACCTACGCGCTGGACGACATCATCGTGTGCGTCATGCGCGGCAGCGGCTTCACGCCGCTGGAGAAGACGATCATGGAAAGCGGCAAGCCCGACCGCGTGGTCGAAATGCGCGAGGATTTCCAGCGTGTGATGGCCGACCGGTACAAGAACGCCATCGAGCGGCTGACGGGCCGCAAGGTGCTGGCCTTCCTGAGCCAGGCCCACGTGGAGCCGGACATCACCATGGAGATCTTCTTCGTGGACGCCCCGCTCGAGGGCTTCGGCGCCGTGGCGATCACCACCCCGGAGGACGAGCGGACCCCTCTAACGTCGTCCGAATGATCGATCAGCGACCACTCGGCACACAGGGACTGACCGCATCGGCCCAGGGACTGGGCTGCATGGGCATGTCCGAGTTCTACGGCGAGGGCGACGACGCGGAGTCGGTGGCCACCATCCACCGCGCGCTCGAGCTGGGCGTGAACTTCCTGGACACCGCCGCCATGTACGGCCGCGGGGCCAACGAGCAGCTCGTGGGCCGCGCCATCGCCGACCGCCGTGACGAGGTGGTGCTGGCCACCAAGTTCGGCATCGTCCGCGGCGACGACCCGGCCGACCGGGGCGTGAACGGGCGGCCCGAGTACGTCAGGCAGTCGTGCGACGACTCGCTGCGCCGCCTGGGGCTGGACCACGTGGACCTCTTCTACCAGCACCGGGTCGACCCCGAGACGCCGATCGAGGAGACCGTGGGCGCCATGGGCGAGCTGGTCCAGGCGGGCAAGGTGCGCTTCCTCGGCCTGTCCGAGGCGGCGCCCGAGACCATCCGCCGCGCGCACGGCACGCACCCGATCAGCGCGCTGCAGACCGAGTACTCGCTGTGGACCCGCCACGTCGAGGGCGAGCTGCTGGACACGGTGCGCGAGCTGGGCATCGGCTTCGTGGCCTACAGCCCGCTGGGCCGCGGGTTCCTGACCGGGCGCTTCAAGTCCGCCGACGCGCTCGAGGACGGCGACTTTCGCCGCCACAACGACCGCTTCTCCGGGGACAACCTCGACGCCAACGTGGCCCTGGTCGAGAAGGTCGAGCAGCTGGCCGCCGGCAAGGAGGTCACCCCCGGGCAGCTGGCCCTGGCCTGGGTCCACGCCCAGGGCGAGGACGTCTTCCCGATCCCCGGCACCAAGCGCCGCGGCTACCTCGAGGAGAACGCCGCCGCGTTCGAGGTCGAGCTGACCGCCGACGACCTGGCCGCGCTGGACGAGGCCGTGCCCGCCGACGCCACCGCGGGCGAGCGCTACCCGGCCGACCCCGAGCGCTGAGGCCGCGCCAGCTGCGTGGGCTGCGAGCGCCCGCGCAGCTCGGCCTCGTCGCCGCGCTCCCAGTGCGCGGCCTCCTCCTGACCGGCCTGTTCGACCAGGTCGAAGGAAGCCAGCACGCAGCCGTCGTCCTCCTTTGCCAGCTCGGTCAACCTGGCCGCCTCGTTCACCGGGTCGCCGATCACCGTGTACTCGAACCGCTGCTCGGCGCCCACGTTGCCGGCCAGCGCCGTGCCTCCGGACACGCCGATGCCGGCCCTCAGGTCCGGCACGTCCTCGGCCACCCGCCCGGCCAGGTCCCGTGCCGCGGCCAGCGCGCGGTCGGCGGCGTCGTCGAGCGCGATCGGGGCGCCGAACACGGCCAGGGCCGCGTCGCCCTCGAACTTGTTGATCCAGCCGCCGTGCTCCTCGACCACCTTCACCACCACGGCGAAGAACTCGTTCAGCATGTCTACGACCTCGTGGGGCGGGCGGTCCTGGGCCAGGCTGGTGGATCCCACGATGTCGGTGAACAGCACGGCCACCTCGCGGGTCTCGCCGCCCATCTCGGTGCCCTGCTCCATAGCCGCCTTGGCCACGTCCGTGCCCACCTGGCGGCCGAACAGCTCGCGGATCTCCTCGCGCTCGCGCAGTCCCTCGGCCATGCGGTTGAAGCCCGACTGCATCAGCCCCAGCTCGCTGCCGTCGAACACCGGTACCTCAGCGTCGAAGTCGCCCTGCTCCACGCGGTTCAGCGCCTCGCGCGTGGACACCACGGGGTCGGCGATCCCACGCGCCGCCTGGTAGGTCATCAGCAGGCCCACGGCCAGCGACACGCCGCCCAGGCACAGGGACGTCACGGCCAGCTGGGTCTCGTTCACGTCGAAGTCCGCCAGCGACGCGATGGCCACGAGCACCAGGCCGAAGACCGGCACGCCGCTTCCCAGCGCCCACGCGGCCAGGGAGCGGGTGACGATGCTGGCCGTCAGCGGCTTCTCCGGCGGGTTCTGGCGCAGGGCGCGCGCGACCACCGGGCGCAGCAGCCGTTCGGCGATCAGGTAGGCCACCGCGCTGGTGGTGGCGCCGCCCAGCACGATCACGATGGACACCACCAGCGCCAGCTCCGCCGCGAAGGCGACGTTCACGGCGGTGAACACCACCACGGCCAGCGCCCACAGGAACGCGTTGACCAGCAGGATGCGGCGCGGCGCGCGCAGCGTCAGGCGCTGCTCGTCCTGGCTGGGCGCGCGATCGGCGCGCAGCCAGTCGCGCACGGGCTTCAGCCGCTGGTAGCCCCAGACCACGCCCACGAACACGGCGAAGCCGAGGAACACGCCGAAAGCGACGAAGTTGGCCACCAGCGCCGCCGACTGGTCGCCGATGTCGGGCAGCGGCACCACATAGACGGCCACGAACAGCACCACGGTGGCGCCCACCGCGTTGACCAGCGAGATGGCGGGCGTCATCAGCAGCGTCAGCCGGCGCGAGATCGTCCGCCCCGAGTCGTCCGGGCGCCCGTCGACCAGCCGGCGGATGGGTCGCGGGCGCCTCACCGCCCGAACCTTCTCACGTAACAGTTAGGTCGCGCTTAGGAAGGCAAGCGAGGGTCTTCGCCATGAACGACATACTCGCCATCACAGCCGATCCCGCCAGCGACGACGTGCTGATCTCCGAACTGGCCGGCAGCGACGCCGACCGCGTCACCGTGCTGATGGCGGGGTGCCGTCCCGAGAGCGACGAGCAGTCCGCCCGCCGGCTCATGGACCTGGTCCGCCGGGTCGAGCTGGTCACGGACGCCCCGGTGGTCGGCCTGGCCGGCGACCCCGCCCGCGTGGACCACGCCGACTACGACGGGGTCGTGCACGCCGCGGCGCCGTCGGAGCCCTCGCTCCTCGCCCGGCTCGGCATCAAGCTCGAGCGCTCGGGCGCGCGCCGCGGACCAACTCGTCTTTCGCCGCACGGGGCAGGCGCTTGATCCGCGCCTCCTCGCGCATGGCCTCCGAGCGCGAGCCCAGCTCGCGCCACCAGGCCAGCTCCACCGGCAGCCGCGACCGGGTGTAGCGGCTGGCGGTGCCGGCCTGGTGCGCGGCCAGCCGCCGGTCCAGGTCGTTGGTCCAGCCGCAGTACAGGCTGCCGTCGGCGCAGCGCAGCAGGTAGACGCCGGCGTCGCTCATGCCGGCAGGTTCGCCCCGACCCAGTCGTCCACCTCCTGCCAGCGGTCGTAGAACCAGGCCACCTTCTCCTCGCGTGACCCGGGTACGTCGGCCGCCGGGAAGCGCTGGAAGCGCACGTGGATGGTGTTGCCGACCAGCTTGCCGCGCCAGATGTCTCCAACCGTGCGCAGCCCGTCGAATCCGGCGTGCCCGCAGAACACCACGTCGCACGGCGCGGTCTCCTCCAGCACCGCGATCGGCCCTCCCAGCTTGGGCGGCAGGATGTGCTTCAGCCTGTCGGCTCGCTGGGCGTTCTCGGGCTGGCGCTCGGCGATCACCTTCTTCGACTTGGCCAGGCGCTCGGGCGTGAACCGGGTGCCCTCGGGATAGATCAGGATCCCCTCGCGGGTGTCCGGGCCGAAGTTCTCGGTCAGCTTGCGCACCGCCGCCACGTCGCCCTCGGTGTTCTTGGAGTCGCGCGCGGCCAGGTAGGTGGGGATCCACCGGCACACGATGTCGATCGTGCCCAGCGCCTCGAGCTCCCGTTTGATCACGTACCGCAGGCCCATGCCGTGTGCGCGCGCGGCCACGGCGTCCGGGAGGGCGTTGTCGATGATGCTGGTGTGGCGCATGAAGATCACCACGGGTCCCGGGCCGGCCTGCTCCACGCCCTCGACGTCGAAGGTCAGCCCCATGATCGCCCGCAGCCCTGCCACGTGGCCCGCCATCCACCGGATGCGCAGCGCGTAGGACCAGCGCCGGCGCCGGTCCGAGCCGTAGCGGCTGAACACCCAGATCGCGGCGGCGGTCGCGTAGGCCTTCATCTCACCGAACAGGAACCACCAGGCCATGGCCACCAGCCGCAGCGACATCCACTGGCGCCGGCCCGTGAACCAGTGCGCCAGGTCCACCAGCGCGGCGGCCGCCAGGAGCAGCGGCGACGTCACCGTGATCAGCACGAACAGCAGCGTCTCCAGCCCGATGCTGCGCACCCGTCGCTTCAGCCGGGCCGAGCGCGTGCCCTCGTCCGGGAACAGGGGGCCGGGAGCGACCCCGTGGACGCTCACGCCACCACGCGCAGGTGGCGGTAGGGCTTCCCGCGCAGCTCGCGCGCCACGGCTTCGATGATCTTCTCGTCGTCGCGGACCTGGCCGTCGGTCACGGCGTCGATCAGGCCGCGCTTGCGCTGCAGCAGCTCGGACATCGTCTCGTCGATGGTGTCGGGCGCCAGCAGGTACCAGGCGGTCACGGCGCTGTCCTGGCCGATCCGGTGCAGCCGGTCCTCGGCCTGGTCGTGGCGCGCCGGCGTCCAGTCCAGCTCCAGGAACGCCACGTTCGACGCCCGGGTCAGCGTGATGCCCTGCGAGGCGGCCTTCATCGAGCACACGATCAGCTGCGGGCCCTCCGGGTCCTGGAAGGCGTCGACCGCCTCCTGGCGCTTGACGGTGGAGTCCGCACCCAGGATGTGCGCGGCCTTCGGGAAGTGCTCGATGACCGCCTTCTGCGTGGCCACGTGCTCGGCGAACACCACCAGCGGCTCGCCCGAGGCCAGGAAGTCCTCGATCCACGCTAGCGCGCTGGGCAGCTTGCCCGCGGCGGCCAGCTGGCGGAGGCTGTTCAGGCGCACCAGCTGCTCGGCGCGGGCGGCGGCGGCCACTTTGGCGTCCATGGTCTTCAGGTCCAGCGGCAGCGACTGCAGCCACGCGATCACGTCGGCCTCGGCCATCCGGTAGTCGGCCTCGTTGGCCAGCATCACCGGCACCGTGTCCGTGGTCTTGGCGGGCAGTTGGGGCAGCACCTGCTGCTTGGTGCGGCGCACGTAACAGTGGGCGCGCAGGTTCCAGTGCAGGCGGTCGTCGCTGCCGGCGGCGCGGAAGCGCCGGGCCAGGCGCGCGCCGCTGCCGAAGTCCTTCAGGCGGTCCAGCACGCGCAGCTGGGCCACCAGCTCCTCGGGGCGGTTCAGGATCGGCGTGCCGGTCAGGGCCAGGCGCAGCGCCTCGTCGGGCAGACGGCGCGCCAGCTCCAGCGCCGCCTTGGTGCGCTGGGCCTGGGGGTTCTTCACGTAGTGCGACTCGTCCAGGACCAGCGCCTCGAGCCCGCGGGCGGCCAGCCGGTCGAAGTGCGCGTCCAGGATGTCGTAGTTCACGACGATGAGGTCGGCGCTGCTGGCCTCCTCGGGCCAGCCGGCCTCGGTGCGCCCGCTCAGGATCGACACCGACCGCTCGGGCAGCCAGCGATTGCTCTCGCGCTCCCACATCAGCTTCATCGACGCGGGGCAGACCACCGCGGCGGGGAAGGCG